>NZ_CP108614.1:0-367160 GCF_045039765.1 Streptomyces sp. NBC_01166
ACGCACGACCCTACGGGTCGTAAAGATGATAAAGCCCTACGGGCTTTTAAACAATTCCTCCGGAATTGTTTATGAATTCCTCCGGAATTCACGCCCCGTCTTGCCTTGCGGCTGACGCCGGATCAGCGGGTGCCGCCCGGGTGGTGATCCGTCACCTGACCTACGGTCAGGCTCCGGCCATGTGTCCATGGCGCGTGGAGGAGTTTCGGGGGCTCCACCTGCCTCACCCCTTAGGTCCACTGATGGCTGTCACAGACAAAGACGGCAGCAAGAGGGGAGGGTGCCCGGGTCGGGCGGGATGCGCGTGCATCATTTTCGGTGGTAGCTAAGAACTGGACTCAGGCTACGCCCACGCTGCATCACTTGGGTACCTGGGTAGGGTCTGGGTTTCTGCGCCATCCCCACCGGGGATTCCTGTCGTGAATCAGTGAACCTGCGCAGTACTCAACCAACCTGCGCAGGCACGTCAAGCAAGAACACCACAGGAGGGGGCAGGGGGCTTTCCCCCGCCCCTGTGGGGGTTAGATGTGGATTACGGGGGCGTCGGCGTATTCCGTGCCCGGGAGAGGGATGAGGGGCCCGTCAGTGTCCGGGTGGATGGTGTAGGCGTCGAATGCCTCGGCGCGGGTGAGGGGCAGCGGGTCGCCGTCGGTGAAGCGCCAGCCGCATACGGTCTGGGGCTGTCCCATGGTGCGGAGGAGGAGGCCGCTGGGGTGTGCGCCTGATAGGGCGATGGCGAGCAGGTCACAGAACACGTACAGGTCGCTGCCATTGGCTGCCATTCCTTCGTCGTCCTGCACGAAGGGAAACAGCGCAATGGCGGTTCCGCCAATGCCGGTTACGCCAAGTGTAAGGGCGTGGCTGCCGATTCCTGCCTTGTCGGTTACTCGGTCGAAGATGTCCAGTGCCCGGTTGCGGTCGCGGTCGCTCGGAACCTGAAGCAGAGTACCCATTGTTGTTTCCCCTTTTCTGTCTGTTGGCTTTGGGCGGGTGGGGCGGCGGGAATTTCCCGCCGCCCGGCTGGGTACCTAGCTGCTGCGCCGGTCGCGCATTCCGGGGACCGTGACGGGGATAAACGTCAGGTGGAGTTCGACGAGTGCCGCGATTTCGTCTTTGTTGAGTCCGAGAGTTTCGCCGTGCCGGTCGGTTCCTCCGGTGATGACGACGTTTCCTACGTAGTGCTGGATAGGCTCGTTGTGGAGGGCGTAGAGAATTGTTGCGGAGCGGTTGACCGGGGCTCCGGTAATCAGTCCCTCGTCGTTGAGCCACATGGTGAGCGTCGGCGAGATGTCGACGGCATCAACGGCGTGGCAGTCAATCGCGCGGTAAAGGGTTTCGAGGTGTCCGCGTGCGCCGGTTGCGGGCCAGTCGATGATTTCGAATTCTCCGGTGGTACGGAGAATGAGGGCATGATTGTTCTTCTGTTCGGTGATCATTGGGTCCCTTTCGCGGGATGGGTGGGTTGCCTTGCGCGGTCGGCTGCCACTGCCGACCAACAAGAAAAGTGTATCGCGCTATGCCGATACACAGGGTTGTTTTCGGGGCGTTTCCGCAGGTCAACCCATATGGGTGGTGCCCGGCGGCGGGCGCTTGGCGGGTCGCCGCTCCCCTGCCGCGCAGCGGCTGGGGAACGTTCGGGAGTGCGGAGCGCTGCCGAACGTCGAGGGGGCCGGTTCGAGTGCGCGGAGCGCGCGGCCGGAGCGCGGAGCGGTCCGGCGGGCCGGGTTTCTCGGGCGTGAGAGCGCGGAGCGCTCGGTCCGGGCGCGGAGCGGCCGGGCACGCCCTGCGGGGTGAGGAGCGCAGCGGATCACCCCGCACGCGGCGGCGCGTCGAGCGCCCGCCGCCGGGGATCGCGCATATGGGTGTGCGTCAGGTCTTCCGGCTCGGCCGCGCCTTGCTGCGCCCTGGTCCGCCGGGCCCGTCGTGCTTTGCTGCGCCCCGCTCAGCCACCACGACCCCGCTGCGCCCTTTGTGCGGCGCTGCGCCCGGTGGTCAGGTGCCGGTAATGGCGCGTACGGCGGCGGCGAGCTGGTCGGCGATGCGGTCGAGTCCGTCGGTGACGCATGCCTCGGGGAGGAAAAGGCCGGCGGGGAACTCCTGGACGCCGCGCGGGAGCTGAGGGGTGTCGGGCCACTCGTCTGATGCGGCGACGTCGTAGGCCATGCACAGATCGCCTTCGACGTCGATCAGGAGCGTGAAGCACGCGGTGTAGGGGCCCCAGAGGGAGCCGGTGGTGCCCCAGTAGCCCGCGTCGGCATTCCAGCCGGGGCCGAGACGTCGGGCGGTGGCGTAGGCGATGTCCCCGACGCTGAAGGGGTATTCGACGCCGGGCGCGGGGAAGCCCATGCGGAGCGCGGGCGGGTTCTGGGGCGGCTCGGTGATGGCGACGGTCTGGTGGTCGTTGTGCTCGGGCATCAGGATTCCTCGGGTTGTGGGCGGGCCGTGGCTGTCCGGCCCGGTGAGGGGTTGTGGGGGCGGCGCGGCCGTGGTGGTCGGGCTGCGCCGCCCGGGTCGGCTGCTAGGGCCGTGTGGGGGGCGTCAGGAGACGCGTACGGGCATCAGGAGGTGGCGGTAGTCCTCGCCGGTGGGGTGGGTGCCCGTGGTGAGCAGGAGCGGCGGGACGTTGGTGCTGCCTTCCTTCAGGTCGCGGAGGTGGAGCGTGACGGTGTCTGTTCCGGCGAACGCCTCCAGGGCGTCCTTGAGGAGTGCGGGGTTGGAGTGGACCTCGCGCGCCTTGGGGGTGGTTCCGGCGAGCGTGGTGAACGCCAGGGTCATGCCCTTGATGCGGGCCAGGTCGTCCGGCTCCCCGATGCGCGGGGCCAGGGTGAGGATGCCGTCGTCGTTCCACCGGAGGGTGACCGGGCTGCCCCGCTCGCCCGACGCAGCGATCAGGGCGGCGCACTTCTTCAGGGCCCGCTGAGCGGTGGCCCGGTCCAGGGTGAGGGAGGTGTCCACCGTGGTGGGGAACAGGGCACCGTAGCGGGGCAGGTTCCCGTGGAGTGGCTGGATGGTGAGGGTGGTGTCGCCCACGGTCAGGGTGAGTTCGGGGGTTCCGAACGCGATGGCGACGGGGCCGGTGCAGGTCTTGAGGTACTTGGAGAGGCGGGTCAGGACGCTGGCGGGAATGAGCGTTGTCAGGGTGTGGTCGGCGGCGGTCGCCGGGTGGTCGGGGTGCGGGGTGGCGGGGACGTCGGCGACGGCGAAGCGGTAGCGGTCGGTGGCCGAGAGGTTGAGCGTCTGGCCCGTCAGGGTCATCTGTACGCCCGTCAGCATGGGGAGGGTGTCGTCTTTTCCGGCGGCCGGGAGGACGCGCTGGAGCTGGCGGTAGAGCTCCTGGGCGTCGAGGTGGGCGGCGGTGGGCGCGGGCTTCTTCGCTGGGGCGAACTCGCCCACGGGGGGCGCGGTGACCGGGACGGTGAGGTGGTCGGTGGTCAGGAGGTCTCCGGTCAGGGTGACCGTGGTGCGGGCTGCGGTCGCCTTGGTCTCTCCGGCGACCATCGCGGTCAGCGTCTTCTTGAGCTGGGCGAGCGGGAGCAGTGAGGCCCCGGCCCGGGTGACGGTCGCGTCGGGCACGGTGACGGAGACGGCGGTCTCCCAGTCGTGGGTGCGCAGGGTCAGGCCGGTGTCGTCGGCCTCGATGAGCACGCAGGACTGGGCCGGGGTCGGGGCGCACACGGTGCCGAACTCGGCGATCGTGAGGGCGTCGGCGAGCGGGCCGTAGGGCGCGGTGACGTGCGCGGTCGCGGTGGGGGTGGGCTGCTCGGACATGGGTCTCCCTTGGGTGTGGGTAGGGGGTTGCCTTGCGTGGTCGGCTGCCACTGCCGACCAACAAGAAAAGTGTATCCCGCTATGCCGACATCCGGGGTGTTTTTCGGGGCGTTTCCGCAGGTCAACCCATACGAGTGGGGCGGGGGCGGGGGGTTGTCGGGGTGCCGCGCCCGTGCCGCGTAGCGGCATGGGTACCGTCCGGCAGCGCGGAGCGCTCGGGGTGGCGCGGAGCGCCACCCCGCTCGGCCGGACGGTCCCGCCGTGGGGAGCGGAGCGGACCCGGCGGGGAGGGTGGTGGGGTCGAGCGCGCGGAGCGCGCGGCCGGGGAGCGGAGCGGACCGGCGGCCCCGGCATCCTCGGGCGTGAGAGCGCGGAGCGCTCGGTCCGGGGAGCGGAGCGGACCGGGCACGCCGCGCAGGGGTGAGGAGCGCAGCGGATCACCCCTGCGCGCGGCGGCGCGTCAACCCCCCGCCCCCGCCCCACTCAAAGAGTGAACGTGCCGTTAGGCCCGGTGCGCCCGAGCCGTCAGGCTCCCACCGCCCTTCGTGCCTTGCTGCGCCCGCTCAGCCACGGTGTCGCCGCGCCCTCCGTACCCTGCTGCGCCCCGTTCCTCCGGAGTGGGCGCAGGAGTGTTCTGAGGAGCATCCGGACGCCTGCGTGCCGCGCCCGGCATGCCGCGGCTGACGACGAGTCGCACCCTGGAGAGATGAGCACGCCGATAGTCATCCACCGCCTCTCCCCCACTGGTGGCCGGCGGGTCACCATCCGAGGACAGATCGCCGGGCTCGCCTACGACGACCAGGACGTCGTCGAGTTCCTGCGCCGGGCCGGGCTCCCGGACGCGGAGCAGTTGCTGGACCAGCCGGAGTGGGTGGAGTGGCGGGGCGGACGTGCGCACCAATACGCGGCGGCGTAGACCGCTGGGAGGCTGGCGTCGAGTTCGATGGCTGGCTGGCTCTGTCCACGAAGTCTCGACAGCACCTGAGCCTGCTGGGGCGTTACCCGTTGACCAAGGAAGCGAGGCCGGTAGAGCCCCAGCCGGGCGGGGTCGCGCTGTGCTGAGCTACGAGTACGCCTGCCACCAACGGTCGGCCTCAGCACGAGTCACTTCGGCGTCGTACTGACTCGCATCGAAGTGGAGTTCCGGCGGGGGATAGGGCATCTCGGTGTGCGCCCCCCACGGAACCTCCCAGTCCGACCACTGCACGATCTCCCCGCACCGCTGCACGACCACGGTCAGGAAGCCGCAGCAGCCACCCGTGCAGTCCGGTCCCCCCAGTTCCAGGAGACGAGCCTCGCCGGTCGCCCGGAGAGGGCTGGGGTGGCCGGCTGGCAGTGCATCAGCCGCGTACGGTCCGCGGCCACCTTCACCGACCGTCTCTTCAACCACGTCCTCGCCGTTGACCCAGAACCGCAACTGGGCAGGGAACCGAGGTCCCGGCGGCAACACCCTGATCTCCAAGCGATCGAACATCAGACCAGCCTAGGGGGCCCGCGCTGACTCGCGCGCGCGGCCAGCGGGCGCCTATCACGACCATGCCGACGGGAAGGTTCATGAGAGTGCCTCCCGTTCTCGTGAACATCGCGCCAGAGCTGATCTGGCTGCCTCCCGAGATGGTGAACAACCGCTGTCGAAACGCGGGTTCTGGCTCAACTTCTGTGAAACCACCCCGGCCGGGCTCGTGCCCACTCCTCAGCAAGCCTCCGGCCTGCCGGTTCCTTTCAGTCGCCGATCTCGGACGCCGAGGATCGGCTCGACTTCACAGAAGTTGTGCCAGAACCCAAGTACGGACAGCGAATGTTCACCACTTCGGGAGCCACCTCCTTTCAGCTCTGTTCGATTTTCATGGCCTGGGCAGCACAGCGAGTGGGGCAGCCGCGATGGGCTGTCAGCCCCTTGTGCCAGCATGCTGTCGTGACAGACACACGTGATCAGCGTCCCGCCGAAGCCACTCTCGACTTCCTGCGCTCCGCGTTTCCGCCGGAGTGGCGTGAGCCGGCGCTCGGGCATGAAGCCGTCGCGGAGTGGGAGCAGGAGAACCAGGTGGTTCTCCCGGAGCCGTACAGGACGTTCATCGCGGAGATCAGCAACGGCTCCAGCCTTGGTCCCGCCGGCGATGGCGGTCTCCAGCCGCTCGGCTGGCTGCCCGACACGTGGCCCGGCCTCGGCCCGCGGCAGCCGGGCGAACCGTTCCCTCTGGAAGCGGCCTGGCCCTGGGAGGACGACGAGGGTGTCGACCCCGAGGACCCCCGGATCAACGCCGCATTCATCAAGGGGTCCATCGTTCTCGGGGCCGAGGACGGACCGTCGTTCTGGCTCCTGCTGACCACAGGCCCCCGCCGCGGCGAGGTGTGGATGATCGCGGACGTGGGCGCCATCCCGGTGCCCGGCGACCAGGCATGGGGCTTCGAGGAATGGGTGCAGCGCTGGCACAGCGGCCACGACTGGTGGGACTGAACGCCCGTGCTGACGGGTCCCAGGTCACAGGCTGTTCGAATGTCGGGTGCCTCCCACAGTGGTGAACATTCGCTGTCCATACTCGGGTTCTGGCACAACTTCTGTGAAGTCGAGCCGGTCCTCGGCGTCCGAGATCGGCGACCGAAAGGAACCGGCAGGCCGGAGGCTTGCTGAGGAGTGGGCACGAGCCCGGCCGGGGTGGTTTCACAGAAGTTGAGCCAGAACCGAAACGCGTGAACAGAGCCAGATGACGGACCGGCGGCCCGGCCCCCTCGGGTGTGAGCGCGGAGCGCTCGGCGGGGCCCTTCGGGGTGTGGCGGGGTTACGAGGCGCTGAGAGCAGCGACCAGGGCGTCGGGTGAGGGTGTGGTGCCCGTGGCGAGGTAGCGCACGCCGTCGCCCTCCGACGGTACGGTCGCGCCCCGGGCGAGCGGGTGCCGGCGGGAGATCGCGGTGCGCCACCCGTGCCGCTCGTCCCACACGAGCGCGACCGCCGGGGCCTGGTCGGCGTCGAGCACGAGCACGGCCACCACGTGATCGTCGCCAGGGTGCTGGACATCGGGCGCGGCCTCGGTGGTGGTCCAGCCGGCGCGGTGCAGGGCGGCGGCGACGTCGGCCAGGTACGGGGCGGCGCGGCGGGCGCGCAGGACGGTTCCGGCGCGTGCGGTGGCGCGGCGGGCCTGTCCGGCGGGGTAGCCGAGTTGGGCGGCGGCCGCGGCGGGCGTCAGGTCCGGGTCGGCCTCGATGCGGTCGGCGATGCGGTCGGCGCGCAGCCGGGTCAGGGCGTCCTGCCCGGTGTTGCGGTGGACACCGAGGCGGGCGGTGACGGTGGCGGCGCTGATGGTGGGGTCGGCGTCGAGCAGCTCGGCGACGCGTGCGGGGACCTGGTCGCGCGGGACCTGGTCCCCGGTGTGCCGGGGCCGGCCGGTCCGGGGCGCGGCGTCGCCGGGGCGGCTTTCCTGGAAGGCGCGGACCGCGCGGCGGGGCCAGTGCTCGACCCCGCCTGCCTCGACCCGGGCCTTGGTGAGGGCGGGGTCGTTCTTGTACGTCTTCCAGGAGTCCGGGGCCACCCCGATCAGGGCCGCGCACTCGCGGCGGTCCAGGAGGTCGTTGTCGTCGTCTTCCTCCGGGAGCGGGGGGACCGGCTTGCCGAGGAGGTAGGCGTCGACCTGCTCGCCGTCGTACAGCCGCGTACGGGAGCCCTTCGAGCTGATCGGCTTCGGGAAACCCCCGGCCGCGTAGGGCTTGAGGCGGGTGTAGTGGTCGATGCCGACCCCTTGTTGCGCGGCGAGGTCCGCCAGGGTGCGCACGAGGTGGTGACGGCCTGCTCTGATCACGGGGGTGCTCCTCCAGAACTCTGTGTCGAACGACGGTAGCGGCCCTGAACCTGGGCCGGTGGGCGGTACGCTGCGGGTGGGCCCCCTTTCGGGGTGGTTGCCTTGCGGCCGGTACCCGTGCCACCCGTCTCACCCCCGTGGGCGGACTGAGGGTGCCGGCCTTTTACGTCCCGGCGGTGCCCCGCGCTGCCCACGACCGCGCGGCCAGCGGGGCGGGCTGCGGACCGTTCCGCCCCGGCAATTCCGGTTTCCTGCGGTGATCTCACATCCAGTCTTCACCGGCGAGAATCTTGTTCACGAGGGCGCGGGATCCCCCGAGGTTCACCGCGAGATCAGTTGCCGTGATCTGCCCGGCGCGCCCGATGATGCCTTCGTGCTTGGCAGCTCGCATGCGACCACCTGCGATCGTGCGCCACATCCTGGCCCGCGCTTCGTAGGCGCGGGCCAGGATGTGCGGGGCTCCGAGCTGCTTCACGTCGTCGCCGCCCTCGTTGAGCGCGTGGGCCAGATCGATGGCGCCCTGGGTGGCAGAGACGAGGGCGCTCTCCGCATCGTCGTGCTCCTCGATCTCGATGCGGTCACCGACGCGAACAACGCTGTAGTAGGCGCCGGTCCGCGAGTCGGCCCGTGTTGCTGCGAAGTCCACGTCCAGGCGGTTGGCCGGCCAGGAGAACGTGATGTCGGTCGTGGGCTCTTCCGTGCCACGCATGCTCTCTGCCATCTGGTGCAGCATCCAGCGCTGGGCATCCGTCTCGGTGTCGACAGTGAAGAACTCGGTGCCGCCGTTGACCGACTCGATGATGACGATTTCCTGGCCGGCGCCGGTGGTCCCACGGCTGTAGGACTCGTCGATCCAGGTTCGCTCCTCAGCGATGACGACGTCCTCCCGCGTGATGCCGGTGACCTCTTCTGCGGTGACGGTCTGCACGGTGCCTCCACGGCGCGTTGATGGTCGACTTCGCCGACCTGTGCGTACCAAGGTAGACACTCGATCAGTTAGTGTCAACCATGGTAGGCACTCGCTGATTCCTGCTCGCCCAGCTCGCCACCCTCGGACTGGACTGGGCGGCCTGACCCGCAACCATCGGGTCGAGGGATCCCAGATTCCCGACGCGGCAACCCTCATGAAGGAGCTCTTGCCCATCTCGCGGCACTGACCACGAGTGGACACGCATACGGAACGACGAAGTTCCTGGCGGACGAGTTCTCGCCCAGGCGCTGCACGCGCTCGTCTACCCGTCGCTTGATGGAATTGGGGGCCTCAGGGGCGCCCGGGAGGGAGTCGTGCGCGGCTTCGCCGGGCCCGCGGACATGTTCTGGGCGTGATGTGCGGCACCTGGGCCAGTTGCTTCCCGGCACGTTCTCACGCACCCGCCTGCAGCTCCGTCAGAATAGCTCTGACCTGGTGTTTTCCTTGATCTCGCATAGGCTGCGGGGGTCTGCCGGGCACTATGGGAGGGGTCTTCATGAGTGGGAAAAGAATGGGGTACGACGCTGTCAGGACCGAGGAGCTGGAGGGGCGGGAAGCCGTTCGGAAACGGCCCGGTATGTGGGTCGGATCGACCGGCGAACGCGGGCTGCACGAAGTGGTGCTTCAGGTCGTGGGCTGGTCCGTGAACCGTGTCCTGGCCGGCCGCGGAGAGGGCTCCGTCGATGTCACGCTGACCCACGACGGCGGCGTGCGGGTCGTCGACAATGGGCCTGGTGATCCCTTCGCGGCCGACGGGGACACCAGCGGCCGCGGTCTTGAGGCCCTGCTGACCCGCATGTCCGCCGATGAGCGTGGTGGTCGGCACATCGCGCACGTGAGCCATGGCGGCCATGCGGGTCTCTTCGTAGCCAACGCCCTGTCGAGCAGGCTGACGGCTGAGGAGCATCGCGGGGGGACCTGCCGGGTCCAGGAGTACGCGCGGGGTGTCGCGGCCACCCTGCCCGCCGCCACGGAGTCGATGACCGGAGGCAAGACAATCATTGCCTTCTGGCCCGACACCGAGATCTTCGAGACGACGCGGTGCTCATTCGCCATGCTGGCGGAGCGTTTCCGGCAAGTGGCCTTCCTCAACCGGGGCCTGGGGATCTCGTTGACCGATGAACGCCCGGCGGGCGGGGCCCGGGCGGTGAGCTTCCGGTTTCCGGACGGAGTGCGGGACTTCGTGGCCGCCCTCGACGCCGAGACGGGGGCTGTCCTCCATCCGGACATCATCGGCTTCGAGCGCGAGGATCCACGGATGGCGGGGACCATGGAGGTGGCCATGCTGTGGAGCGGTTCGGGCCAGGAGCAGATCCGCAGCTTCGCCAACAGCCGGGCCACTCGCCAGGGCGGCACGCACGTGGACGGCTTCCGGGACGGGGTGAGGGCGGCGGTTACCGCGTACGCGCGTGAACGAGGGCTGCTGGCGGCGGACGACGATCCCTGCGCCGACCGGATCACCAAAGGCCTCACGGCAGTCGTATCGGTGAAACTCGACCGCCCCGAATACCTCGGCGCCACGCACGAACTGCTGGGCAACACCGACGTACGCGGCTGCGTCAGACAGGCTGTACGAGAACACCTCGGCAACTGGCTCGAAGAGCAGTCGGAACACGCCACGCAGGTCCTCGACCCAATCCTCCGGAACACCCATCAGGACTGACCGGCGAGGGAAATCCCGCCAGGGCCGGGTCTGCGGAACGGCGAAGCTCCTGGTACACGAGTTCTCGACCAGATCGCTCGCCGTCGGGCGGCAGGGGTTGCTCGGCGCTGTCTACTGGAGGGCTGACCGGACGGCAGCGCCCCATGCTCCCGAGGACCAGAAAGACCCCCAGGGCACACGGCTGCCGCGAACACGCACTTTCCCCGCGCTGGGGTTGCGTATCCGCGCCGAGGCGAAGAACCCGTCGACCTCTGTCACCGACGTCTTCGACCGGTCGCGGTAGTGGTGGCGGCGCCGCGCGAAGACTCCCTGGCAAGGTCGAACACGACAACGGCTACCGCACACAATTTCTCCATCTTTCTTCACGTGATGGTCACAAACCTCGGTATGCTCCGGGACGCTTCATTCGCACCACAGAGGGGGACTCCTCATGCGTATCCGTCATGCCCTGGCCGCCGCCGCAACTGCCGCTTCGGTCATCTCGCTCGGCCTCGTGGCCGGCGCCCCGGCCCAGG
Source organism: Streptomyces sp. NBC_01166 (assembly GCF_045039765.1). Lineage (NCBI taxonomy): Bacteria > Bacillati > Actinomycetota > Actinomycetes > Kitasatosporales > Streptomycetaceae > Streptomyces > Streptomyces sp. NBC_01166. The sequence goes on from NZ_CP108614.1 coordinate 10,711, forward strand.
CAGCCGAGTACTCCTCGGCCCTGAAGATCAAGGGTGTCCAATACGACGCCCCCGGCAGCGACTCCAACAAGTGCTCCGGCGGGAACACCGCGAACGAGTACCTGACGATCAAGAACTACTCGCGCACCGCGACCGTCAATCTCAAGGGTTACGTAGTCAAGGACGCCGCCGGCAACAAGTTCACCTTCAAGGCGACCCACAACCTGCAGCCCGGCGACTACATCAAGCTCCGCGGCAACCGCGGCACCGACTCCGACGCCAAAAACGTCGTCTACCGCCAGAACTGCAACTTCATCTGGAACAACGACAAGGACACCATCTACCTGTACAAGCCCTCCGCCGCCCGCGCCGACGTCCACTCCTACACCAAGAAGGCCAACGACCGCGACGGCAACGGCTACATCACCTACCACGGGTAATTCCCGCCAGCTGACGGCACTGGCCTTGCTAGGCCAATAACCGCAGCAGTCAGCCTCGTTGAGCTCTGCTGCGTAGCGGGAGAGCTGTTGTCCGGCAGCGCGGAGCGCTCGAGCGAGCGCGGAGCGCTGGGCCGCTTGGCCGGACAGCCCGCCGGGGGCGCGGAGCGGCCCCGGTGAGAGGGGGTAGTGGGGCCAAGAGCGCCGAGCGCGCGGCCGGGGAGCGGAGCGGACCGGTGGGCCCTGTGGGGGTGAGGAGCGCAGCGGATCATCCCCACAGGCGGCGGGACGTCAACGCCCCGGCCCGGTGACTCCAGATAGTGATCGGGCCGTCAGGCCCGGCGGCGGCCGCCAGGCCGCTGCGCATGAGTCGTCAGACTCCCGCCCTCTCTCCCCTGCTGCGCCCCGTCCCTCGCTGCGCCTTGCCCTCCCCTGCGCCCTGCCCCTCGCTGCGCCTTGCTCGCCCCTGTTGCGCCCTGCCCCTCGCTGCGCCTTGCTCGCCCCGGCTACGCCCTGTCCGGCCTCGCTGTGCCCAGACACCGGACAGGGCCCCGGGGAGGTCCCGGGGCCTGTGGGGCGTCGCGCTGCTGTTACTGAGGTTTTCGTGTTGTCGTCGGGCGGTGACGGTTCGTGATCCCTGCGGTATGCCGGTGGGTGGGGGCCTGACCGCTGCGCGTCGGACGTTTCGTGGGGAGATCCAGCTTCAGGCCGGGCAGAATTCGCTGGCCAGAGAGAAATCAGCATTCTGCCACATAAGGCACACTCGGCCCCGCGGCGTTGCACAGGTGACCTGCGACGGCGGATCTTGAGCGGCTGTTGCCGTTCCGATCCTGTGGGGTGTTGGTCGAACGGGAGTCTCGATCGGGCGACTGTGGCTGGTGCCGCACTGAGCAGGGCCTCCTGGCAGCTCGAAGGTTGTCTACGCCAACCGGCTGCCCAGGAGGCCCTGCTGCCCCGCTCCTACGCTCCCGCCGCCGATCGCGACACGTGCTGCGGAGTGTCGCGCAACCCGACGCGGCTCAGGTCAGTGCGCACGTCGGTCTCAGCGCCAAGGAGCTTCGAGTGCTTCGCAGCATCGACGGAACCGAGATCGTGGATGGTGAACTCGAAGTCACGATGCGCCTTGGCGTCCAGGGCCAGCGGCAGGTGGATACGCCCGTCCCCGACCATGCGTCGTACCCCACTGCGGCTGAGACCGAGCCCGAGCATGAGCAGTCGTTCGACCCGGACCGGCGCGGGCAGCTCGAAGCTGACCAGGACCTTGAGCGGAGCCGGGTCGTCGATGGCGTAGAGGGGCGTGCGGGTCTCCACCTCCCACGTTCCGGTCCAGTCAAGACGGTATCCGTTCTTCGCGGACAGCGACTGACTTATTGTCAGCTCCCGCACGAGGGCTGGGTCATTGTTCTCGTACGCCACCAGGCGAGCGGGCTCCAGCGACGAGACGTGGACGCGCTCGTGGACGGGCACCTTCGAGGTCCGGTCGCACCCCGCACAGCTCAGGAGAAGCCAGACGTCGAGGAGTTTGCCGCTCGCGTTGACACGGACCTTGCCCGAGGGACGGTGCCGGCTGCCGGAGCAGTCCGGGCAGGGGCGTACGACGGTGGGCAGCGCGGACTCACGCACGGCCCACAGGGCCTTGCGGTCAGTATTCATGGATGTGGTTGCTTTCAGGACTGACCAGGAGCTCTCGCAGGCGAGGCTGCGGCTCCTGGAATATGACGGATGCACACGAGGGCGCGAGTCATCGCCTCAGGGCCGAGTCGTCAGGCTCCGGGGTCAACCGCGCGACAGATTGGCTTTGCTACGTGGCAGCCGTTACAGGTCCATGCAGGCGATCATGATCGAGGCCACGGCCCGCGAGCAACCCGTTTTCCGCGGGCCGCCCGCCGGCAGGCCGTGGCAGCGCCTCGGCCTCGTTGCAGGCAAGGGCTGGATCGCTCGGCTCGCCGCGAACTGGCCTGTGTCGTGCCTAGGGGTTGTCTCAGAGATCAGTGGCTTTGTTGTTGTTCCGATGCCGAGGGTGTTGGTCGAACGGAAATCCCCAGTCGGGCGACTTCGACCGATGCTGTGCATGAGAGCAGGGCACCGCGCCATACGAGGGTGCGCGGCCCGTGCCGCGCGCCCGCCGCGTCGGCTGTGAAAATCCGCGTGCGGTCGCACGGGGCGCAGTGATAGACATCCAGCGTGCAAAACACTCTGGGCTTCCCTGACTTGCTGCGGCTCATCGACGAGCGGGCGACGGCCTTTCGGGCCGCGATCGCCGCCGCTCCCAGCCTGGACGCGCAGGTGCCGACCTGTCCAGAGTGGACGCTGTTCGACCTGGCGCGGCACCTGGGCTCGGGCCGCCCGTTCTGGGCCGCCGTCGTCGAGGCCGGTCCGGCCGACGGCCCGCCGGCCGAGGCCGTGGCGGCGCGCGCCGAGGCGCAGGCGCCCCGGGAGCGCGGGGCGTTGGTGGCCTGGCTGGCCGCGTCGACGCAGGAGCTGCTGGACACCCTGCGGGAGGTCGGCCCGGACGCCGAGTGCTGGACGTGGTGGGGCGCCTCGCAGTCGCCGCGGACCAGCGGTGCCGTCGCCCGGCACCAGCTTCAGGAGATCGCGATGCACACCTATGACGCCCAGCTCACCGTGGGCGCCGCGCAGCCGCTGCGGGCGGAGGTGGCGCTGGACGGCGTCGAGGAGTTCCTGTTCACCTGCTGCGCGTGGTCGGGCGTCTGGCCGCACGAGCCGGCCGTCGTCGACTACCACGCCACCGAGGGCCGCTCCTGGCGCTTCACCGTCGAGGCGGACGGCGCCCGCGCCGTCCGCCTCCCGGCTGCTGGCGAGGGCGAGGCCCAGGCCGACGCCTCCGCCCAGGGCACGGCCGCTGAGCTGGCCCTGTGGTTCTATGGACGCGCCCCGCTGGACTCGGTGAAGATTGACGGCGACCGGGCCATCTTCGAGCGGCTCTTCGCCTGGGACCCGAACGCGTAAGGCGTGGTCGACGACGCGGCGCCCGGTCGCGTCGTCGGCTCATCTCCACCACTTCCTCAGCTGCCGCACGCGCAGCCGGCGGCGGCCTTCGCCTCGGCCGGACTCGATGGCCTACTCGTCGGTGGTGCAGCAGGCGTCCGGGGCGCCTCCGCGCTCTCGCCGAAGGTGCCGGCGTCGGCCTTGACGACGTACACCTCCCAGGGCTCATTGCCCGGGCCATGCGCCCAGACCTTGTCCTGGAGCGCGGATCCGGTTACTGAGGTTTTCAAGGCGGGGTCGGTGGGTTGATGGCCAGTCTTGTGGCGGTGAGACAGCCGTCGATGAGGCGGGGTCGGAGTTGGATCCTGCGTAACTCGCTGCGGAGCTTGCGGTCGAGGTCGTCGGGTGTGGTGAAAGCGGTGTTGGCCATTGCTCTGCGCACGAGTGACCAGACAGCCTCGACGGGATTCAGGTCGGGTGCGTACGGCGGAAGCCGGACGGTGGTGAGCCAGTCGTGTTCGGCCTCGTACCGCTTCAGCCCCGCGGCCAGGTGGGTGTTGAGATTGTCCCAGACGACCACAATCGGTCCGAGCCGAAGGTGCTCGCTCTCGGTGAGGCTCTCCGGCCGACGAAGGATCCATCCGGCGACGACCCGGGGTGAGGGTGGCCGAGCCGTGACGGGGCTTGGCGAGAGCCGCTTCTCTCGGAAATAGGCGCGAACCCGCTGGTAGCTGCCCTGATAGCCGAGCGGCACGATCTCCTCCCACACTCTCCAGGCGTTCGTGCAGCCCTGGTTCCAGCGGTCATCCAGGTAGGGCTTGAAGGCATCGATTTTGGACGGCCGGCCCTGCCATGGCCCTTGGAACAATTCTTCCGGGGTGGCTGCGTCGGCGAAGAGCTTGACAGTGCGGTAGGTCATACGGAGTTGGCGGTCAATCGCCCTCCGACTGAGCCCGGTTGCCAGCAATTCGTGGACGGTCGCTTGGTTGACACGGGTGCGGTCAGCGAAGCGGTGTCCCCTCGGCCAGGGCGAGCCGGAGAGGTCTTCGAACTTCTCCGGCTCAGGGGCAGGCTGGGCTGAATCTGGCGCCAGGACCTGCAGGCAGCCGCGGTGGTCTGCGACGCACCGCTCGGCGGCCTCGCTCAGGTTGTGCCAAAGATGCCACCTGTCCGCGACCTGCACCGCCTGCGGTGCCCCGGCCGTGGCACCTTCGGCGAAGAATGGTGCCCGATCACGGCAGACCACCTCCACCCCCGGCCGCTTCGCGAGCCAAGCTGCCAGGCTGGATGCTTCCCGGTCGGGCAGCAGGTCCACGGGACGCCGACTTTCGACGTCGACCAGGACAGTCCCGTAGTGACGCCCTTTGCGGGTCGCGTACTCATCGACGCCGACCACCCGCGGGGCTGGAACTTCGGGGTCAGGTAACGCTTCGACCAGCCGCAGCACCGTGCTGCGGCTCACTGACACGCCGAAGACGCGCGCCAGGCGGGCGCCGGCCCGACCGGCGAGCGCGAGGCCGACCGCGGCCAGCGTCGACCGCAGCCGCTCGGTCCGCCGACCGTACCGGCGGGTCAAGCCTGGCAGCTGTTCGGCGAAGGTCCGCCGTCCGCACGAGATGACCGGGCAGAGGAACCTGCGGACGCGCAAACAGAGAGCGACCCGCCGGCCTCCACTGGGCACATCAGCGGGAAATCGCAGGTAAGAGCTGTGAATCCGCCGTGACCAGATCCCGCACCCGGGGCAGATGGCCCCGGGCACCGTGCTTCGGGCCTCTATGTGTACCGCCTCGTCGTTCACGCGACGGACAGGACCGTCACGTCGGCGATCGACGGGAACAGTAACTCCTCCAGCCGGAGCACCATTTCTTCCACGAGCCGAACTGTCAGCCACACTGCACCCGGGACGGGCCAATTCCGGGCAACTTCCCCAAGGCCCCCTTGTCCGACAACCGTTACTCAGCGTGCATGCTCCACGGAAAGTGAGCCAGAACCCGAGTCTCGACAGCACCTGAGCCTGCTGGGGCGTTACCCGTTAACCAAGGAAGCGAGGCCGGTAGAGCCCCAGCCGGGCGGGGTCGCGCTGTGCTGAGCTACGAGTACGCCTGCCACCAACGGTCGGCCTCAGCACGAGTCACTTCGGCGTCGTACTGACTCGCATCGAAGTGGAGTTCCGGCGGGGGAGAGGGCATCTCGGTGTGCGCCCCCCACGGAACCTCCCAGTCCGACCACTGCACGATCTCCCCGCACCGCTGCACGACCACGGTCAGGAAGCCGCAGCAGCCACCCGTGCAGTCCGGTCCCCCCACCTCCAGGAGACGAGCCTCGCCGGTCGCCCGGAGAGGGCTGGGGTGGCCGGCTGGCAGTGCATCAGCCGCGTACGGTCCGCGGCCACCTTCACCGACCGTCTCTTCAACCACGTCCTCGCCGTTGACCCAGAACCGCAACTGGGCAGGGAACCGAGGTCCCGACGGCAACACCCTGATCTCCAAGCGATCGAACATCAGACCAGCCTAGGGGGCCCGCGCTGACTCCGGCGCGCGGCCAGCGGGCGCGTATCACGACCATGCCGACGGGAAGGTTCATGAGAGTGCCTCCCGTTCTCGTGAACATCGCGCAAGAGCTGATCTGGCTGCCTCCCGAGATGGTGAACAACCGCTGTCGAAACGCGTGAACAGAGCCAGATGACGGACCGGCGGCCCGACCCCCTCGGGTGGTGCGGGCCTGGACCGCTGACAACGACGTCGAGCTGGTCTTCCTGCGGACCTACGGGTCCTGGCTGAACTGGATCGAGTCCGAGTTCGCTGCCCTGCGCTACTTCGCCCTGAACGGTACCGACCACCGAAGCCACGAAGAGCAGAACGCGGCGATCGGCGCCTACGTCAGCTGGCGCAACGGCCATGCCGAACCGAAGACGACCTTCGCGCCGGACTCATCGATCCGTTCCTGGACCGACTACCCGGCCAAGGCTCCGTGACGAGCCCTTAGGCCAGGGGGCTGCCGGTGTTCCGGATCATCTGCCGTAGGACCTTCAAGGCAGTGACATAGTCGGCGTCGTTGATCCCCTGGTGGATGCGGTCACGGATGGCCGGGGCGTGTTGCTTGAGATTGGCACGAGCCTCATCGCCGGCCGCGGTGATCCACAGCCGTCCCTCAGCGTCGCGGGTGAGCCAGCCGCGTCCCAGTAGGACCTCCGCTTCGGCCGCCAGGTCGTCCTCGGGCCTGAGGTAAGTGTTCATGGCCTGCTGGAGTTCGGGAATGGCCACGCCGTGGCCATCAGGGGAGATGTCGTTCTTCGACAGGTTGCGCAACAGCCAGAACTGGGGCTGAGTGAAGCTGAGTCCGGCCTGCTGGGCTCGGGTAAACGCGATGAGGGCCTCGTAGGCCACTCCGGTCCAGTACGCGGCTGGCTGTGCGGCGAGCTCGGCATCGGAGATGTGCTGGGACGTCATGTGTGGTGCCCCCTACGGAAGATCGCTGGTGAGGACACCGTAGAAACTCAAGTCAGGTTGAGGTCAAGGTGGTAAGTCCGGGCCAGCCGGGTGGACGCTGATCCGTTGCAGCGGAATGCTCTCCTTCACACTCACTGGCCGGACGAACACACTCGGTCGACGTTCCACGACTTCTTCCAGATCAGAACTTGGGGACAGTCTGCTGGCCGCCGAGCAACGGGTCGATTACCCAGCCAAGGTTGCGTGACGAGCCACTAGACGCCGTAACCGGTGCGCTCCCTACTGCCTGTCGCCGACCGGCGGGACATCGGCTTCGGTGGCGTCTAGGCGGAGCCGTTCGTAGCGCAGCGGGTGGCGCCACACGCCGTCATCCTGTGACACGTCGGCGCTGAACTCCGCAACGAGCACGGGGGCCACCAGGGCCGGCTCCAGTGGGGTGCGGCTGTTCCAGGACGCGGTGAAGCGGACACCGGTCCACGGGTGGTCGGGGCCGGCCGCGGTGAGGTGGCCGGCGAGGTCCCGGGCCGGGCCGGGCTTCAGCGGGACGGTCTTGCCGACCAGTCGTAGGCGGCCGGTGGTGTCGTAGCGGCCCAGCAGCAAGACCTGGGGGCGGCGCAGAGTGCCGGTGACGCCCCCGATGAGTGCTTCGGTGGTGTTCCTGCGGCGGACCTTGGTCCAGCCGCGCACGCCCGGCCGGTAGCGGCCAGTCAGGCTCTTGACCACCACACCTTCCACGCCGGGGACGTCGGTCCACTCGTACAGCCACTCATCCGCGATCGCCGGATCCGTGGTCGACGGGCACAGCGTCCACGGGGGCGCCAGCCGGTACGAGGTGAACAGGTCCTCCAGGACCTCGCGGCGGCGTGCGAACGGCTCGTCCAGGAGCTCCTGGCCGTCGCTCTGCAGCACGTCGAACGCGATGAAGTGGGCGGGCATCTCGGCCGCCAGGACTCGAGCATTGCGGCCGGCGGTCGCGCGGCGCTGCAAGGCGGTGAAGCTGAGCTGCCCGTGGGGGTCGAGGACGGCGAGCTCGCCGTCGAGGACGAGACCGGCCGGAAGGGTGCGCGCGGCGGCGGCAAGGTCGGGGAAGCGGTCCTGGACCAGGGCCCCGCGCCGGGTCTGCAACAACACCGGGTCACCCGCGCGGAGCGGGGTGTAGAGCAGTGCCCGGAAGCCGTCGAACTTGGGCTGCACCGCCATCCCGCCGGGGACGCCGGCGAGGGGTGGGAGGGTCTCGCGGGCCTGCGCGAGCATCGGCTCCACCGGCGGCCTCAGAACCACGAAAGGCTCCCTCCCGGTTGGTCAGGTGCCTGGTGTCAGGAGTCGGGGTGCGCATCCGTCCGAAGCGTCCACGCGGCCCCCGAGCAGCCCTCCGGGAGGGGCGGGAAACGGTGCCCCTTCACGTCGGTACTCCAGTGGTGGCGCGCACCGCAGTCACACTCGTAGATCCCGCTCTCCGGCACAACCTCGCCCGGATGCCACGACGTCTTTTCCTCGCTCATGTATCCGGTGTACGACGCCCCGGGACGGGGCGCGACTCCGGGAGCTGCCCGGCATGCTGCGACCGGCGGGCAGTCGCACCCTGGAGAGATGAGCGCGCCGATAGTCATTCACCGCCTCTCCCCCACCGGCGGCCGGCGAGTCACCATCCGCGGGTAGATCGCCGGACTCGCCTACGACGACCACGACGTCATCGAGTTCCTGCGGCGGGCCGGGCTCCCGGACGCCGAGCAGCTGCTGGACCGGCCCGAGTGGGTTCAGTGGCGAGGTGGGCGCGCGCATACGTACGTGGCGGCGTAGACCATGGCAGGGCGCGGGCGGCGGGTCGGTTCAGCCCCGCACTCCCGTGTCCGGCCGGCAGACCTCGCACGGCTCGATGTCCGGCTCGGCCAGGGCGACCATCGCGTCTTCCCAGGAGATCAGCCCCACCTGGTCGGGGTAGGTAGCGCAGCCGCCACGGTGCAGCAAGGCCACCGAGGAGGAGCGCTGCGGCTGAATCTTCCACGACATCTCCGCTCGCGCCCGCGCTCCCGACCGAATGCGAGACCGCTCAGCGGGCCGGGCTATAGAGTCAGCACGTGCGTTGATCTTCCGGGCGGCGGCCAAGCGCCGCCGCAGACGGTGCGGGCGACCCCGATGAGTCGGGGCCGTCGGATGGCATACCCGTCACCACAACACCGGAGATCACCCGTGACTGCTCAGAAGCCCCTCGCCTATGACGCGTTTGTCGAGCTCGCATCCGCTGACTCAGCTGTCGTCGGCCTTGTCCTCAAGGGTTCCCGGGCCCACGAGGGCATGACCACCGAGCACTCCGACCACGACCTATACGTCGTCCTTGCCGATGGTGCGACGACGGATCTCACCCGGTTCACGGGGCACCGCACCCCAGAACTCGACCTCGTCATCCTCTCCCTCAGTGAATTCCGCGCAGTCGGAATGCCCGGCTTCGAGCGGTACGCCCTCGCCCGCGCCCGGATTGTGCTCGACCGGCTCGACGGAATCATCGCTCGGATCCTGGCCAGCAAGGCACGGCTTGCTGCCGGTGAAGCCTTTCGGGAGGCGGGCGAATGGCTCGATGCCTACGCCAACTCCCTCTATCGCGCGGTCAAGAACGACCGCGACGGAGCCGCCCTCGCGGCCCGTCTCGACGCCGCCGAGAGCGTCCGATTCCTGCTGGAGTTGCTCTTCGCTCTAGACCGTCGTCCCCGCCCTTACAACAAGTATCTGGAATGGGAGCTTGCCCGATTTCCGCTGCCCGGCTGGGACACCGGGTCGCTACTCGACGCTGCGGACCACATCTCAGGCACGGGGGACGTGTCCACGCAGCGTCGTCTCTTCGCCCAGGTCGAGGCAGTGACCCGGCGGGCCGGACACGGCGCGGTGCTGGACGCATGGGGTGACGATCTGCACCTGATGCGACCGCAGTAGAAGCGCACACCGTGAGAGCCCCAGCACGCGGCTCTTGTCGCCCGAGGCTTTCGCAACAGGCCCTAGCTTGTCTTTTAACCTCTGAGGCTGTTGCGCTCGATGATGCTCTCAGGGCGCTTGGTCGTTTTCCCGACGTCAAGGTGGGTCGTGGGGCGGCGGTTCTTCGAACCAAGTGGCCTTCCTGGCCCAGGTGTTGAGGGTTTCGGGGCACTGGCCGGACAGTGCAGGTGCGGGCGGAGGTTCCGAAACCCTCGGCGGACTCGGGCCGGGGTAAGCCGTGCGGGCTCGGCCGGCTTCTCCCAGGGGCGGCGGAGGTCTGCCGCGGCTTCGCGGGTGAGCCGGAGCTGGGTGTGGGCGGCGATGATCAGCCACGTCCAGCGGTCTCCGGCCTCCGGGGTGCGGAGTTTCGGCCGGGTCCAGCCGAGGGTCTGTTTCATCAGCCGGAAGGTGTGCTCGATGTCGAACCTGCGCAGGAACGCCTGCCAGCGGACGTCGACGTCCTCGCTGCTCAGCCCGGTGGCCGACGACCACAGCCACCCGGTGGCCGACGACCACAGCCAGAGGGGCAGCGGGTCTCCACCACCGGGCAGGCGGTCGACCTGGAGGCGGATCAACGTGCCTTCGATGATGGGGAGTTCACCGGTGTGGTCGATCCATGCGGAGCGAGTGGTCAGCCTCGGGTGGATGCGGTCCCAGGCCATCGCGCGGGCGGTGCCGTACCGGTCGGTGACCTGGACCGTCGCCGCATCCGGCTCGCCCCAGGTCTCCGGCTTGGCGAAGCGGAACTCCTTGCCGTGCTTCGGCGGTCGCCCGCCATGGGGATAGGACAGGGCGTACTCCTTGAGTGAGGGCGTCGGCCGTCGCATGACGCGGTCGGAGCGCATCCGTCCCAGGACCTCGACCGGGAGGCCGTCGAGGAGGTGGGCCATGCGCGGGGCGTCGTAGCCGGCGTCGAAGACGATCAGGATGTCGCGGTCACCCGCGTGCCAGCGGCCCATCTCTATCAGATCCACGACCACCCGGCGGGCCTGGGCGGCGGTGGCCTCGGCGACGTCGTCGTCCGGCCCGAGACGCACGGCGTCCAGGAGCTGGCACCACGACGTCCGGCCGGATTCCAGGGCCGCGACGAACGAGTACGGCCAGCCGGGCACGAACTGGTCCGAGGACCGTCCGCTGCGGCCGTAGACGTGACAGAACAGACGATCCGCGCTGGTCGGCGCGTCCGGGCGGAGCCAGTTGCTGACGTCGACCGCGAGGACCAGGCGGCCGTCGGCGGCATGGGCAGGCCGGCCAGCACCTGCCGTAGCCGGGGTGCGTCCACGTTTCCGCTGTTGAGCGCGTCGTACATCGCGCCGTGTCCGCGCCGGTGCTCAGCCACCAGCGTCAGGTCGACCGGCGCCGTCACCGGTCCGTCCGCGCACAGCAACGCGTCGGCGAGGTCGAACAGTTCGTCCCCCGCGCGCGGTCAGGCAGTCGAATAAGACCGTGTCCTACATGGTCAGTTTGAGGAATCGTTTGTAGCAGCAGAGAGCTGCTGCCAGTCCGAGAAAGGCCAGGTAGTTGCCTGGTTTCCGTTCGTAGCGGTGGTTGAGTCGGCGGTAGCCGGTCAGCCAGGACATCGTGCGTTCGATGACCCACCTGCGCCGGCCGAGCCGCTCGCTGGAGTCGATGCCTTTGCGTGCGATGCGGACCCCGATGTGCTTGCCCCAGAGCCATCGCCGCAGGTGGGGGATGTCGTACGCCTTGTCTGCGTGAAGCCGGCGGGGCTTGGATTCCGTCGCGTGGGATTCGTGTCCCATGTGGAAATGGGACAGCATCGGCTTCAGGGCCTGGCTGTCGTGGGTGTTGGCCGCGGAGAGTCCGACGCGTAGGGGCAGTCCGTCCGCGTCGGACAGGACGTGCATCTTGGAACCTGGCTTGCCCCGGTCCACGGGGCTCGGACCTGCAAGTTCGCCCCTTTTTTAGCGCGGATATGTGCGGAGTCCAGGACCGCCCGGGACAGGTCGATCAGGTTCTGTTCGTCCAGGAGCTGGAGAATTTTCTGATGCAGCCGGCCCCACACCCCGGCTCTCGACCAGATGACGAAGCGACGGTGCACCGTCGACTTCGACGCCCCGAAGCACGGGGGCAAGGCTCGCCAAGCGCACCCGCTGACCAGCACGTAGATGATCGCCGCGAAGACTGCCTCGTCATCGATGTTCGCGACCCCGCCGCCCTGCGGGCGAACTCGGGCCGGCGGCAGCAACGGCCCCGCTATCTCCCAGAGTCCGTCCGGAACGATCCATCCCCACCGTCCACTCCCCATACCCAGCACAACTGCCAACTGACCATGTAGGACACGGTCTAAGTCCTCCCGGAAGCGTGACGCTTTCGCGAACGCCTCCCCCGGAACGTGATCAAGCAGCAAACTCACCTTCAACGGCCTTCGTCGTGGTCACGTGTGTCCTTGGTCGGAGCACATGATCAGATGAAGGCCGCCTCAGCGTCCGGCGAACACCCAGGTGAGCGGCCTAGTTCGAGGACCATTTCGACACCGGCCCTGCCACGGTGCCGACAGCCGGGGATGAGGCCGGCCGGCTATCCGGTCAAAGCCCTATGAGCCCACCGCGCCTTGCACGAAGCGTCGAAGGTGCGCACGCACGGTGTTGGGCTGCTCCAACCAGGGCTCGTGCCCAGCGTCGTCGACACGGGTCAGCGGGAGATCGAGCCTGAGCGCGAGTGCTTCAAGCGCCGACACAGGACGGGGGTCATCGGCCCCACCGAGGAGCTCCGCCCGAGCGGGCAAGCATGCGCGCAGCTCGGCAAGACGCTCACCGAGCGGGTCCGCGCGGCCTTCCTTGCCGAGCTGGCTGTTCATAGCCCAGTTGACGGGGCGACGCCGCCGGGCACCCTGCGCGGCCCAGTGCCACCCCCGTTCGGGATCGGCGTGGTCGGTGAACCAGGCCAGGGTGAGCAGCTCGACCTCCTGCTCCTCTGTGCGGTGTGGCAACTCCTCCAAGGCGCGGAGCTGCTCCTGCTGTGCTGCGGACATGCGGCGGCCGCGCTCCGCGCGGTCCCCGGTACGCCAATCACCGACGAATGGCCCGCACATCAGCAGCATCGCGGCAACCCGGTCAGGATGCGTCAGACAGAACCGGCTCGCCAGGTTGGTGCCGTAGGAGTGCCCGATCAAAACGGCCTTGGGCACGTCCCATGCGTTGAGCAGCTCGGCGAGATCGTCAACATGCCGGGCGAAGGAATGGCGCCCCAGCCACGGGGATTTACCCGTGCCACGCTGGTCGTACCGGTACACGGGCGCGAGGTCCGCGATCATGGGGGCGACATCGCCCAGATAGTCCGGCAGCCCCGGACCGCCATGGAGCAGGATCACGGCCGGCTGCCGAGTCGTGTCCCCCAGCGCCATCCAACGTATCTGCGCCTCGTCGGTCATCGACGTGAGTCCCTGCGTCTCCATCAAGGTCACCGCGGAGAACTTACCGGTGTCACTGAGGCTCCGCCAAAGGTTAAAGAGCAAGCTCACTCTTCTCTGTCGGGAGCTCCGGTGGAGCGCGAGGTCAACAGTCCACACCGGCCGACGGGCATTCAATAGCTCGCGAGAATCCGTTCCGGGCCCGGCCTGGGGGCCGGTGACGGAGCGTCGGAGGGGATTCGCGAGCGCTTGACGAACGGGTGGTGCGGGGTGGTGGCAGCACGATCGAGGAGGCGGGGGTTAGCCGCGCAACCCCGTGCTCAGCGAGTACGTGTACGCGAGATAGACGATGACGAAGGCGTGCGGCTGCTTCGGATCATCCGCCGGGGCACCGGGTCGGTGGTGACCTGGCGGCGTGCCCAGGTGGTCCTGCTGTCCACCCAGGGCATGCCGGTGGCGAAGATCGCCGAGGTCACCTTCACCAGCGCGGACCGGGTCCGGGATGTGATCCATAACCTCAACGCCGACGGCTTCGACTCGTTGTATCCGAAGTACAAGGGCGGCCGGCCCAAGACCTTCACGCTGCCCGAGCGCCGCGAGATCAAGAAGATCGCGAAGTCAAAGCCGACCGAGCACGACCTGCCTTTTTCGACTTGGAGTCTGACCAAGTTGGTGGACTTTCTGGTGAGTTCTCCCCGCACCTGACCACGAAGAAGTGCCAGCGGGTCGAGGCCTGGGCCACCGCGAACAACGTCGAGATCGCCTACACCCCGACCAACTCCTCATGGCTGAACCGGATCGAGGCCCAGTTCACCGCTCTGCGCTACTTCACGCTGGACGGCACCGACCACGCCGGCCACAAGGAGCAGGGCAGCATGATCCGCCGCTACATCATCTGGCGGAACAGGCACACTGCCGATATTCGCTTGCGCTCCCTCGTCACTCGGGTCAACGTCGCGTGACACCTGACGAAGGCAGAGAAATGACCACGCAGCCCCATCCCGTCGATCACGAGCTCATCCAGGCAGCGGCGCACGTTGCTCGCACTCGCTGCCGGGGCGACAACCACACCATGGCAGCCGCGGCCCGCGCCCAGGACGGCCGGATCGTCACCGCCGTGAACGCCTACCACTTCACGGGGGGACCCTGCGCAGAGCTGGTCCTCATCGGCACGGCAGCCGCCCAGGGCGCCTACGAGCTGAACACGATCGTCGCGGTGGGCGACCGCGACCGAGGGGTGGTCCCCCCATGCGGCCGGTGTCGCCAGGTCCTCCTCGACTACTTCCCCGCCCTCAAGGTCATCGTCGGCGAAGGCGATCGCCTCCGAGCCGTCCCCATCACCGACCTGCTGCCCGAAAGCTACGTCTGGGCCGACCACCAGCTCGACGCCGAGTAACTGCGCTACTCAGCACGCGCTGGCACCGCCGACCGACAACAGCGCAAACGTTGCCTGATGCGGCACTAGGGTCCGTCTTCAAAAGATCGTTTGCGTGTTGGATCATGGTGTGGTGATACGTCGCCACGAACTGTCGGATACAGAGTGGGAGTTGCTGGCCCCGCTCATACCCAGTGCTGTCAGGGGCCGGCCTCGGGCGGAGGACCGCCGGGTCATCAACGGGATGGTCTACAAGATCCGGACCGGGGTTTCCTGGCGTGACCTGCCGGAACGCTACGGTCCGTGGAAGACGGTCTACACCCGCTTCCGCCGCTATGCCATCGACGGCGTATTCACCCGGGCCCTGCAGCAGGTCCAAGCCCGGGCCGACGCCGCCGGCGACATCGACTGGCTGGTGCAGATCGACTCCACCATCGTCCGAGCCCACCAGCACGCCGCCGCCACCGGCCGAAAAGGGGGAAGCACCAGACGGACGAACCGGACGATCACGCCCTCGGTCGATCCCGAGGAGGCCTGACCACCAAAATCCACCTCGCCTGCGACGGCCGAGGCCGGCCCCTGGCCATCCTGCTGACCCCCGGCCAACGACACGACGGCATCTGCGCACGCCCCCTGCTCGAACGCATCCGAGTACCCCGCACCGGCCTGGGCCGGCCCCGCTGCCGACCGGACCACGTGATCGCCGACAAGGCCTACAGCTCACGCGGGTTCCGCGCCTACCTGCGCCGACGTGGAATCGGATCCACCATTCCGGAGAAGAATGACCAGAAACGGCACCGCCGGAACCGAGGCCGGCGAGGTGGCCGACCGACAGGATTCGACAGCGAGATCTACCGCCGCCGCAACACGGTCGAACGCTGCTTCAACCAGCTGAAAGGCTTCCGAGGCATCGCCACCCGCTACGAGAAGACCGCCACCTCCTACGAAGCGGCGGTCACACTCGCATCACTCCTGCTCTGGGCAAGATCGATTTGAAGACGGACCCTAGCCCTCTGAGATGTCAGGCTGCCGTCCGGAACACCGCCGCTCCTGTCAACGCGCGCCACCGTCATCTCCTGGCAGCCGGCTTCATCGGCGTGATCAGGGGAGGGCTCGTGTTCCTCTCTTCGAGAAGTCCGCGCCCACGGCCATCGCCACGGGGATAGCAGCCGCGGGCGCAAGCATCGCAGCACTTCACAACCTGGTCGGGTACCTGTCAGCGGGCTCGTTCAGCGGGTGCTGGTCCCGTGTGCCAGGGTGTCGAAGCCCGGGGCGGGCGGCTGGTGTCTGGCACCGGCGACGGAACCCCGCCCCGGGCGCCTGGCAACTGCTCTTTGGGTGTTGACGACGGCCGGGAACGGGCTGTTCCCTCTCCCGCATCACCGGCCCTGGCTCAACTCTGTGATCAGCGAACGCGCTGGGCGGACGCTGATGACGTGAGTGAGGTCAGATCATGGCTGTGTCCCCGAACCTGGTGCCCGCGTCGGTCACCGCCGTCAGCGGTCTCGCGACCGCGATGGCCGGCGCCCCGTGGTGGGGCGTGGTGATCTGTCTGGTCCTGACCCTGGCCGCGACGTCCGTGCAGACGCTCTTCCCGCAGGACTCCCCCGACCGCCTCACCTGGTGGACCAACCACCGCGCACACCGCCTCCTGCGCCGCACCCACCGCAGTGGCACGCGTCCTGGTCCTCCGGCATGACGCAACCTCCCGGAAGGACCGACCAGGGGCTGCTCCTATGTCCCTCCGGGCGAGCCGCGCTGTGGCCTCGACGCGCATCGCTGAGCTCGCTGCCGCGGGCCGTGGCCCGTGATGGCCGAAGCCCCGCACAGCGCTGCGGGTGTACGTGACAATCAAGAGCCCGCGTCCCGCGCGCATGCGGACGCGGGCGTGGTCGACAGGGGGACAGACGCGGATGGGTACAGCGAAAGGCATCGGGCCGGAGGCGGCCGCGTACGCGACCGCTTTGTGTGCCGCGGTGCACGGCTTCACCGGGCGGGGTGGCACCCAGAAGGAGATCGCCGATTCGGTGCATATCTCCCCAGCCGCCTTGTCCCGGTACATCCACGGTGAACGCATCGCCCCACGGAGCTTCATCGCGGCCCTGGACAAGTTCCTCGCCCAGAGAGGCCGGCCGCTCGGGGCGGAGGTGCGGGCAAGGCTCGATGAGCTGTGCGGGCTCGCCCACCAGGCCAGCCGTTCCCCGGCTGTGCAGCTGGCCTACCTCAAGGAAGAGCTCGCACGGGTACAGGCGGAGAAGAACGCTGGAGAAGCAGAACTGGCCGCGCTCCAGGAACACGCCGACCAGCTCGCCAACCAGCTGAAGCAGGCCTTGCACCAGGCGCGCCACTCGGAGAAGGAACGTCGCGCCCTCGAGGAGCGGGTCGCCGGCCAGGACAACACCCCCCAGCACGCCCAGACCTACACCCTCCAGCTCGAAGCCGAGCTCACCGCGCTGCAGAAACAAGTCGACCTCATCCAGCACGAGGTCAAGGTCCTGCGCCGCCAGAACAACCACCTCATCGAAGAGGAAGGCACGGCCACCCCGGGCTCGGAACCGCAGGCGGAAGCGACCGTTTCCGGTGAGTCAACGCAGGACACAGCCTCGGGAGGGGGATCGTCTCCCCCGCCCGGAGGGACCTTCCATGACGGCAAGAAGGACGGGGACACACCCTCCACCCACCACGCCCCACCCCCGCAAACGCCGGCCTACACCGTCTCGTGGACCGGGGACGAGGACCCAAAAACGTTCACCAAGAACGGGCTCGCAATCCCCGGAGGCCTGCTTCTCGCAGCCGCGTTCGCGGTCCTCTACATGGCGATCGAAGGCTCAGCGAAAGACGACCCGGCCTGGGCCTACGTCACCGGCCTGATCTTCCTGGTGAGCGGGGCCGTCCTGTGCGGCGACATGATTCCGGCCGACAAAGAGAAAAGTGCCATACCCGCAAGAACCCTGACCCTCGACACCAGCGGCCTCACCGCCAGCGACACCTACGGCAAACAGCACTTTGCCCGGACCTCGATCAACAAGATCTCCATCCACCACACCTCGGAAAAGATCAATAATCGCGCACCCCTCGCCCTCCACCTCCAGCTCCACTGGTGGTCCCCGGACGCCCACAGGAAATCCGGGCCCCCTGCTGGATGGCCCCTCGAGCAAGACACGCCGGAAGCCTGCAACCGCCAGCCCCACACCTCTCGAGACACGTGGGTACCGGTGTGTGTGCTGGGCCCCCTGACGGAACCGGCCAAGACCGACCTGAAGAACGCCCTCGCCGCCAACCTGAGAAAGCCCCCGAAAGGCATCTGGTAGCCGTCCTGGCTCCCTCCACCAGTACCGCGTGAACAAACAAAAGAGGGCCCGCCCCTGAAGGGCGCGGCATCATCGACGCCCAGGAGAAATGCTGCTTGCCGGAGGAGTCCTTGGTGATTCCCTGCGGGGCGTGGTGGACGGAGATGTCGCCAACGTGTCGCAGCGCTGTGTCAGCAGGTGGTGACAGCCAAGCTGACGACGTAGCCCGACATCGAGGCCTGCCAGATCTGCAACCCCCAGACAGGCCTGCAGTGAAACACGGCGCCCGGCAAGATCTCACCACGACTCCCCCGGCTCATACGGCCGAGCCCGCACAGCACCGGGTGCCGATCTCAGCACTGTGCTCGCGGCTGAGTACGCCCTGGCCCATCTGGAAGCCGATGCGGGGTGGATGGACAAATCAGTGAGAGCGTCTGACCCGCCAGGCGCTCCACAACGTTCTATCCGCTGAGTATTCAGCTTCCTTCATGGAGCCCACCCACCTCGTCCTTGCCGGCTCTTCGCGCCTCTGTTACCGCATGGCCGGTCAGGCAGCGGCCGGTCGCGACGCAGCGCGTCGAGGAGCAAGAAGTGTCGTTGCCGCGATTCCTGCGGTGAGCAGGAGAAGGGAGGCGGTGGCGGCGAGAGGGGAGCTCGCTTCGTGCAGGGGCCAGGTCCAGGGGAAGGGGCGTCCTCCTGGACCGAGGCCGATGAGCGCGCAGACAACGGGCACGAGGGCAACGGTCAGGGGGCCGTACACGTGGCCGGCGAGGTATTGGGCGATGAGGCCGGTGCCCAGGTATCCGAGGAGATTCCTTGCCGCGGCGAGGGACATGGATGAGTCCGCCGCGTAGGCGGCGCCGAGGCCGAGGGTGATGGCCAGCAGGGCAGCTGCTGTCAGCATGCCGGCCTGGTATCGGGCTACGGGGCGGACCGCGGTGGTGTCGTAGAGGCGTGGAACCCGGTTGAGCGCGTAGAGAGTGAAGGCCGCGGGGAGGGCGGGGAGTACGAGGGCTACGGGGATTCCTGCGCTCATCCCTGCAAGCAGGGAGGGGATCGGCAGGGCGGAGCCGCCCAGGAGTGGTACCAGCAGCATGGTGACGATGAGCACTGCTGTGGTGAGGGGTGTGGCGTGTGCGCGGTGCCACCAGTTCACGATGCGGCTGCCTTGGTGTAGGAGGCGGGGGCCAGGTTGGGCAGGACGGCGCAGTCGTGGACGGAGCGCATGTTGCGTTCGTACCAGGCGTGTTGGGCTTGTGCGGGCAGGGCGCGGATCTGTTCGGCGAGGGTGATCGCTTCGAGGGGCCAGCGCTGGGCGAGATCGCTCTTGGGGACGCCGCCGGTGAGGGAGAGCCAGGCGTATATGGCGATCATGGCTTCGTCGCCGGGATAAACGGCACCTTGGCGCAGTGCGCACGCAGGTGCTTCGTTGGGCAGTGGGCTGGTGGCAATGTTCGAGGCGACATTGGCCTTGTCGGGCTGGGGGGCGCCGAACTCGATCTGCCGGGCCGGGGTGACGCCGACGGTCGCCAGTTGAGCGGTGGTCTCCTCGGCCCAGCGGCTGATATCTGCCCGTCGGGCGTTCTGCTCGGGCCACAGGCAGATCTGCGGTGTCTGTCCCGTACAGGTGCGCAGTTCGGTGTCGCGGGCCTGGGTGCCGTGGAATTCGAGGGGAACGGCCAGGGTGAGCGCCACGGCGGTGGCCACGGTGAACCCGGTCAGTGACAGCAGGGGGCGCCAGAGGCGGTGGCGGAGCGCTGAGCTGAGGACGACGGCCGTCACGATCGCGAGGGAGAAGGTGAGGGTGGCTGCCAGGCTGCGGATGGAGGGTTCCTGGTCCAGCCCGCAGCACTCGGTGACGCCTTGTCCGTTGAGGTGGCGCAGCCAGGGCAGCCCGCCCAGGGCAGCCGGCCAGAATCCCCAGAGGTATCCGAAGATCAGCATGGCGGCGGCGCCGAGAAGTTTCGGCAGGCGGGCGCCGACGAACCAGCCCAGAGCGATATGGGCCACGACCACGCTGTAGGAGACGGCGAGGATCGCCGGGTTCGGGAAACCGGGGGTGGAGGCCACCGATGTCACGATGACGGCGAAGGGCGCGATCATCGCGATCAGGCCGAGGACGGCGACAGGGCCGAGATGCAGGACCGCCACGCTGAACAACCCGCGGGCCGGGGCCAGCACCGTGATCCCACCCTGTTTGAGCCGGGCTGCTTCCCAGGCCGCTCCCGCCCCGCACGCGGCGCTGATGAAGCCGACGACGATGGTGGTCTGAGAGCTGATGGAAGGCCAGTAGGCGATGGTGGAATCGGTGTTCTGGGCGCTGAACCACACCAGCACGGGAACCAGGACCAGGGCGGCCCACACGGCGGGGCCCGAGCGCAGAAGTGTCGAGATACGCACAGTTCAGACCTCCCCTCGGACCAGTCCGCGATAGGCGCTTTCCGCTCGCCGCTCGTACGGGGTACCGGCGGGGGCGGTGGAGAAGAAGTCACTCACCGGCCCCCGGAACACTGGCCGGCCCCGGTCGAAGACGATGACCGTCTCGTAGATGTCGGCGAGGTCCTCGGTCTGGTGCGTGGAGACGATGAAGTGCACCGAGCTGCTCAGTTCGGCCAGCAGATCCCGGAAGACACCGCGCTGGACCGGGTCGAGGCCCGCGGTGGGCTCGTCCAGGAGAACGATCTCGGCCTGATGCACCAGCGTCTGCGCGATACCCAGGCGGCGAAGTTGCCCGCCGGACAGCTCATGGCTCTTGCGCTGGCCCAGTTCCGTAAGGCGGACCCTTTCCAGCGCTGTGGCCGAACGGTCCCAGGCCTCCCGCTTGGACATGCCTTTCAGCCAGCCCACGTACGCTGCCTGCTCCCGCACCGTCAGGGCCGGGATGGCCTTCACCTCCTGCGGCAGCCAGCCCACCTTCTGCCGGAAGGCCCGACGGTCCCGCCGCCGGACGCTGTCCAGGCGCCCCAGCGTGACGCGCCCCGACACGGGAGTCAGGGAAGACGCCCCCAGCGAAAGCAGTGTCGACTTCCCCGCCCCGTTCGGACCGAGCAGGACAGTGCACCCTTGCGGGAGGTCCATGGTCAGGCTGTCGAGCACAGGAGTGCCGGCCCGGTACGCAAAGGAACAGTCCGTGTAGTGCAGTGGCACGCAAAACCCCAGGTGAGTGATGACTACAGGCCCAGACGGCATTGCGGGGTGTGTGGTTGCAACCACACACCCCGCAACGACGTGAACCGGTCAGTAGCGCACAATGCCTCGTTCGCCGAAGCCCTTTTTGCGGGCTCCGGCCGCGTGCTGGTGTGCTCTGACGACCGTGGAGTCGACGGAGACAACCCAGTTCAGGTTCTCGTCGGCATCTGCCCGAGCCAGCAAGGCGTTGAACACTCGCTGCCAAGTCCCGTCGATCGCCCAGTTCCGCAGTCGGCTGTAGGCGCCCTTCCAAGAGCCGAACTCCGCGGGTAGATCCATCCACGGGGATCCCGTCCGGTGCTTCCAAGCGAAGGCATTGATGACCTGCCGATGGTCACGCCATCTTCCACCTCTACGAGGAGTCCGGTCCGGCAACAATGGCTCGATCCAGGCCCACTGGGTGTCAGTCAACACACCCGTACAACGACGGGCAGCCTTCGCCGCAACGCCTCAGAACCCGGCCATGGACTTGTCGAGCACACCGCCCACGGCACCGTAGATGCTGCATCGAACGGAGTGTCCGGCCCTACGGCGGAGCCCGAACCCCACGACGAACGACACCGCGAAGAGTCCGCCGAGGACCACCGCCACGACTGGGCCGTAGACGAAGTACACGACGTATGCGACGACCGCCCAGACCAAGAGGGGGAGGAACGAACCACGCAACATTGCCCAGAACGTGATCTGTTCTGGTGCTCCGGGCAGGGCACGTTGATGCCACACCTCTATGTGGTTCCTGGTCGCACAGTTCTCACGCCGCATGGACCCATCTCATCACTGGGCGCTCACTGATCTGTAAGAAACGGCCTATGGACTGTCGTCAAAGTGATCTTGACTAGTGGATCATGGTCAGGTGATACGTCGCCATGAGTTGTCCGATGCCGAGTGGGATCTGCTGCGACCTTTGCTGCCGACATCCTCGACGGGCCGTCCCCGGTTGGACGACCGCACGGTCCTGAACGGCATCGTGTGGAAGTTCCGCACCGGGGTGGCCTGGCGGGACGTGCCCGAGCAGTACGGGTCATGGGCCACCCTGCACACCCACTTCCGCCGCTGGGCCAAGGACGGCACCTTTGAGCAGATGCTGCAGGCCGCACAGGCCAAGGCGGACGCGGCCGGTGACATTGACTGGCTCACCTCGGTCGACTCCACCATCGTCCGCGCACATCAGCACGCCGCCGGCGCCCGAGAAGGGGGATCCGAAACCGGGCGCTTGGCCACTCGCGCGGCGGGCTGACCAGCAAGCTCCACCTGGCGGTCGACGGACTCGGCCGCCCGCTCGCCCTGGTCCTCACCGGCCGGAACACCAATGACTGCACCCAGTTCACCACCTTGCTCGACGCGATCCGAGTACCCCGACTGGGCCCGGGACGTCCCCGAACCCGACCGGCGCACGTCATCGGCGACAAGGGCTACAGCTCGAAGGCGATCCGCACCTGGCTGCGGCAGCGCAACATCGCCCACACCATCCCCGAACGCACGGACCAGATCGCCAACCGACTCCGGCGCGGCCGTTCTGGCGGCCGCCCGCCGTCCTTCGACAAGCAGCTCTACAAGCGCCGCAACGTCGTCGAACGATGCTTCAACAGACTGAAGCAGTGGCGCGGCATAGCAACGCGATACGACAAGACCGCCGAGTGCTACCAGGCAGCCGTCACACTCGCCTCACTCCTCATGTGGGCGTGATCTTCGACGCCGGTTCCTAGCCGACCAGGCGGCGGCGCCAATCCAAGGGGGTAACGGTGATGGCGCGGCCGGGGTCATGATCCCACTCGGTGTGGAGGCCGACTGCTTCGAGGGCAGCCACGACCTCGTGGCCGATGGCTGCAGTGGTCTCGGACGAGTCGTCAAAGCCGCCGTAGAGGAGCATCAGTCCGTGTCCAGCTGCGGCGGAGTCCGTGCACTGAGTGTGGAAGTAGACGAAGCCGCGGGCGTTGGGCTCGCCTTCACCGCCGATCTCGGACTGGCCACAGCTACGGCAACAGGTGAAGTTCTCGCGGGCGGTGATACCGGCCTCCTGCAGGGCGGTGAACGCGCGGGTGAGCCGCTCAGGGTCGGTCTCGCGCTGCCATTTGGCCTGCTCCGCAACCCGCTCCAGCCACAATTGGTCGGCCAGCACCTCCGCCTGCTCGCGCGACACGGGCCGACGGTCCTTGACCAGGTACTCCTCAGCAAGCTCGGCCAGTTCGGCGCGGGAAGCGTAGCCGCCGACCAAGACCTCGCGGACGCGCTTCTCCAACTCCACGCGCTCATCTTCGTCGAGGTCGAACGGCGGCACCTCACGGGCGGGGCCCATGTCCAGCAGCGACCAAACCAGACCACCGTCCCACCCGGCCTCCTGGCGGGCCCAGCCGGTCATCGCCGCAATCACGACCTCGGGCCCGTCGACCATCGCCTGGAAGTGCCGGTCAGCGGCACCGTCGCGGTACTCCAGCGTGTAGTCACCACCGGCCCTGTGCCAGACCTGGGCGAAAACGTCAGGCAGGTCGGGTATCCGCTGGACCACCAGGAACAGGTCACCATCACCACCGATTCGCCGGACCAACCCAGCCAGCTCCTCGGCGGACACACGGACGTGCCGCTCCCTGTTCTCCGTCTTCACCACGATCTCGAGCATGCCCAGACTCTGGCACACCCCTCTGACTGCAGACCTCCCGGGACCCGCGACGCAACTGCTGCTCCGACAGCCGACCAGTCCCGATCCTGGTGGTCGTTGACCGAAGTTTGACGACAGTTCCTAGGAGGTCAGCCCACCCCTGGAGCGGCCGAGTGCCGGATTTCGGAGCCCCCTTTTCGGGCCCCGGCAGCGTGCTGGTGGGCTCGGACGATGGTGGAGTCGACCGGCACCAGCCAATCGACCTCACCCGCCGAATCGGCCCGCGCCTGGGCTTCCCGAAGCATCCGCTCGAAGGTGCCGTTCCTCGCCCATCGACGGAAGCGGGTGTGCAGCGTGGCCCAGGATCCGTACCGCTCTGGCACGTCCCGCCAGGCCGTGCCGGTCCGGAACTTCCAGACGATCCCGTTGAGGACCGTCCGGTCATCGAGTCGCTTCCGCCCTCGCTCCGACCTGGGCAGCAGAGGTCGGACGAACTTCCTCTCGGCATCAGACAATTCATGACGACGTATCACCCGACCATGATCCACCACCCCAGATCATGTGATGGCAAACTCTATGCGCCCGTGTTCAGGAAGATCCAATGGTCGTCCGGCAGGTTCGCAGGGGCCGGAGGGGGAACTGGACGGGCCTCTTCATGCCAGGCGGAGCCCACGGCAGCCGTGGCGACTCCACGCCAGAATCGAGCAGCGCCTGCGTTGGCCTCCTGGAAAGCGACGGCCCAGGCACCGGGCCGGGAGCGCATCAGGTGAAGGGCGGCCTGCTGGCCGACGCCGCGCCTACGCAGCGCCCGTACGACGAAAAACGCAGAGATCGAGGTTTCACCCTCGAGTGTCGGACGGGTCAGAACGAAACCGCTCGGCGCCGTGCCGTATTGGATGAGTAGGGCTTCCCTCCCCGGCTCATCAAAGAACAGCGGCAGGCTGCTGAACCCGAACCTTCCATCGACCGCCGGGAGGTGGCCGAGAAACTCCGACATATCGTGACGATACAACTGGGCCAACTGCTCGACGACGGTCCGCAGTTCACCGCCCGCAAGGCACAGGGTGATTGGCGCAGAGTCAATGATCGGGCCCATCCAGCGATTCTCGCATGCACGCAATATGTTCCAGCGCGGGAAGTATCGTGCAAACCAGTGTCTCCCTCACACCAGCCCAGAGAGACATTGACGACACACCCTAGGAGGCGACGGCTTCCTCAACCGTTGCCCGAACTCGCAGGAGAGCATCGACTCCACTGATCTCAAAGAGGCGCCGCAGTTGGGGCCCCGGGCCGGCCACGTACAGGGTGGCCGCCTGGTGGGCAAGGATGATCACGTTCAGGAACGACGAATCCGCGAAGCTGACGCCGGAGGTGTCCAGGACCACCTTCGAATGCTTGCTGGTCGCGTTGTTCAGCGCTTCGGCCAAGGGGGGGATCGTGCCCATGTCGTACTCGCCGTGCGCCACGATGACCCAGGCATCGCGACACTGGTACTGGCGCACCACGCCTTGCGCCGGCTCCGGAGCCTGATGATGCGGACGCACGCTGTTCTCGTCGGCGTCAGCACCTGCCGGTGTGACGGCCTCGCTCCACGACATTCTCGTGGCCCTCCCGCAACTCTGACCTGTCAGCAATTACGCGAAAAGTATGTCATGCATCCGGAGGTCTGCGGGCATCTGCCTCTATAGACTGGGCTGCATGCCCGGAGTCTCCACATCTCATACCGGTTGGACGTTCATCACCAACCACGCACGCGTGCTGGCCGCCATCGCCGATGACCCGAACATCCGGATCCGCGACATCGCAGCCCACTGCCAGCTCACCGAGCGGGCCGTCCAGCGGATCATTGCGGACCTCGAGCAGGACGGATACCTCTCCCACACCCGCGAGGGGCGCACGAACACCTACCGCGTCAGAGCGGACAAGCTGCTGCGCCATCCCGCGGAAGCCGGCCTCTCCGTGGGAGCCCTGCTCTCGCTCCTCGTACAGGACGAATCCGACCGCAACAGGAAACCCATCCCCCTGTAGTCGCACCCAAGCTGGGCGACCCCGACCCATGGGGAAGCGATCGCGGCGGACGAGCTATGACCTCCTCGAATGTACTTCACCCCCAGCGCAGCACCACCCGCCGCAGCTGCGCACGGACACCGCTGCAGCGTGCGGTGAGGCGCCCCAGCGCGTGCCGCGGGCCAGCGCTTGACCGTGACCCACGGCATCCGGTCGTGGCCCTGAACTCCACACAGAGCTGAGAGCGGTGAGGGAAGTTCTTGCCGATCTTCCATGCCTGGGTATTCGCACCGGTGCCGCGCGCTTCCTTGCAGTCGGTGCACTTCCACCCCGCAGCGCCGGCCAGGAAGGCGGCTCCGGCGGCCGGGGCGTTCGAGCGAGGCGTCCTCGCACGGGAGCAGTACAAGAACCGCACCGGAACCGTGACTGTCCCAAGGGCCACATCGAAACCGTGATCGTCGACGGCGAGGAACCCCCCCCCCCCCCCCCGTGAAACTGGGGGTATTTCTCACGAACAGCAAGACCCGCAGGGCCAAGCTCGCCGCCGACAAACTCGCCCAGCTTGCCGCCCTCGGGCTGGAGTGGGCGGCCTGACGGATCAACGCGACGCCCGCCCTTGGGAGCTCTTCGGGGCGGGCGTCGCGCCGCTTTCGCTGTTGGTGGCGTTCTCGGTGGCACGGGCGAGGAAGCGGGCGTATCCGTGGTCTGCGCGGGCCAGCAGCGCCGCAGAGGGCGCGCCGAAAGGGCGTCGGCCGGACCGGTCGGGCTCGGCGTTCGTGGCTGCGGATTCTGTCATCGGCGCTCCCCCACTCGCGTGTCCTCGCGGCCCCGCTGTGAGGGGGCCGGGCGGCCCCGGCCGTACTGCGTCCCGTCACGGGGACCGGGGCCTGTCCCGCACACTCCATACCGGCACGGACTGAGCAAAAGCGTAGCCCTGCCAGGCAGTATCGGCAGCGGGCTGAAAGTCCGTGAAGTGCGGATCACGCTGGACGGCTGGAAGGCGGGCGCGAGGGCGCGCGCCAGCGAGTGGAACCGCACCGAATACGTGCGGTCGGTCCAGGGCTGGAAAGCCATGAGCTCCAAGCAGTCCCGGGGCTACAAGTACGAGATCGCCACCTGGAAGATCAACAAGAACATCCCCCACGGACACCGCATCTGCGCCGAGGTCACCGGCTACGAAGAGCGGATGCCCTGCGTCACCATCAAACGCTGACCACCCGCCGGCGGGGCCACGCCCGGCCGCCTACACCTACGCCCGCGTGTCGCCGCACGGAACACCGCCTCGAAAGCGACACAGTGACAGCGAGTACGCGCTCAGCCCGCCAGCCAGCCGCCGAGCGCCGACCCACTGCGGCTCCCCGGGAGCCCCCGAGCCCGCGGGGAGCCGCAGCACCAACTGCCGCACCCCAGCTCCAGCCAGCAGCTGCACAGCGGCAGCGCGCTGTGGCTTCCGGGCCCAAGGGCCGCACCCCCTACGCAACCCGGAAGCCACAGCACCCCCGCCCCGACGCCAGGCACCAGCAGCACTGCGGGCGCTCGCCGCCAAAGAGCCAGCCCCACCCGACCCCTGCGGGTGAAAAATGCCTGAGATCATTACGCGGCTGGACCGGCGATCACTCCTCGCCGGTCCGGCATCCCCGGCCTCGCCCCGTAGACGGGCCCGCTGAAACCGGCACATCCGCCCCAGGCCGGCTGACAGCCTGAGCGGATGACCGAGCACACACAACCGCGGATCTACGGGGACTGGAGCAGTCCTCAATGGTTGAGCAAGCGAAGCACTCGCTGACACTGCCCACGACGGATCCCAGCGACGACGAAGGCGCCGCCGACGAGTACCGGAACCACCTGGCCGGCATCCACCTCCGCGGCAACAACAACGTCCTCGGCGAACCCGCTGGCAGCGACCTCCCGTGCCCCAGGAGGCGACCTCCGAGTCTCCGGAAAACGGCAGGTCAAAAGCAGTCGCCAGCACCCCAGGAGCGGAGCACATGCGAGGCGTGCGCGATGCCGGCTACTCGGCCATCGCTTCGTGGCGCAGGTCCGGTGTGCGTGCTTCGTCAGGAAGGGAGGGACCGTGGCATTGCCGGACAGCGGCATCGCCCTGGTCGACGAGGTCCTCGTACACCCCGACCTTGAAGCTGATCAGGTCCAACGACTCGGTGAGCCTGCCGATCTCGGCGGTGACCCGCTCCTGGTGCTCACGCATGAGCGCGAGCCGTTCCTGTGCGTTGCCCGCGCCTTCCCTGACGAGCTCGGCGTACCGGCGCAACACGGTCAGGGGCATGCCGGAGGCGCGGAGAATGATGCAGACGTTCAGCCAGTCCACATCGTCCTGCGTGTAGAGGCGGCGCCCGCCGGGCCCGCGCCGCACGGCGTTGACGAAGAGGCCCTCTTGCTCGTAGAAGCGCAGCGCGTGAACGCTCAGACCGGTGGACTCGGCGACCTGTCCGATGCTCAGACTTCCGGGGACCTTGATGATCATGCGGCTCAGGGTATCGGGGGTTGATCTAGAGAGGACTCTAGCTCCTAGGGTGCCTCGTGCGGCCGACGCTCCTGTCGCCCTGCGTGATCAGCTAGTAAGGGAAGACCACCATGCGCTACCGCGCCCTCGGTAGAACCGGCATCGAAGTCAGCGTCCACTGCCTCGGCACCATGATGTTCCAGAACGGATGCAATTCCGACCATGACGACTGTGCCCGCATCATCCACAACGCCCTCGACCAGGGCATCAACTTCGTCGACACCGCCGACATGTACGGAATGGGCGAGTCCGAGGAGATCGTGGGCAAGGCGCTGCGAGGACGCCGTGACGACGTCGTACTCGCGACCAAGGTCCACTTCCCGATGGGTGAGGGACCCAACCGCGGCGGTAACTCCCGGCGTTGGATACTCAAGGCGGTCGAGGACAGCCTCCGGCGCCTGAACACCGACTGGATCGACCTCTACCAGATTCACTTCCCCGACCACACCACCGACATCGAAGAGACGCTCTCGGTCCTCGACGACCTCGTACGCCAGGGGAAGATCCGCTCCTTCGGCTGCTCGAACTACCAGGCCGATGAGATCGTCGAGGCGCACCACGTCTCCGAACGCCGTGGCCTGGGACGTTTCCGCACCGACCAGCCGCCCTACTCGATCCTGGCCCGTGGCATCGAGTCCTCGATCCTGCCGGTCTGCGAGCGCTACGGCATGGGCGTACTGGTCTGGAGCCCCCTGGCCTTCGGCTTCCTCACCGGCAAGCACCGCAAGGACCGGCCCGCCGACCTGGCCACCGGCCGTGCCGCGATCCGGCCGGCGAACTTCGATCCCGCGATCGCTGCGAACGCCGCCAAGTTCGACGCTGTGGAACAGCTCGTCGAACTCGCGGACAGCATCGGCTGCACCCTCCCGCAGCTCGCCGTCGCCTTCACCGTGGCCCACCCCGCCGTCACCTCGGCCATCGTCGGACCGCGGACCATGCAGCAGCTGGAGGACCTGCTCAAGGGCGCCGCGCTCACCCTGGACGATGCGACCCTCGACCGGATCGACGAAATCGTGCCGCCCGGAACGAACCTGTACAACCCCGCCGCCTCGCTCCCCCCGCGCTCCCTGACCGAGACTGCCCTGCGGCGGCGCCCGCTCGCCGAGCGCTCCGCAGCCTGAGGCCGACGGCTGCCCCGCGCGACGGGCAACGATCACACAGGAGACGGGAAGCGATCTTCGAACGCTCCTGATCCCGCAGGTCAGGCGTACTCGTGAACGCCCCTGACCGGGACACTGGCCGGCCCCGGTCGAAGACGATGACGGTCTCGTAGATGTCGGCGAGGTCCTCGGTCTGGTGCGTGGAGACGATGAAGTGCACCGAGCTGCTCAGTTCGGCCAGCAGATCCCGGAAGACACCGCGCTGGACAGGGTCGAGGCCCGCGGTGGGCTCGTCCAGGAGAACGATCTCGGCCTGGTGCACCAGCGTCTGCGCGATACCCAGGCGGCGCAGTTGCCCGCCGGACAGGCGATGGCTCTTGCGCTGGCCCAGTTCCGTAAGGCGGACCCTTTCCAGCGCTGTGGCCGAACGGTCCCAGGCCTCCCGCTTGGACAGGCCTTTCAGCCAGCCCACGTACGCTGCCAGCTCCCGCACCGTCAGGGCCGGGATGGCCTTCACCTCCTGCGGCAGCCAGCCCACCTTCTGACGGAAAGCCCGACGGTCCCGCCGCCGGACACTGTCCAGGCGCCCCAGCGTGACGCGCCCCGACACGGGAGTCAGGGAAGACGCCCCCAGCGAAAGCAGTGTCGACTTCCCCGCCCCGTTCGGACCGAGCAGGACAGTGCACCCTTGCGGGAAGTCCATCGTCAGGCCGTCGAGCACAGGAGTGCCGGCCCGGTAGGCAAACGAACAGTCCGTGTAGTGCAGTGGCACGCAAAACCCCAGGTGAGTGATGACTACAGGCCCAGACGACGTTGCGGGGTGTGTGGTTGCAACCACGCCCCGCAACGTCGTGAACCAGTCAGTAGCGCACAGTGACCGTGGAGACGCTGAGATAGGCGGACACGGAGTCCTGCCCGGCTGCTGGGCCCTCTGGCGTTGATCCTTCAGGTCGACTTGACGGGCGTCAGTAGCGGCCCTGACGGCCTCCCTGTCGAAGGAGAGCCCGAGGCGCTGGGCGTGGTTCGTGATGGTGCCGACTGCCCACCCCGTCTGACGGGCGATGTCGTTCCGGCTGACGCCGTCAGCGTGAAGCTGACGCAGGGTCTCTTCGTCCTCTGCGGAGAAGGTGCGGGCCATCGCCAGCTCACCCCCTCGCGTGCGTGTGATGACGGGTGACCGGTCAGGGGCTGACGGCTGATAGTTCTGAATCGTCCTCGGCGCTACAGGAATTCTGGAATCGTGGACTCGTGGACCCGGAATTCCTTGCAATCGCAGCAACAGCAGCATCAGCCATCGCTGCTGCTGGAGGCTCTCAGGCGTACGGCGCTCTAGTGGGTAAGTGGCTCAAGCGCGATGTCGATACGGAACGGGAGCGCCTGCGTACAGAGGTGCTGGGCGAGACCGGTGTCTCTGACGAGTCGACGGACGGCCTTGAAGCTGCCCGAGGTCCGAGGTCCACCGCTGACCAGCGCTTTGCTGCCCTGCTGATCGAGTACTACGCGTACGGGCTTACGCAGGCCCGGCGGAGCTTCAGTGTCAGCCTGACCTGCTCCGTGGTGGGTGGCCTCGTTCTGATCTTCGGTATCGGAATGGCGATCTTCCGGGCTGAGACCACTGGTGACCTGTACGCCTCCGTCACGGCCAGTGTGACCGGTCTCCTGATGGCGGTCATCGGGACCTTGTTTCATCGGCGTGCGGACCTGGCGCTCAAGCACATGGAGTCGCAGACCGAGTCGCTCCGTCAGGACATGAAGGTCGAACGGGATGCCGGTCAGGCGATCCAGCTTCTGGAAGAAGTCGATGACCCGGCGCTGAAGGCCCATCTCCAAGCGGCGTTGATCCTCAAGTTCTCGGCGGCGAAACTGCCAGAGCTGGGCGGCGTGCTGAAGCCATCCGCCCCTCTCGTAGAACCGACTGCCAACGGAGCAGTACCCCAACAGACAGGGCCCACGGTGCTCTGAAATCAGGCGGCCTTCGGCGCGCGCTGGGCCTTAGCTCTCGTGCCCAGCTCGGCCCGTGCGACGTCCAGGTGGCGGAAGAGCTTCTGGCCCCGGTGATCGAGGCCCTCGACTTTCAGGTGGCCACGACGGACCCACGAGTAGACCGTCACGATGCTGACGCCCGTCAGCTCCGCAGCCTCTCGGGCCGTCAGCCAGGTTTCGTCCTCCACTGAAGCCCTCCCGAGGGCATGCAAAGGGCCCCGTACCCCCAGAGGAGTCGGGGCCTGCGCGTGGACGCAATTGTCCTGCTGTTCGAGAGTATGCGTTGCACTAGTGCAAAGCGCAAGTACTCGTTCTGACGGGCATCATGACGGGTCCCACTGCGCCTCGGCGTCCTCGGCCGCGCCCTCTCGCATCTGGCGTTCCAAGCTCTCGCGCTCTTCCCGACGGGAGGGCCTGGGCAGGGCATCACCGCGCATGTATGCGGCCAGCAATGAGATCGCATGCTCCGTGTCGAATGTGCTCGCGTACGCCTCGTGCACTGCCTCGTACGTGTCGACGGATATGGAGTTACGGAGGGCGCCCAGCGCGTCCTTAAGGCGCTCTCGCAGCTCCTCACCCTCGGGGATGAGGGAAGCGTTCAGCTCCGCCTCATCCGTGAGGGTGTAACCGATCCGGCTCCACTCGCTTCGTTCGTCGTCGGACACCAACTTCCAGGTGAGGACGTGCCTCCGCAGGCCGTACAACTCGGCAAGAGACTTCTCGGCTGCGGTTCTGCCGCGCTCCTCTACCAGGCCGGCTCGGGCCTCTTCCCGCTCCACGCGTGCCGTCTTGGCCTGGTGGCTCTGCTGGAACCATGCGCCCAGCAGGGCCCCTCCGGCACCCACCACAGCGCCACCGAAGCCGATGAGCCCCGCCAACGTTTCCGCTTCCACTACCTGGCTCCATTCAGGACTTGCTCGGATCTCTTCTGACGGGCGTCATGACGGGGCACGGGGTGCCCCTGGCAGGCGGTGCCTGGCTCACACAGGTGGTAATTCACCCTGGTACATCCCCTCGGAGTGAGCCTCAGCTTCTCTGCGCTCGATCACCAGGCGGGAGGGTCCGGGCAGAGTGTCATCTCGCATGTAGGCCGAGAGGATCTGAATCGCCTCTACCGCCAGGTGGCGGCAACGTCTGATCTCCCTGAGGAGCTCCATCCCATCCGTTGCCTGTGCGTGCTCTCGGCCCACCATCAGCGTCGCGCCCGCAATGCCCATGAGCTCCTCGATGCGGTCCTGCACCTCCCTGGCGTTCGGCATCAGCATCACCGCCAGCTCGGCTTCGTCGAAGTGCCTCTTGGCGGTCAGCCGCCAGGGCTGCCCCTCTTCTCTGGCCATAACAGCCGTGAACTCCGTCATGAAGCGCCGGAGGTTGTAGAGCTCTTCGAGTGCCTTCTCCCCTGCGGCCCTCCCGCGATCCTCGGTGCGCTGCGTCACGGCTGTCCTGGCCTGGTGACGCTGGCTGATGATCGTTGCCCACACTGATACGCCCGCACCCACCAAAGTTCCCCCAAGGCCGAATACAGCGGCCAGTGTCTCCGGTTCCATGCCGATCATCATGCCTACGGGACCAGCCCGCGTGGGGCTGATCCCGTCAACTCCTTCTGAGCCGGCTCACCGCGGCTCAGCCGAAGGGATTTCCACCCTGTGTCTGGACTCCGGCGGTGGCTGCTGCCAGGTAGGCGGCGTAGGTCTCCCTCTGGTTCCACGTGAAGAGGACGGTGCGGGAATTGTTCGCGATGGCCTTCTGCGCCTCAGCGGTCGCGATTCGGAGCTGCCCCCGATCCTGCTCTGTGGCGAGCTGTACGTACCCGTTCACGAGGCGCGTGGGCTCCTTGGACTGCACCTTGATGACGGCCCCGAGAGGGATCACGGAATCCTTGGCGCCGGTCACCTTGCCCATGAGCTTGCGCTTGATCTCGGCGCGGTCTGCGTAGAGCGTCACGGTCGCGACGTAGCCCTTGAAGACCTGCGCTTCGGGCTTGGGTGCAGGCGCACCCTTCGAGAGGTCGTATGCCATCGGGACAGTGTGCCGCTTTGCCCGTCGCGTTGTGGGCGCTATGCCCGAAGCCCCGCCGTCTGCTGGCCGTTCAGCCGGTCCTGGAGTGGTCAGCTCTGGTGTGGGCAGCCGCCCAGTGGGCTGTCTTGGTCGTCAGCTGCCCCCGATCGGATAGGCCGAGCCGCCGAGGAGCAGTCCGCGGCGGTTGAGGACCTTGGAGCGTCCGCGGCACCACGCATTGCAGAATCTCCGCGATCGGTGGGTGACATGGGATAGAGGTTGAGTGCAGACGGGGCAGCAGCCGGGCCCAGCGACGGGTGCGAGGCGCGGCAGTAGCTGCCGGATGCGTTCGGCCTCTGCCTCCGAGCCGAAGTGCCGGGCGTCGGCTTGGCCGCTGCAGCCGGTTAGGAGTTCGGCGAACACCGCACGCAGCTCGGCAAGGTCGCGGCGGCAGGCGCCCAGCAGGGCGAGGAAATCTTCGATGGGCCAGAAGGCGAGGACGTCGGAGCGGGTCGTGTAGAGGCCGATGGTGTCGATCCGGTATCGGTCGGCAGCATCGAGCAGGAGGTAACTAGTCAGCTGCCAGGCGGTGAGCTGGGACATCTCTGCCCATGGGCGTCGGGTGCTCTGGAAGTCGAGCAGCAGGCCGTCGACAACGAGGTCGGCATCAGCGGTGATCCGGGCGCCGGCGAACGTCGGGCCCCCATGGCAGTCCGCGGGGCGGGTGTGGGTGCGCAGGACATCCAGCGGGCCGTGGGCGGCATTGTGAAGCTGGGCGACGATGTCGGCCACCATGCCGCGGTGGGGGAGTTCCAGCAGCCGTCTGAAGGTAAAGGCCCTGGGGTCTTGCAGGGCGGCCTTGGCGAGCGGTGTGTAGGCGAAGCCGATCGGCGTTCGGGCGAGGACCTGGTACCAGGCTGCGGCGATAAGCATTCGGGCCAGGTCCTCCTCTTCCTCCTGGGCACGGTCGATCGGTTTCTTCCGGTTGTCCAGGTCGAGGTGCTGAACTGCCTCGGTCAGCCGTACCGCGAGTTCGTTGCCGACCGCTCGCATCCGCAGCCCTTCTCCGCGGCTGCCGAATCCGCCGGTGCGCTCGATGCCCAGCAGGGAGGCAGGGTCGACGGGCTGGGCCGTAGTGAAGGCCAGGCGCAGCCTCTGGTCGATCGCCGTGCCGACCGTGCCGGCCTCGGTTCCGACGCCGGGGGGTGGGAGCAGAAGGTGGTCGGCCCGATGTTGGGCGCGGTAGCTGTGTCGTAGTTGGCTTGGGCCGGCTGACAGTTCGCGGTCCAGGAATCGGCGCAGCGGGGTGTGGGGGCTACGCAGCCCATCGACCAGGGACAAGACGGATCACCGCCGTTCGTCGGGCGCCTCCAGGAGGCGCAGATGACACGGAGCTGACGGTAGGGAGGGGTACTGACATGGCGTCACCCGCTGGAAGCAGCTCGGGGGGTTGCCTTGCTCGGAATTCGCCTGGAAGGCCTATTGCGTGGCTCCCCCGGCGAAGGATGTTGAGGTCTGGCGCTGCCACGCGGGTGGCACCTGGCCGGCCCGCTCATGCGCAAAGATGCTCGGCTTCTCCTGCGGGCCTGCGGTCGGGGCCGGGTGCCATCAGGTCAGTGAGGGGAGGCCTCCTGCAGTTCTGTCTCACCGCCGGGCGTGACCGGGTCGGGCGGCTGGCTGGAGGGCTGGTGGGGGGCGCCTTGGCTCATGGTCTGAACAGAGTCATCGGCAACCGCGCTACACGGCTGCGGGCCGCGAGATCGCTGAGGATGGACCTTCGACTTTCATCATTGTGGCTGCGCGCCAAACGGGTTACCTATTTGCTCGATAATCGCATGGTTTGTCAGTGGCTGCTGCTCCACTGACGACGTGACAGAACACAAGGCGATCTTTGGCGACTTCGACCGCGCTGCGGAGGAATTCAACTGCGATCCGATGATCCAGACCCTTCTGGATCGCGAAGAGCGGCGGCTGCTCAATTCAGCCTCGGCGGTTCCCGACGGCGTTGATGAGTGGCGGGCGCTCGTGACCGAGGTTGGCTTCGTCCGGCGCAGTTCCGTGCTGGCCCGAGGGGCTCCGCTGCATCGGATCAACCAGCGCCAGGCATGGCAACGCTTCCCCGGCGGTCTCTACGACCCCCGCACCCTCGCCCTGGCCGCGCTCGAGGCAGTGGTGAGCCGGCAGGAGATGGAAGCGGAGGCGACGACGGAGGAGGTAGTCGAGTTTCTCGCGTCCCTGGCAGCGTCTGCGGCGCCCGAACGGTCGACCGCCGAACATCTGGCGGTGGCCCGGTTCGTCCTGCGAGAGCTGCTGAACGACGCGCAGCACGGGGAGGAGATCGAGGTCTCCTACAGCGACTACCGCGAGGGGCACAGCCGGGTCACGCTGTCCCTGCGGATGCTGGAGGAGGGCCTCGGTAGGCGTGGCCAGGCCGTGCTGCGGGCCACGACGCCGGCAATCAACCTGCTGCTGTCTGGCCTGGAGCATGACCTGGAGGACGAGCAGGCAGCAAAGGACACGATGCTGCGCCGTCAGGTGGCGAGCGGCCGGTGGGGACGTGCGGAGGAGAGCGCAGCCGAGAGCCTGAAGCTGTCCCTGATGTACTGCGAGCGGGTGCGAGCGGTGCTCGAGGAGACCGATCGCGATGTGCGGGCGGTGGACTGGAGCCGGGAGGTGCCCGGTCTGCTGACGGCGTCTCGCGAACACCTCGGTGAACGCCACCGGGTGGAAAGCGACCTGATGGAGTACATGCGCGGGGTCCGCAACGCCGTGGAGGACGCCGAGGTTCGGCGCACCTGCGAGCGGGTCCTGCGCCTGCTGGGTCGGGCCCATTTGCGGCATACGCAGCTGCTGGAGAAGGTCATCGACGCCCGTCCGGCTTTCTTGCGGTCCCAGGCCGACCAGCGCTTCCGTCCCCCGCCGCGGCTGGCTCTCGTGGGAGTGCAGGAGGACGTGCTGGAGCCTTTGCTCCGCCTAGAAGCCGAGGAAGCCGAAGTGATCGCGAGTCGGTTCGCCGATGCGGTCGGCGGTCCCGTGGTCTCTCATCTGCCACGCCTTCAGGATTGGTGGGCCTCGCTTCTGGCTCCGGCCCGGGAAGTACAGGAGGCAGTGCCAGACGAGGACATTGAGCTGATCGCGGACGACCCGGGCGAGCTCTCTGTGTACAGCCCGGAGGATGCCGTCGTAGCGCGCACGGTGCTCATGGAGGCTCTGCGTACTCCGGTGCGGCTGTCCCAGCTTCTCGAACGGGCTCTGGTCCACACAGTGGAGGCCGCGGACCTGCTGGCTGTCTCGGTGCTGCGGGCCTATGCCCCCGATCCCGAGGAGGACGAGGAGGACGTCGCTGCGGACGAGCTGGCGGACCTGCTCGGAGACCTCGTGGTGGTACTCGATGACGGCGCCGTCTTCGACCTTGGCCCACTGGCGGGCAGTGACCTGCTGCTCGTCCCCGCCCAGTCGCTGATCCCCGATCCCACGCACGCCGAGAACGACTTGGAGGTCCTGGTATGACCACCAGTACGTCTGCCTACTCCCCCGCCGACCTGGCCGACGCTGCTGTGCTGGTGCGGTTCGGATGCCAGCCGCGCCTTCGGCCTCTGCAGTTCCCGCAGTACCGCGACCTGCTGCAGCGCTACCGGATGGACGGAGCCTTCCGCGACGCGGTGGATGCCAATGCGGACGGCCTGGACCTGGAGGTGAAGGAGGCGCACATGGTCGAAGGGCTGATCCTGCATCCCCGGGAGGGCTCCTGGCTGTCCTATCGGCTCAAGGACCACCCGAAGCTGACGGTCAACGACCGCCTGGTCCTCGGGCTCGCCCATGTCGCCATCGCCGCCCGCGCCTACCCCACGGCCAGGGATCTGGAAGAAGAGGCCGTCAAGCGAATCTCGGTCACAGATGTCGACGATTTTCTGCGGCGACTCACCGCCAAGCTCCGCGAGGCGGCCGTGGACGCTGAGGGTCTGCCCGTGCCGCACCGCGAGCTCCAGGCAGCCTGGCAGCTGTACACCAAGCTCCCGCCCTCCCAGCTGACACGCAAGAAGGGGCAGCTGTCGCAGTCGAGTACCCAGCGGGTGATCAAAGAGGCGCTGGACTGGCTGGTGGGCCAGGGCATGGCCACCCGCGCGGACGAACTCGGACCCGGCACCTATCGGCTCGCCCACCGCTTCCGCGTCCAGGTACGCGAAGCAGCCGCCTCGGAAGCATTCACCGCGCTGTGCGACCTGCGCCGCGCCCATCTCGTTGAGGAGAACTGACCCATGCTCCAATTTCGACGCATTCGTCTGGAGAACATCGGCCACCGCGCGGCCGGCTTCAAGTCACTCGTCCTGGACGTGACCGGCGGACCCAGCTCGGTTGACGGCCGCCCCATGCAGCCCGTCGACGTGATCTTGTGGCTGCGCAATGGCGGTGGCAAGTCGAGCCTGCTCGCGCTGCTCTTCAGCCTGCTGCTGCCGGCCAAGAAGGACTTCATCGGGGCGGCCGAGGCCAAGTCGCTCGCCGAGTACGTCCCCGACGGGCAGGTCTCCCACGTGATCGCCGAGTGGGGTGACTCCGACCGCCCCGCCTCCGGCGCTGTCCTGATCACCGGCGGCGTCTACCAGTGGCGCGACCGCCAGTGTCCCGCGGATCCGAGCAGCAACTGGGATCGTCTGGAGCGCCGCTGGTACCTGCTGCGGCCCCAGCCTGGCGCACTGGAACTGGACTCTCTACCGGTCCGTGCCGAGGGCGGGCAGCTCACCATGAGCATGTACGTCAAGGCGCTGGAGGCGGCCCACAAGACGGAGCGGCGGCTGCAACTGGCTGTCGCAGACGAGCAGTACGAGTGGGAGGAGCAGCTGGGGAGCCACGGGCTGGACCCTCAGGTCTTCAAGATCCAGAAGGCCATGAACCAGGCAGAGGGCGGCATCACGGAACTGTTTAAGTTTCGCACTGCTGAGGAGTTCGTCGACTTCCTCATCGACATGGTCGTTGATCCGGCCGCACCCATTGCGGCGCGCGCGGCACTGTCCAAACACGCAGACAAACTGGCTGCCCGTCCAGCGCGGGAAATGGAGGAGCGCTTCCTCGCCGAAGCTGTTCTGAGGCTGAAGCCGGTACAGAAGGCCACGGCCGAGGTCGCTGTCGCCGAGCAGACGCTGCACCAGCAGACCCGAATCGCCCTGCGCGCAGGCGAGCACATCCAGGCCCAGGCCGAGGGCCAGGCGCAGCAGGCAGCCACCTTGCGCCGTGAGGCGGACACCGCCGAACACGAGGCGCGTGCGGCAGAGGGCCGGGTCGAGGAGCGGAAGCAACGCGTGGCCGAGGTTCGGGAGGTGGCCGAACGGCTGCGGATGGCTGACCACCGGCGCGATCACGCAGCTCAGGTCGAGGCGGTTGCCGCCGCGGAAGGTGAGGCGGCGGCCTGGAAGGCGGTCCCCTGGCTCCTGGACCTGGCAGACCAGGAGACCGAGTGCCGCGAGGCCAGGCAGCTCTTGGCCTGTGCCCGAAGCGAGCAGGCCCCGTTGCGCGAGGCCGTGGAGCATGCCGGCGCCGAACTGTACGCCAAGCTCGAAGACGGCCTCGTACGGCTTGCAGGGGAGTCCGACCAAAGCCGTGCCGTGCTTGAGGCCGCCACCGAGCAGGCTGAGGCTGGTGAGCGGGAGTACGAGGAAGCAACGGCTGCGTTCGGCTGCGCCAAGAGCCGGGCGACCTCCGCTGAGAAGGCCCGCAAAGAGGAACAGGCGAAGCTGACAGTTGCCCGCCGCACCGGCCTCCTCGGTACGCAGGAAGATCCCACCGAGGCCCTGGCGCGGCTCGTTCACGAGGAGGAAGTAGCCACTGAGCAGGCTGAACAGGCGCGGCACCAAGTGGAGGAAGCCCGCGAGCAGGCAACGTCCGTCGCAGCGGAGCGGGTCTCCTGCGCAGGCCGGCTCAGTGCCGCCCGGCAGCGGCATGACCAGGTGTGGGACCAGTGGAATGCCCTGTCCCAGGATCGCCGCGATCTGGCTGCCGATCTCCGCCTGAGGGAGCTGGCCGGGATTGGGGAGGAGGCGTGTGAGCTGGACTTGGACAGTGTCGGCGTTGACCTCGTCGCGATGCTCACGGATCAGCTGGTGTCCGCAGACCGGCAACTGGCCGCCGAACGGGCCCAGGCGTTCGAGGACGAGCGGCTGCGTGACGGCCTGGATCAGGACGGGTTCTGCCCGCCGCCTCGCGAGGTCGAGCAGGCTGTCA
The DNA here is from genome assembly GCF_045039765.1 of Streptomyces sp. NBC_01166. NCBI lineage: Bacteria > Bacillati > Actinomycetota > Actinomycetes > Kitasatosporales > Streptomycetaceae > Streptomyces > Streptomyces sp. NBC_01166. The sequence goes on from NZ_CP108614.1 coordinate 50,137, forward strand.
CGGCCCTGCGGGAGCAGGGCGCCCCCGCCGTCGCAGGGGCGCAGTTCCTGCGCGAGACCGTGCCCGCCCACCAGCACGACGCCGTCATCGCGGCCATCCCCCACCTGATCGGTGGCGTGGTCATCTGCGGATCGGTGCCCGGTGGCGATCTGGCGGCGCTGGCCCGGCAGGCCGACGTCACGCTGCCGACTGTGATCGCAGTTTCCACCGACGATCAGGCCAGAAGCCTGCTGTCCAAGCCCCTTGGTGACATCGCAGTGATGCCGCTGCGCCCTTCGGTGCTGGATGCCGAGGCCGGCGAGGAAGAGCTGCTCCGCGTCAGTGCCCGCTTGGCCACCGTGGACGAACGTTGCACGGTGATCGTCCAGCGGCGGGAGGCCGATCGCATTCTCTGCGGACGGCTGCGCAACCATCTGGACGCGTTCAATGCGCAGGCCCGGGCCGGTCTGGAGGAACTCCTCGGACACCTTGACGAAGAGGTGAACACGCTCACTGAGCGCACGAGCGTCCTTGTGCGCCAGGCCGCCGACGCTGAGGACGCCGGACGCCGGGCGGAAGGTCGGCTCACCCAGTACACGACTGCGCTGCGGGCACTTGCCGCGCAGCTCCCTCAGGTCCAGTCGCTGGTCGAAACGGCCCGCGCGGTGGAGAACTGGGTATCGAAACGGCAGCACGCCCAGGCCGAGATCCGGGAGCACCGCCTGGCCGCCCAGGCATGCAAAGGCCGCTGGCAGGCGGCCTTGGAACAACAGCGAGGGGCCCAAACAGCTCTGCGACAGTGCCACGACCGCGCGGAGCGCTGGAAGGGATGGACACAGGAGATCCGGCAGGAACTGTCCGACGAGGTCCTCGCCGCCCGACCCGCTGCCGTACCCGAGGGCAGCGTGCAGGCCCTGCGCGAGCGCTGGGTACAGACCGGCCGGGACTGGCGCGCCGGCATCAGCGACACTGCCCTGCAACAGCGGCTCACCGTTGCTGAAACCGCCATCAAGAGCGTCAATCAAAAGCTGGCCGAGGTCGGCTCGGCCGCCCGAGCTCAGGCCACCGAGCTCCTGGACCAAGCCGAGACGATGGACGCCGAGCACCTTGCTGCCCGCGTCGCCGTTTCCGGCAGCGCCCTCAAGGACGCTGAGCGTAGGGAGGTGGAAGCTGCGCTGCTGCTGCGGCAGGTCACCAAGGACCACGAAGAGGCGGCCGCCGCCCTCGGCGACTTCCCCGGTGCCAAGGTGCCGGTCTTCGACAGCACCAAGGAAGCGCAAGAACAACTGCAGTCGGCCCGGTGCCTGCTGGAACAGGACCGCGCCCTCGCCCAGGTGAGGCATCTGGACGCCGAGAAGATCCACCGACGCGCCGACCTGGCCGTCGGCAACGCCGCGCGGTTTCGGCAATCAGCCAGCGCCCTCAATGCGGCAAGCGACCATTCAGCCCCAGCCCAGGGTGCCGATGCCGCCCCGGAGATGACCGTAGACGCACTCCTGCTCGAACAGCACGGGCTGTCCGCTGTGGCCGCCCAGTCGCTGCAGCCGGACAAAGCCGAGCAGATCAAGGACGCCATCGTCGGCCAGGTCGCTCAGGCCGATCGCGCCCTGGAGAGAGCCAGAACCGCCCTGCGCAAGGACGTACAGAAGGTGGAACGGCTCGCCCAACAGCCGGAGTACGTTCAGATCGTCGACGGACGGCTGCGCGAACGACTGCAGCAAGACCTCACCACCCCCGCCCGGCTGACCAAGCTCTTGGAGGACATCGAGGAGCGTGAACGGCAGGTCGTCGCAGTGCTGGCCGAGTCAGCCGAGGACCAGGCCCGCGTCGTGGATGCATGCACGAGCACGGTCGAAGCTGTCCTGGACAGCGTGGAAGAAGTCGCCCGTCACTCCCGTCTTCCTAAGAACCTGGGGAGCTGGTCCAGCCAGCGGTTCCTGTCGCTGGAGCTGCGCCAGCGTGCCACAGGCGACGAACTGGCCCGCAGACTGTCCGCCGAGGTCGATCGGCTCATCACCGCCCTGCCGGCCAGCGCCGCCGGACGGGCCAGCGCCCTGCCCGAGGCAATTCCCCTGGCCAAGCAGATGGTCCTGGCAGCCCTCGGTGGCCGCGGCAACATCGTTGCGAAAATCATCAAGCCGACCCAGAGCCTGGACACCGTCGAACGCGAGGCCGTCACCGAGATCCGGAAATTCAGCGGCGGCGAACTGCTGACGGTCTCCGTGCTGCTGTACTGCACGCTTGCCCGAATGCGTGCCGCCCAGCGTGACCGACGCATCCCCGGTGGAGTGGGCACACTGGTGCTGGACAACCCCTTCGGAAAGGCCAACTACACGCCCTTCGTCGACCTGCAGCGCCGCGTCGCCTCGGCCCACGGCATCCAGCTCGTCTACACCACCGGGTCCAATGACTTGCCCGCCCTGGGCCGCTTCCCCCTCATCATCCGCATGCGCAACGGTGTGGACCTGCGCTCAAAACGGCGCTACGTCCAGATCCTCGATCGGTACGGCGACGCCGTCGCGGCTGGTGTCGCCCGCGCCCAGGAGGACGGCATTACCTCGGCCCATCTCCTGCGCCGCGCCGTCCTGCACACCGAGGCGGAACCAGACACCCTGTCTCCCACGCAGGATGCCGTGTGAGCGCCGCCGATCACATGGCTGCGTTCCTCGCCCGACAGCCCCGCCAGCGCGTCGACTTCGACGCGCTGGCGGGCGCCGCCGATGCGGGCGACTCGAGCCTGGCTACCTCGCCCCGGCGCCGCCGCATCCTCGCCGACGCCGCCCGCGCCTTGGCCGACCGCGGGCTGACCACATTGCCCAAAGGAAGCGCTGGCTGGGACTACAGCGCCCACCCGCCCCTGCCCCGCTGGGTCAACCGCCCGCCTGCCGCGCGGCCGCCCCGCCGCCATACACCTCGCGCCTATGTCGAGCAGCTGCGCTTCGCAACCAAACTGCGCCTGACTGCGAGCGACCACGCCCTGCTCGGCCCCATCAACACGCTGCTCCGCGACCAGCCGGACGCCGAGATCATCCCGCTGGCCGACCGTTCCTACGAGCTGTACGGCGACGAGAAACGCCTGAAGAACATCGAGCGCCACCACCTCGTCACCAAGGGACTGCTGGACCTCACCGTGCACCTCAGGGCCCGGCCCACGCCTGCCCCCCTGGCAATGTATGAACTCGGGCCGGCGCCCTGGATGCTCATCGTCGAGAACACCGCCGCGTTCACCAGTCTGCGCGACATCCTCGGCAACTGGCCCGACCGCAGCCAGGTCGGCTGGCTCGGCTTCGGCGAGGGCGACCACCTCATCGCCTCCCTGCACACCGCCCAGACGTCCTTCCGCGAGCGCGACCACCCCGTGGACACCCTGCTGCTCTACGCAGACCTCGACCTCGAGGGCTTGCGCTGCGCACAGAAGGCCAGCCACCGCGCCCACGCTGCCGGTCTTCCGCCGCTCCAGCCCGCCGCCGGCCTCTACCAGGCCCTCCTCACTCGCCCACCGCGCTCCCACCCACCCGTCGCCGCTGAGGATGCCCATAGCGCGGCCACCTGGCTGCCACCACACCTCGCCGCTCCCGTCGCACAGTTGCTCACCGACGGCTTCGTCCTGCGACACGAAGCCCTCCCGCTCCCCGAGCTCCGCTCCCTGCTCATCCCCACCGCGCCACTGCTACCCCAGCTCCGCGACATGGCCTCTCCCACGAGGTCAGTGATCTCGCTGCTCCCGTCTCGGTCCGCATCTGAACCAAGAGGCCTCAGGACATGAACCCCTGGCACCTCCGGCCATGCCTGCCGTCCTCCAGCACTGACCTGTCCCGCTCCGATCCACAAACCTGGAGCGACATCTTCATCACGACCGTCGACACCGTCCCCGTTGAATGCATCCGACCGAGCGATACCGAGCGGCCTATCTGGGGCATCTACACCCCAGGCCGTTACCGGTCCGATGACTACCTCGGCACCCTCCACGCCCGCGACACCGACGGCCTCTGGCACGTCCAGGCCACCGGCGAACGCCACGCCTCGTTCGCCGACGCCGTTCGTACTTTGCGCCGGCCACCCACCTGGCCCCGCGAACGCGCCCACGCCACGTGGTGGGCCCGCCGCGTACTGGCCGATCCGGCCGTGCTCATCATCGACGTCCAGACCACCGGACTCACCAGCCCCTTCGCCACCCAGATCGCTGCGATCGATAGCAGCGGGACACTCATCCTGAGCGAGCTCCTCGACCCACAAGCCGAATTCGAGCCCGAAGCAAGCGCGCTGCACGGCCTAACCGAGGAAAGCACCCGTAACGCAGCCACCTTTCAAGACCTACTGCCCGTGCTCACCGAGCACTTCCACGGGCGGCGCCTCGTCGCCTACCACACCTTCGACCAAGCCGTTATCGCCCGCGAGCTCGGCCGCCACCTAGCCGACCCTGCCCGTGTCAGGGCATGGCTGAGCAGCAGCCGCTGGCACGACGCCATGCCGCCCATCTCCACTTGGACCGGCCTGTGGTCCACCAGGAACCACGCCTACCGCCGCATCAAGCTCGGCAGTCGCTACGACGCCGCTGCCAACTGCCATCTCCTGCTACACCGCCTCCAACAGCTCGCCTACCAGAGGGAGAGCTGACCGGTGCTCCGGGACCTACCGACGGCCCCGTTCCGGCATGACTCGTCTGTGTAGGTTCCGCAATCTCATGGGTGGCCTTGTTCACGAGAACCGGTTCTCGTGAACAAAGCCAGGCTTGGCGATCTTCTTGATCTCCCGGCGCTCGGGAAGGGCGAACGTCTTGGCCGGCCGCCCCTGTACTTCGGTTAGAGCGATGCGAACCCGTCGGTGTTGAAATTGTGGATCACGTCCCGGGACCGGTCCGCACTGGTGAACGTGACCTCGGCAATCTTCACCACGGGCCTGCTCTGCGCGGACAGCAGCACCATCTGGGCCCGGCGCCAGGTCACCACCGACCCTGTGCCGCGGCGGACGATTTGCAACAACCGCCGGCCTTCATCGTCGTCGATCTCACGGACGCGTACTCGTTCAGCCACCCGCACAGCTTGACGGCCGCACGCTGACGAGCGGCGCCTACGCGCCGTCGTCGACAGGGCCAACGTCTCCTGACACAGCCGCACCCCGACGAAACAACGCGGTCCACAGGAACGTCACGCCGAACAGTGCTGACTCAGGGGATGCCTCGCGCATGCGGCGCAGTTCGACCTCTACCAGGTCAGAGAAGATCCAGCGCAGCGATTCGGGTGTGTAGGCGAGGCCGCCTTGCAGCTCGCGTTCACGGTAGAGGTCAGCGTCGGTGAGTTCCGACCCCATTCCCGCATCGCCGGCGGCGAAGCTGGTGAGTGCGAGGTGGCCGCCAGGGGCGAGGACGCGGTCGAGGAGGGCCAGATAGCTGACGCGGCGGTGAGGCGGTAGGTGGTGGAAGCACCCTGAGTCGACGACCAGGTCGTACGGGCCGTTCAACTCGTTGGCGGGGAGCGCGAAAGCGTCACCGCATATGAAGCGGATGTCGACTCCAGCCTCGTGAGCCCGGTCCTCGCCCCAGGCGACGGCAATGGGAGAGAGGTCGACGGCGTCCACCTCGAAGCCGCGCGCTGCGAGGTACAGAGCATTGCGGCCCGGCCCGCACCCCAGGTCCAGGGCTCGACCGGGAGCAATCAGGCCCTGGTCGAGGTAGGCAGCCAGGTTCTCGTCCGGCTTCGCCGCGAAGAACGGGACGGGCCTTGACCGGTCGGCGTAGAAGCGATCCCAGAAGTCCTTGCCGTCGCCGGTTGCCGAGCGGCCAGCCTCGGATTGAGATGTGAAGAGTCCGTCCAGGAGCGCGAGAACGTCCTCGACGGTGCGTACGGTCCGGTCCATCCGGCCCCCTTTCGACCGAGGTCGATGATAGGAACGACGGGGATTAAAGGCCAGGTCAGACGGCATATGGGGATGGGTGGAATGGGCTACTGCGGCCTCCGCAGCAGGCGAGGAAGGGAACCCTCCAAATCCCGACCCGACATTCGCCCAAGCACCCATCAGGGGGCAGGAAGGGACAATCCTCGGCCGCGCCGGGGAAACTATTTCGACGAGTTTTCCAGCGGCGCTACAGGGCGAGCGTTGTCTGATGCGGCACTAGCTTGTGTCGATGGCTGGCCGCTGACCTATGCCTCGTAGCCGTCTTCGGCACGGTGGACATGCTCAGGCCCAGGGTGCGCTACGCCGGGGACCATGGGGCGGTTGTAGTCGAGGGGGATGGTGCTGAAGGTGTCGCTAGGGATGGGAGCGGTGTCGTTGTCAGCGATGATCAGCTGTACCCGGTCGCCGTAAGCATCTGCGAGTGCCTTGAAGCGGTCGTAGATGCGGTTCCCGCGTTCCTGGTCATCCGGGTTGTTGCCCAGTGCCTTTCGCGGGGAGTCGATGACCAGTAGGGATGGGACGAGGACATCAGGGTGGGTGAGCCCGAATTCCAGTAGGGCGAGGCTGTAAGCGATGCTCACGCATGTCGTGATGCCGCCGCCGGAGGCTTGCAGGCTCTCGAAGGGGTTGCCGTCGATCACCGGCAGATAAGTCTTCGGGTCGATGACCGCCGTTCGTACCCAGGGCAGGTGCAGCTCGGCGAGCAGGGTGAAGAACTGCTGGCTCAGGTCGTCTACGAGTTGGCCGCGGGCTGCGAGAGCCAGGGTGCGACTCTTGACGTCGGCCTGGACGCGCGTGCGGGTCGCCTTGAGGTCCTTGACCTCTTGGTTGATGGACCGCGCGCGAGCCCAGGCATCACGCAGCTGGGTGACGGCGTCGATGCTCGCTCCGAGCGAGGCTACCCGGGCGCTGGAACCGGCAATCGCGTCGAACCGGGGCGCGACTATGTCCCGGGTCTGCACGTCCAGCTCCCGTCGCAGGGTGGTGGTGAGGAAGTCGGCTTGCTGGGCGCGGTCGCGCGCAGCTGCAAGTACCTGCCCATCAGCTTCGCGAACACCTCGTGCGTCTTGGAGCTGCCTCTCAAGGGCCGCCCGCGTCTGCTGGATGGCTGCAGGATCGACGGACTCGTCCGGGGGATCGTGTTGCAGGCAGACAATGCAGTGGTCCTCTTGGACCGGCCGTCCTTCCAGCCGCTGCATGCAGCGAGGGCAGACGACGAAGTCGAAGGGAGACAGCTTCTCGATCGCGGACGCGGAGCGCTCCAGGCGCAGGAGATCGAGTTCGACCTGAGCGACGACTGATTCACGGGCTTCGAGCAGCTCGCGTGCAGCTTCGACCTCTTGGCTGGCGTCCCTCGCGCTGGCGACGGCCCGACGAAGCTCCTGCCGGAGAACAGCATCGGCTGCACTGCTCTCCTCCAGCTCCGAACGCAGATCGCCGAGGGCACGTTCGGCGAGGGACAGCATCTCGCGTAGCTGAACGAGTTCCGCGCGGAGCGCGTCATCACTTCGCGAATCCGACTCTCGGAGGAAGTTGCTGACGTTGTCGTGCTCAGAGGCTTTCGTCTTCATGTCCGTCAAGAGCTGTGCCGAGCGCTGCTTCAGATCCAGGAGCACGCTGTCCGTCAGCCCGAAGATGATCTCGAAAAGGGCTCGGCGCATCCCGTCGAAGTAGGTCTGCTGGTGGCGAACGATCTGGGTGTCGATGTAGATCGCTTCGAGGTAGACGTAGGCGAACAGGGCCTGGAAGGTCACGTTGGCCTTGGCAGATTTGCCTTCCCGACGCACGGGAATCGACGCACGAGGGAACCCCAAGGCGCTCAGCAGCCGGTCGGACAGGGTAATTTGACCGGCCTCGGCGCGGATGATGAGGCTCTCGCGGAGCTCCAGTGTGACGGGGTCGAGAACGTCCACCCGGTTGCTGCCAGCTTCGCCGATCAGCCTCCGGAGCGCCAGGTGCTCGTCGCCGACGAGGACCTCCGCACACACCGAATGGACATGATCGCGCACGGCAGGCGTGAGGATGGCGTCACCACCGACAGCGTGCTTGAGCAGCATGAGAAGGCTGGACTTGCCGCTGCCGCTCGGTCCGCTGATCACTGTCGCCGGCTGGTCGAACCGGTACGTCTTCTCCGCGTCGGCGGTGGTGAGAGTCAGGGCGAGGAACTTCAGGTTGACCGCCATCAGATTTCCGTCCGCCAGGGCCTGTCCACCGCGTCGGGCAGGCGCTCATAGATCAGGTTCTTCAGGGCCGACCCCGACTTGTCGAAGTGCTTCTTCAAAAGCGCCGTACGTTGCGAGACGAGCACCCAGTCAGGCGTGTCGGACAGAGCCGCCACGGCCTCAGCGCCACTGGCCGTGACGCGGAACTCAGTCCGGTCACCACCCGTGTACGTGATGAGGTCACGGGCCGCCAGCGAGCCGAGGATGCTGTAGTAGCGCTGATCCCATGGCCCGTACTTGTAGCGGGTCATGCGACTCTCGACGGCCCGTCGCTCGGCGGCTGTGGGCTCGGTGCCGCGGGGCCAGCTGTCGCCGTTCTCGTCGAGCAGTCGCTCCAGCATTGCCGGATAGCGAAGTAGGAAGTCGAGTTTGGCCAGTTTGGTGAGTCCCGCAAGGCCCGTGCGTGCCGTGGTGAAGCGTCCGATCAGCAGCAGGACTCTCGCCTCGTGGTAGTGAGCCTCACGGCGCTCCTCGCTACGAGCCTGCACCTTGATGCGCGTCTCGGAAGCCAGACGCTCGGAGGCGTTGCTCACGATGCCTCCTCGTCGGAGATCGTAAAGACGTCGGAGAAGTAGTAGTCGCAGTCGTCGCACAGCTGATACGCCAGGCCACGAAGATGCTTGCCATTGATCTTGAACGGCAGGGTTACCGACATCGCCTCAGGCATCAGCCGCTGCCTCAAGAGCCGGTTCATCCGCGCCCCGTACGGATTGCCCTCCGCCGTCTCGCTCTGCGCGTCCGCACGGCAGTCGAAGGCGGTGTCCAAGACCTCCAGGCGCATATTGGCGAGATCGGCACTGTCTCCTGGCAATCCCGACTGGTGCTGTTTCCAGGCGACGTACCAGGCCGAGCGCAGGCTCTCCGCGTGCACGACCTCATCATCGGGAACCTGCCCCTGCACCAGCTTCTTGCGGAGTTTCACTCCTCCGGGAGCGACCATGGGGAGTCGACCAGGAGCGAAGGTCGGAACGGTGAGTTCGCGGTAGACGAACTGCTCGCGCACGGTGCGTGCGTACAGCGTCCGGCGGGCAATGCGCTGCTGCATCTGCACGTTCTGGAGAACCCTGCTCGGCTTCGCGATGTACTCGGCCAACTGGCCACGCTCGCCCTCGCCGCGGTTGGCCTGCTCGATGCGCTCGACGATCTGGCGGTAGGTGGCTTCGTCGTCCACGTGCTCCAGCTCCAGAGCGACGATGGCCGGCCGAAGTAGCTGCTGCAGGTTGTGGTCGGTGATGAACCTGGACGAGGGCACGCTCTTGTAGTCGATGTGCACCACGGCCAGGAACTGCTTGATCGTGGCGACGAAGCCGTCAGGTATGGCGATGTCAGCCATCGCCTTGGTCTCCGGCACTTCGGGGATGTGCGGGTACGGCTGCTTCCAGCGAATCTTCAGGAAGTGCCGCGCGATGGTCGTTGCCATCGCGTCGACGTCCGCTGTGACCTCGGGGTCTGGGCCGCACATTCTCGAGAGCACAGCGGCATTGCCTTTGCCGGTGTTCAAGGCGCCGTTCGTGGTGAGGCGCAACCGAACGTTGTCTGCGCAACCACACGCGCGCCAGCTGTTGAACAGGTGCGCCAGGCCCCCGTCCTTGCACAGATCGCCCACATTCCACAGCGTCCGGTGGTATTGGCGGTGCTTCACCGACACCAGCTCGACAGCGCCGTCCTTGAAGGCAATGGCGAAGTCCTCGTGCCACTCGCAGACGACGTACTCGATCTCGTCCCGTGTAAGCATGGCCAGGCACGCCTGAGCCGCCACTTCGGCTTGGTACCGATACAGCCGTGAGGTGTCGGTTCCGCCGTCCTCGCCGGGTGCCCGCTGAAAGATCGGATGCACGAAGTCGTCGGTGTCATCCACCGCGTCCACTGCCACGTCGACCACAGCCACCCCCCAAGCCGCACGCGCACCGCGAGCCCTGAAGAGGGTCGGTGAGCCGAAGATCCTTAGGCGTATCACAGTCCGCATGCGCGACGTAACCGAGTGATCGCATAATTCTGGAAACGATCAGACAATTGCGTCCTCACCGAGGACAACCGGCTCAGGACGGACCACGCGCCTGCAGGTCGCGAGATCGACTACTCACCGAACCACGGAGTTGCTCGAACGGTGCTCATGATCACGCGGAAATGTCCATGGAGTCGCGGAACCTACAATCACCGAGCGCGAGTCGGGGCGGGGCAGCAGATTCCGCAAGAGTTCGGCGGTTTCTGCCTCGAGGCCAAGCAGATGGGCGATGCGGGCCGGGCCCCAGCGGCGCAGGACGCGGACCTTGATGATGCGGCGTTCGGTGCGGGCCGGGGTCCTGCGGGGGCTGTGGTGCGGCGGGAGGAGAGGTCCGTCATCCCGGCCTCGCCCAGAGCCCAGCAGCGGCCGGCCCACGCCGGGTTGTCGTCTGTGCCTACGACGCCTCACGGATGGCTGTCCAACCGCCACGGTTGAAGGACTCGTCACCTGGGGCAACGATCGGCGGCTTCTCGTTGCTGCCCGCCTGTTGGTACGCACGCTGCGTGGCGGCGGACGACAGCTTCCAGTCGCTGTCCTCCCAGATCGCGGCAACCAGCGACCGCGTGTAGGTGCCGCGCTCCTTCGCCGTCTCCCCCGACTTCGTGGTCACGCGCGACAGCAGCCAGGCGCTCACCTCGCTCCCCGACTCCTTCACGACCTGGAAGCCGATCACGTGGCTGCGTACGTAGGCCCCGTCCGGAAGGGCGCTTCCGGCGGGCAGGCCCATGTCTGTGCGAATCTTCTTGTCCGTCTGGATCGCCTGGAGCTCGATCTTTTCGGCGTTGACGTCACTGTGGTCGGCCTTGGCCATGTAGGACTCGTAGATGCCCAGCTGCACGTCCACCGCGGTGCGGCCCGCCTCGACCGTGGTGTCGCTCGCCGCGGCCAGCATCGCGACGGCGCCCTCGGTGCTCTGCGGGAAGCCCACCTGGTTGCCGCGCGTATCCACCCGCTCGTTGCGGGGCAGAGCCGCCCACCGCGAGGGCTCGGTCCAGTCGGACGGTACTTTGGACGTAGGGGCGGCCGTGGTACTGGGGCGGGCGCTGTACTCAGCCCCGCCGTTCCCCTCCGGCCCGGCGTCGTCGGTGACGCCGCAAGCCGCCAGAGACAGCGTGAGAATGGCGAAGCTGCCAACCCCCCATGCCGAAGCCCAGCGCAGCCTTGTCCTGCTCATCGTTGCCATAAGAACGTCCTTAGCTCTCGTGCAGTTGTAAATGGTCAGTCGCCCGTTCACGAATCAACGCCTACCTCTGACAGCCCGCAGTCTCCTCGGCCGCCACCCCATCTGGGCATCGCCTGGACCGCGATCACCGCCGCCATGATGTTCGCCCTCGCCTGGCAACGTCTCGAGCACACGCACGGCCGATTGCGGATCAACGACCCAGCCCGCGAACTCGACGTCAGCCGGAGCTACCTGAACAAGCGGTTCAACGAGCAGATCGGCCTCTCGCCGAAGGCGATGGCCTGCGTCCTGCGCTTCCGGCGCACCACGCACCTGCTCACCTCGACCGGGAACTCCGCGCCCCGGCCGGATGTACGCCGACGGAGTTCCCAGCGGGTCGCCGGTCCGGATGCAGCCGCTCAGTCCTCGTCTTCCGCGTCCGGGTCCTCGTCGACTTCGAGTGGTTCATTGATCTGTTCGAGGCGCTCCTCGTATCGCCGCGTTCGCGGATCGCTCACCCCGAATATCCGCTGGGCCCGCTCCAGGGTGTCCTCTGCCAGGACCTCCGCGTGCGCGTAACGCCCGAGCGCCCGCAAGGTGAGGGCCAGGTCGCCCGCGACGCTGAGTGTGTCCTGGTGATCGGCGCCGAGGATGTTCCTGTATCTGCGCAACAGGTCCTGCTGCTGCAGCAGCGTCTCGTCGTATCGCCCGCGTCTGTACAGCAGTCCGGCCTGGTTGCCCCGCAGCCGCAGTACGTCGGGATGATCTGGCCCCAGGACTCGATCGCCCCGTTCGATGGCCGACTCGTAGAGAACCTCCGCCTGATCGAATTCGTCTTTGCCGAACGTGACCAGGCAGGCGGCGAGGTTGCCGACGGCGACGATGGTGCGCTGATGCTCCGGCCCGAGCACCCGTTCGCGCCGGTCGACCACGTCCTCCCAGAGGGCCCGGGCCCGTCCGTGATCACCGGAGGCGAACACGTTTCCGGCGAACCGATCGTTCAGCGCGATGAGGTCCGGATGGTCGGGGTCCAGGGAGCCGTCCCACACGCTCGTGACGAACCATCCGGCGGTGAGCCCGGCCAGATGGTCACCGGCCAGATACGTGTAGCGGAGAATTCCGGGAACGATGGCACGGAAGATCTCGGACTCCGCCCCGAGTTTCACGGCCGACCCACTGAGCATGCCGAGGGCACCCACCGCCGGCTTAAAGTGTCCCCAGTGTGCCCGGTCGTCCGGATCCAGGCGCGAGAGGCGTTCGTGGACCAAGAGGAAATCGTCGAGCCGCTCCCGGCCCGCGCCGTCGACGACGTCTGCCTGGAGGGCTTTCGCCACGCTGGGCAGGGCCCGGAGACAGGCTGCGAGTCCCTCGTCCGACGGATCCGCGAGCATCCCGATCGCCGGCTCCGAGCGGATGTACTGCACGACTTCTTCGAGGCGCGGTAGAAGCAGGCGGTTGTCGGTATAGACGCGGATCTTGTCGCCCGGCTCCAGGCTGTCCCTGAGTTCCTCCAGTCCGGCGAGCGTCGCCGGATCCACGGAGGTTCCGTCGAGCATGATCGACGGCGCTGTCCGCCAGTCAGGTTCCCTGTGCAGGCGACCCTGGGCCTGCTCGATCAGGATCTCGATCGTCTGATTGAGCACCTGGGTGAACTTGAGGCCGAGATCGGTGTCCGTCATCCGCAGCCTGAAGCCGATATCTCCTACGAACTCCGATCGGGTCTTCTCCAGTTCCTCGGCGATGGCACGCCCTTCGTTGCAGATCCGCAGGGCCGTTTCGAGATCCTGTCCCGCCGCGCCGCGAAACCTGACCGCCGTCTCGTACGCCTTCAGGAGAGAAGGGAGATACCGCTCCTCGCCGTCTTCGACGAGTTCCTCATAGACCGCGACGGTCCGGGAGTTCGCGGCGACCGCGTCGTCCATTCTGCCGAGGACGTGGTAGCTCACGGCGACTCCGTCGGTCCGGTGCGCCAGTTCGGGAAGGAAGGCGGCCCTGTCCTGGTCCACGAGTTCCTCGGCGAGAAAAGCGCTGTACTGGTGCAGCATGAGGGACTCGCTCGGCTCATCGTTGTAGGTGAGGGCGTCGGCGAGCATTGCCGTGATCTGGGTCATGTACGGCAGATGAGCCTTGTACGACTTGTAGCCCCAGTGAGCCAGTTCCTCGTAGCCCTGGAAGGCCTGGCGAGACACTCTGAGAGCGTCGGCATCGCGCTCCGCCCTGCGCAACTCACCGCTGTGATGGCCCCGCGCAAGTGACAGGAAGTGGAGGTGCCTCCCACGGTTTTCGGCGGCGAGCTCCGTCAGGTAGTCCACCGCGCGTTCGGACGTGAGCAGGGCTTCTTCGTATTCGCCGGCGTCCGCGAGAGTGGCGGCCAGAGTGTGCAGCGCGGCCGCCAATGATTCCAGCTGGTCTCGTCGGCCGGATGCCACCGCGTCCTCGATGTAGCCGAGTCCGCGCCTGACGGCGTCCAGGGCCCTGGACGCCTCGCCGAGATCGCGCAGGCGGGCACCGTAGTTCAGGTAAATGGAATACACGTCTTCGGGTTTACCCGAGGCGGCGCGGTACACCACACCCCGAGCCGCGAGCGCGGCCCCGAGCCCAGCGAGCGCATGGTGCGGGTACGGCACGGTGTAGTGGGCGTGGTACGCGGCCTCGTTAATGACCTCCACCCCGGTCAGGTAGGGCAGGCCGAGCGCGGTGGTCAGCTGCCGTGCCGCCCTCAGGTCCTGCCCCTTGGCGAGTTCCACGGCGACGTCCACCAGACGCCGCAGGTGCGCCTGGAGCAGTTCCGAGAGCGATTGCGAGGCGTCGGCGCTGCCGACGAGTTGAGCGAGGGACTGCCCCAGGTGGGTTCTGAGATCGTCACTGATCTCGGGGTAGTCGTCCGCGGCGAGTGCGAGGGTGTTCAGCAGGCGCGCGAGATACGCCGGGTGCGTCGCTACCGCGCCTGAAACGACGAGCCGCTCGACGAGCGCGGCTCGGCCCTCCGTGGTCGCGAGCAGGTGAGAGGCGATCAGATCCGGTTCGATCGGCGCGAGCAGGGCGCCTGGGGAGCCTGGGGCTCCGTCCGCGACGGCTGCGGCCGGGTAGCGCCGGTGCAGTGCCTTGGCGACGCTCTCGCGGGTCCGCTCCGGCTCGCCCTCGAAAGCAGGCGTCGATTCGAGCAGTTCCACAAGATCCTGCACGGTCGGAGTCGTGAGAGTCATGACGCAGAGCGCCTGCTTCGCCCGGCCGCGATCCGCCAGCGCGCTCGCGCCGTCCGTATGCGCCGTGCTCGACCTGGCCAGACGGTCGACCTCGACGTCGATGAGCGTGTCGAGGAGCAGACGCGCCGAGTCGTCGGCGGCGGAGATGGGCACCGCCCGGCCGGAGGCCGCCAGCAGGGCGGCGACGTGGACCAGCAGCGGCCGGTCGTACTCGGCGATCCGCCGGACCTCTTCGGCCGGCAGTTCCCGCGACACGTTCGGTCCGCCGACGGCCTTGCTGAAGGAGCGATAGGCGGCCTCGGCATGCCGTTCGCGGACATCCTGCTCATCGAACGCCTGGGTGGTCAGGTCGAAGGAGCTGGTGAGCAGCGAGGCGAGATCGGCAGTGCGGGTACGGAGCTCTCCCGGCCAGGCCTCCTCGCTGCGGGTGATGACGAGGAGCCGGATCGAGGCACCGAGGTGGCCGGCATCGATCGCCTGCTTGTAGAGGTTGTCGATGAACGTGCCCAGCAGTTCGTGCTGGTGCTCGGCATAGTCGAAGACGATGAAGTGCGGCGTGGTGAAGCTGTGCGTGCCCGAAAGTTGGTCGTAGTCGGCGAATCCCGCCTGCCACCTTGTCCGCGGGTCCTGGGTGAGCCTCCGGCAGGCCTCGGCGGCGATCCTGGACTTGCCCACCCCGGCCGGGCCGGTCAGTCGTGCGATCCTGATATCCGGTCTCGGTGGCAGCTCGTTCGCCCAGTCGACGATGCTGTCGAGCACCGCGCCGCTTGGGCCGTCGTTAACGAACTCGACCTGGCGGTAACGGTAGTTGACGAAGGCGAAGAGGCTCGCGTCGGGCAGTCGCGGCGGGTTACCGGACCAGCTCTCGGTGCCGAAGACAGACGGCCGCGCCGACAGATCGACGAGGGGAAGGCTCTGCAGCGGTTCGAGCGCGCTCACCCCGCGCTGCCGGGCCGCCGACTGGACCGCGGCGATCGAGACACCGCGCAGGCGGCCGTCCCACTGGGTGGGAACGCTGGTCACGATGCCCATCAGATGCCCGCCCGGGCCGATCACGCCCGCCCCCGATATCCCGCCCCAGTTCTCGTCGGCCCGCGGCTTCGGGTCGATGACCTGGATCGCGATCGCCGTATCGTCGTCGCCGACCACGGGAGCGAGGTTCACCCGCACGACGATCGGCTTGGGCGACGTGGAGCCGGATTCGATGCCCGCGACCGGGTACCCGATGATCCGGCAGTTCTCCAGCACTTGGACGCCGTGGTGGGTGCCTCCGAGGGCGGCGGTGCCCCTAGGCTCGTCAAGGTCCGGGACTACGAGCAGCGCGGCGTCGAGACCGTGGGCCTCCAGCGGAACGATCTCCGTGACCGCCGCCGGCGGCGCGGATCCCTCCAGCTTGACCGTGAACTGCTCCGCGGGAACGTGGCCGCCGGCGTACTCGGACGCCTTCGTTACGACGTGCCGGGCGGTCAGGACGAGGCCGCGGGCGAGCAGGAACCCGCTGCCGAGGAACACTCGGCCGCCGGCCGCGTCGAATCTGATTTTGGCCACTCGGGCGGCCGGGTTCTCAGCCATTTCGGTCGTCGTCCTGGATCAGCACCGAGGGCGTGACCAGAAGCTCGTGTCGGTTCGCTTGGGAATCGACGAAACCGGGGCCCAGAGTGAGCGTCAATTTATGCGAGTGCGTTGACGCGGAATTCTTACTTCCTTTGGCTACCACGAGCCAGCTGATACCCCCTTCGGCCGCGGCTTGTTTGGTCATCTCGACGGTGAGCTCAACCTCGATCTCCTTCACCTGCAAGGGTATGAGCGGATCGCGCTGACCGTGAGCCACAGCGAGTTCCTTGCGAAGGCTCGCCAATACCTCACTCAAAGGAAGTCCGTCAGACATAACCGGATCGTACCGGACACACCGCCGTGAAGATGCTGGTTGTTCCAAAGGCCGTCCCCCGGTCGGAAGCGGGGGGCGGCCCTTCGTCGTACAGGCGGACACAGCAGCAGCGGTGTTGATGTTGCCGGGCGGGTCTCAGGCCGCGGCCAGCATCGAACACCGGCGCCCGGTCCCGCTTGTAGAAGTGGGCGACCAGCACCTCGTGGTTGTTGCCGTGGTAGGCGGCCACCGCCTCGATGCCGGCGAACTCCTCCGCGAACGAACCGGAGGCCAGCACCGCCTTCTGCGCCATCGCCAGAGCGACGGCCCGCTGGGCGGCCAGCGCCCGCGCCGTTCTGCGCCGGGCCTTCTTCCCAGCCGGGAACGGCGTCCGGGCCGCGGGGGACGAGGTCGGCGGGGTCGATCCGCTCCAGCACCGTGCGGTAGGTGCCGATCATCCGCTCCACCAGCGCCTGCTGCTGCTTGCGGATCTCCTCCAGCTCGTCCTTCGCGTTCTTCAGCTTGGTGGCCACCCGCCTGCAGAACATCTCCGCCAGGTCGTCACGGGCCCGCCGCCGGGCGGTGTGCACCAGGCAGGCCAGCAGCGCGGTGCGCTTGCCGCTCTCGTAGTCCCGCAGCTCCGCCGCGTCCAGCGCGCCGGCCTCGGCGGCGAAGTCGGCGATCTTCCCCGGGGCGATGCCCTCCAGCCACATCTACTGGTTGGCTGTTCAGACGAGAGCGCCTAAGGGCTCGCAGAGAATCAACATGCTGACTTGATCTCTGTGGGGTTGCTGTTCGTGAGGAACGCGGTGACGTCGGCGGGTGTGCGGAACCTGGCTGTTGAGGGTCGAACGGCGCAGCCGTGGTCGGCGAGGAGGGGCTGGATTTGGTGGACGGCCCTGGTGATGGTGCTGCCGTTGACGCCGAGGAGCTGGGCGATCAGGTCTCGTGTTCCGAGTTTGCGCAGGTAGAGAACGGTGGCCAGGACTCGGTCGGCGGTGGTCAGCTTGTCCTTGGCGCCGGCTCCGCGAGCCCGGATACGGTCTCCTCCTCGCTGCTGTGACCGCCCGCGTTCACGGAGCTCATCGAGTTCCTGAGACAGCTGGTCGACGAGCTCGTCCAGTGCCGTTTCGGTCATGCCGGTCAGTTCCGGGTTGCGCAGACCGCCGGCTCGGGACTGGGGCGGCAGGCCCCCGGCTGACCGCGGGGCCTCGGCCGCACCGGCCGTGTTGTCGTGTTGTGGATGGAGGGTGTAGTTCCAGTCGCCGTGGAAGCGGTGGCGGTGCATGGGTAGTGCGTCGATGTCTGTGTCGGTGACCTTGATACCGGTGTCGTAGGTGCCCGGGTCGAGTTCCGCGTGGACTCTCAGCCCGGTGTGGGTAGTGGTTGCCTTGATGCTGTTCACGATGACGTCGTGGCTGGTTAGGGGCCTGCCGCGCCAGTTCATGGAGATGTGGGAGAACAGCCGGTGCTCGATCTTGTTCCACTTCGAGGTGCCCGGAGGCGTGTGGCAGACCGTGATCTCCAGGCCCGTCTCGGCGGCCAGGGTGGCAAGTTCGGTCTTCCAGGCGCGGGTGCGGTATCCGTTGGAGCCGCCTGCGTCCGCGGTGATCAGCAGCCGGGCGGCCCGTGGGTAGTCGTGACTGCCACGGGATTGCCACCAGCGGCGGATCGAGGCAACGGCGAAGGCTGCCGTGTCGTGGTCGGTGCCGACGCTGACCCAGCCGGTGTTCGCGGTGATGTCGTAGATCCCGTATGGGATCGCCTTGCCGGGTCCCTGCCGGTCCAGGAAGTCATGGGTCTTGACCTGGGCCGGAGCTCCCTTCGGCTCCCACTCACGGCCCCCGTTCTTGTAGAGGCCGACCAGTTCCTTCTTCTTGGTGTCCACGCTGATCACCGGGTCGCCGGAGCCCATGTGTTCCTTGGCCTGGTCGTTGATGTAGTGGAACTGGGCATCCCGGTCGGGATGCTGGGCACCTTCGAGGGTCTTGGCGTTGGCCTGGAGGCTGAATCCCTCCTCCCGCAGAAGGTCGGCGACGGTATCCGCCGAGACACGGTGGCCCTGCCTGGTGAGCTCGTCGGCGAGTCTGCGGGTGGACTTCGTCGTCCAGCGCAGCGGCGACATCGGATCCCCGCGCATGTCGGGTTCGACCAGCGCCAACAGCGCGGGACGCAGTTCTGGATCCACCTCGGCCGCCCGCTTGCGCCCGCCACCTGGGCGGCGGACCCGGCGCAGGGGTTCCGCCCCGGCCTCCAGCTCGTCCACGCCCTTGCGGACTGTGGTCTCGCTGACTTGGGCCGCCTGCGCGACCGCCCGGATCCCGCCGTGGCCCAGGATCCTGGCCTCGGCCCCCATCAGTAGACGGCGCTGCCGCTCGTCCAAGTGTGGGAACAATACCGCGAACTTCAGGCCGAGTTGATCACGGACCTCGCCAGATATGCGCATACCACACCAACGAGCCGAACCACTGGAAGCAACACATTGATTCTCTGCGAGCCCTAACGAGCTCGTGCACGGTTAGCGGTGAGACGTCGATCTCGGATCGGCGATCATGGGCTGCGTGGTGGGGAACGTGACGCGCACAGCGATCATCAGCGACCGGAGGATCACGGGCTTGTTGGCCGCTGTGATCGCTGAACCCGTGTCGGAGGTGGGGCCGTTGTGGCATGAACGTCATCAGGCCAGGCTTGCGTCCAGGCCGCGGAAGCGTGCGGTTGGCGCTGGTGCGAAGCACCGCATGGTTTTCGTCGACCGGCTCCTGGCCACGCTCGTACACCTTCGCCACGGGGTTACTCATGACGTGCTGGCCTGCTGGTTCGACGTGGACCGCTCGACCGTCACCCGTGCCATCGGCGAGGTGCGGCCCCTGCTCGCGGAGCGGGGATGCACGGTCAGCCCTGACGTGCGGCTGCGAACGCTGGCCGAGGTCGTTGACCATCTCGGCCAGGCCGGGGAGACCGGCATCATCGACGGCACCGAGATCCGTGGCCGCCGCCCTGCCGTCGGCCGCAAGGACCGGGACAAGTTCATCTCCGGCAAGAACAAGCAGAACGCCGTGAAGACCATGGTGTTCACCGACGGGGACGGGCGGCTACTGTTCTGCAGCCCGACCAAGCCCGGAAGCTGCGCGGACATCACCCACGCCCGCGAGTTAGGGCTGGTCAAGCTCCTGACCGACAGTCCAGCGGTCGAGATCCTCGCCGATGCCGGCTACCAAGGACTCGGAGCACAGACCGGCGGACGCGTCGTGACGCCCCCGCACCGCAAGTTCAAGAAGAACGCCCCGGACTGGTACGAGGAAATGCACGAGCGCCAGCGCAAAACGCACTCCTCACGCCGCATCCGGGTCGAACACGGCATCGCCCACCTGAAGAACTGGCGGGTACTGGCCCGCCACCTCGGCCGCCGCGAGCACATGGACGACACCGTCCAGGCCATCGCCGGCCTGCTGTCCCAGCAACAGACCGCAGACCGGATCCCGGCTTGGCAGACGTGAGCACCACGGCTCCGGCTGGCACTGCGACGTCTCACCGCTACCGTGCACGAGCTCGTTAGGGCCCATCGGCTGGTGACCGCGATGTCGTAGGGGGTTGGGCGGCCGGCGCGCAGGTGGAGGGTGCTCAGTGCGCTGTGGAAACGGGCGCCTGCCGGGAGGCTGGCGTCGGCGTCGGATAGGCGGATTGGTGTGTCATCCCGGAGCCGTTCGCTTTCCCAGACCGTGCGCAGCACGCTCGGGTCTGCACCACAGGCACGGGCGAAGCGTTCGGCCACGGGCCAGGTCGGGGTCCGTTCGCCGCTGAGTACGCGGGAGAGGTAGGAGGGTGAGCAGCACGTTTTGGTGCTCAGTGGGCACCAGAGCGGGGTACTGCGGTTCAGGCTCTGGCTGCTCTCGGGGGCACATCATTTGTCGGCACTCGAGTGCAGCGGGCGGACGAAGATTTGCAGGGGCTCCCCAGGGTCGTGTCGGGTCACCAAGCCGTACCCGTCGCCCTGCATGAGGGGGAGGACGGTGTTCGGGCTGAGCACCTTGGGCTCTGCTGTATCCAGCGGAACCTGCACAAGTACTTGCGGGTCAGATTCTTCGACAATTCCGTAAGCCATGCCGTTGTCAGTCACGGATGTCAGCGAGATGCCCTTGCGGTCACGGCTACTGTCCCAGTCCAGACAGAATCCCTTTTTCTGCTTGCGGTCAAAAACTACGGGCCCCGAGATCACGTATCGCCCGTTCGGCGAGACCACGATGTGATCCTCCCATGTCCACAGGCTCTCCTCGGCGTAGCTCACGCATTGTGCCTTCATATCGACGCGGCCAGTGGCAGTGTCCTGGAGCATCCAGGTTGGGCCTTGGCTGCCGCTCCACATGGTCAGAATGTGCGTGTCGACGACACCGTATGCACGCCCGTTGTAGGCAGTGCTCCCGTCCTTTTCCTGCCGGTCAAAGCCCTTCGGTGTCACCTCTGGGCTCGCCCACTTGTCCAGAACCGTGAAGCCACCGCCGTTGTTGTTCGCCAGTACTAGGGTCCGTCTTCAAAAGATCGTTTGCGTGTTGGATCATGGTGTGGTGATACGTCGCCACGAACTGTCGGATACAGAGTGGGAGTTGCTGGCCCCGCTCATACCCAGTGCTGTCAGGGGCCGGCCTCGGGCGGAGGACCGCCGGGTCATCAACGGGATGGTCTACAAGATCCGGACCGGGGTTTCCTGGCGTGACCTGCCGGAACGCTACGGTCCGTGGAAGACGGTCTACACCCGCTTCCGCCGCTATGCCATCGACGGCGTATTCACCCGGGCCCTGCAGCAGGTCCAAGCCCGGGCCGACGCCGCCGGCGACATCGACTGGCTGGTGCAGATCGACTCCACCATCGTCCGAGCCCACCAGCACGCCGCCGCCACCGGCCGAAAAGGGGGAAGCACCAGACGGACGAACCGGACGATCACGCCCTCGGTCGATCCCGAGGAGGCCTGACCACCAAAATCCACCTCGCCTGCGACGGCCGAGGCCGGCCCCTGGCCATCCTGCTGACCCCCGGCCAACGACACGACGGCATCTGCGCACGCCCCCTGCTCGAACGCATCCGAGTACCCCGCACCGGCCTGGGCCGGCCCCGCTGCCGACCGGACCACGTGATCGCCGACAAGGCCTACAGCTCACGCGGGTTCCGCGCCTACCTGCGCCGACGTGGAATCGGATCCACCATTCCGGAGAAGAATGACCAGAAACGGCACCGCCGGAACCGAGGCCGGCGAGGTGGCCGACCGACAGGATTCGACAGCGAGATCTACCGCCGCCGCAACACGGTCGAACGCTGCTTCAACCAGCTGAAAGGCTTCCGAGGCATCGCCACCCGCTACGAGAAGACCGCCACCTCCTACGAAGCGGCGGTCACACTCGCATCACTCCTGCTCTGGGCAAGATCGATTTGAAGACGGACCCTAGCCCGTCCTTGCTGATGCCGACGTAGACGGCTCCGTCACAAGATCGGTCGGGGGGACACACCTGCATATCTATGAAGGCGTTCTCCCTCTCGGTTACCTTCCCCGTGACTACGTCCACGATCGCGGCGTCATCGCCGTGTGGGCCTTCCTGGTAGCTCCCGTTGGTGACCAGCAGGCGATGCCCATCTCCCATGTAGTGCGTGGCGTCGGGAAGGGAGATTTCACGCAGCGGTGCCACTGTGTTGCCCTGGGAGTCGGCTGCGTAGACCGCCAGTTGCACCACGTCCTCGCCGTAGTGCAGCTCGTCCCTGCCCTTTACCCCGTGGGCCGACACTACGAGGTAGTGCTGGCCGTCCTGCTCGACAGCTAACAGTTCCGGGATCGCCGGAGGGTGATCCTCATCCACGTCTGCGGGGGGAGGCGTCCATGGCCGTGCGGACCAGCGAGTTTTCCCCGTAGCCGCATCCCTCAGTTGTACCGAGTACCCATCTGGCGTCTTGTGCAGGAGTCCCACACCGCCGGAGGGGACCACAGCGACTGGAAGCGTAGTCGCATGCTTGGAAACCCAGTCAAGTTCCGCGTCCCACCCGCGCTTGGTGTCGTACGCCTCCGGTAGGGCCAGCTTGGCCAGCTTCGTTGACGGCTTGCTCTTTGCGTTCGGCTTACCCGGGTCACCGCTGCATCCGCCCAATAGGCCAGCCACCATAGCCGCACAGAGCAGCACTGCTGATTTGCTTCTTCGCCGCATCCCCGGTTCCCCCATGTCATGCACCTGCGAACAGCGGAGCTCAGGACGTTAGCAGGCGAAACCCCGAGTGTCCGCAAATACTTGGGCGACTGACTCATGTATGGATGAAATTTCGTCACCACCAAGCTGGAGCCTGGAACCGTCGCTTTTCGGGACAGAGTGTCGATGCGTATCCGCGTCGTTAAAATTGCGCAGGATACGGAGGTATGCGCAGGTCGGTCAGCGTCGGCGTGGCCGAGGGGCCCTGGTTACAGACCGCACTGGTGTTCATCCCCGACCACCCGAGGAAGCCATCGGCACGCTGGCCCGGGTCCGCACCGTCGAAGGGCCGAGGACGGCGTCGCCTTCAAGCGGCGCACGGAACGGCCGATAGGCCTGGGGCCGAAGCTGGAGAGAACCTCCGCCGGATCGTCTCTCAGCTTGGCCCCGGACACGCCGCCGACGGATTAAGCCCGACTGCCTGCTGTGCACCGAAGGCCCCGCCCTGGGCACACCGATGGTCACCGCGGCGGCTTCAGGAGGCGTCCGCCGGGCCCGTACCTCGATATCGACGAGTACGGGAGCCATCGTCTTTGTTTTTGACCTGCCTCGGTGCCGATGGCGGACCGGCTCCGGCCGACGCCGCAGAGGCTCGACCTCGGTGAGCCGGGTGACGTGGCCGATCTGTTCACTGACTCCGGGATCTGGGAGTGGGCGGAAGGCAACCGCCGGATCCAAGGCCGTGACGCCCTTCGGTCGTATTTCGCCGGCCGACCGGCGGATCGGCTCTCACGCCGGATATGCACGAACGTCCTGGTCACCATCACATCCGAGGCTACAGCCACCGCGACCACTTACTTCACGACCTATCGTGTCGACGGCCATACCAGTGGTTTCGCCGCCCCGCGGGCCCCGACACAGGTCGGCCACTACGAGGACACGTTCCTCAAGGCCGAAGACCGCTGGCTGCTCAAGTCCCGTTCGCTGTATCTGGCTTTCGCTGGACCAACCGAGCACCTCAAAGCAGCAGCCAACGAGTGAGCCACGTCTGCCGCACTGATGTCTCAAGTCGGCAGGTACGGCGGTCCGGCGAGCACACGGTCCGGAGACCAGGCGGCTCGACGGGACGGGGCAAGAGTCGTGTCGCGACGGCCCGCGGCCCGCGGCGAGTAGGCGGCCGGAAAACTCACCACGATCCCGAGGGCCTACTCACGACAGTTCGTGTCTGCTCGCCACAGCCTGCCGTGCTCACCACGAGAACTCACCACCGTAGGTCAGAAGTGCTTTTTGCGCAGATTGCGCAGTCGGGTCAGTCGTCCTGTCCCGGGTCGGGCTGCGCAGGCAGCGCCGGTTCAACCTTGCAGTCGGGTCTCCGGTCGGCAGACTTCGCACGGCTCGGTCCGGGCGTGGGTTCAGTAGGTGACGATGATCCGGCGTGCCGGGCCGTCCACCCGGATTCGTCCTCCGACGGGAATCACGAGCTGCGGGTCAGTGTGGCCGAGGTCGACGTCGAACACGACCACGGTGCCGGGCGCGTACTGGTGGAGAGCGCGTAGGACGGCGTCTCGCTGTTGCTGGCGGAAGTACGCCTTGTCCTGGGAACTGAGCTGGTTCTCGAACGACCAGCTCTTCGCTCTGCCCATCAGCAGCGCGGGGAACTGTTGCAGCAGCCCGCGCTCGCCCATGCTCCGAAGGATCCAGTAGGCCTCCTGAGCGCTCGGCATGTCCTCCGAGGTCTCCAGGAAGAGCACGTTCCCGGCGTAGTCGTCCACCGGTTGCACTACGCGGTCGGCCATCAACAGCCAGGAGATGATCTCCAGGTTGCCGCCCCAACTGACTCCTTCCACTACCCGGTCGCCGTTGTGCCAGCTCCAGCCATCGGCGGGTTCCATGACCGGTTCGGACTCGAAAGTGTGCGGGTCCTGCCAGGGGCGGTCGATGTCTCCGTAAGTGCTTGCGGGACTGAGCTCGTACTCGCCCGAGGTGAATAACGCAGCCCGGAGGGAGTCCGCGGTCAGCGGATTCAGCGCGCCGGGCCGTCCGAGCTCGACCATCACTGAGCCGCCGTGATAACTGACAATGCCCAGGTTCCGTAGGAACAGCAGCAGGTTGGTGTTGTCGCTGTAGCCCAAGAAAGGCTTCGGGTTGGCACGCAAGAGGCCGGAGTCGAGGTGGGAAAGGACGGTGATCTGGTCGTCGCCGCCGATGCTGGCGATCACTGCCTTGATGTCGGGGTCCGCAAAGGCCGCGTGGATGTCCGCGGCCCGCTCCTCGGGCGTCGCACCCATCTTCCGAGTCGTCGGGTACTCGACTGTCCTCAGCCCGAAATCGTCCTGGAGTCTGCGCAGCCCCAACTCGTAGGGCAGAGGCAAGAGACCGGGCAGACCGGACGAGGGAGACAACACCGCGACCCGGTCTCCCGGGCGAGGCTTGGCAGGGTACAGAAGATCCGTCATCTGATGATCGTAGGAGCCAGCGGTCCTGATTCCGCAGCGAGCGCCCCAGATCGGCGATGGTGGAACAGGCCGCGCCCTGGAGGTCGCGGGCCCGGCGGTATGCAAGCTGCTCGTTCACGGCGCCATCCTGGCGTGCCGGACTCGAACCGGATCCGCGCACCCCATCTGACCTGCGACGGTGCGTTGACCTCGGAGAACCGTCCCGCCCTGGCCTGTCCCAGCTGGTCCTTGACCGTCCCAGGGGAAGAGCGGCGCACCCGCGGGTGCACGCTTGGGCGCCCGAGCACGACGAGGGCACGGCACCATCAGTGCATGCCGGGCCGACCTGCAGCGAGTGGCCTTACTTGCGGAGCACAGTCACCCACCTGCAGCCGCACCCCTCCGCAGGAGGAGGGACGACCTGCACAGCAACGGCCATGGCCGAAACCGTGCCTCCACAACTTCTACCTTCAACGGACACCCAGGGGCCAAAGTCATGCGACTCCGTGCGCCCCGGGGCGCACACCGCAGGTCGTCTTCACTCTGACAGTCGCACTAGGCCGACTGGGTGCAGACGAAGCCGAGTGCCGCTAGCCCCTCAGCCTGACAGAGCCGGTCGGACGCTCCGCCGACCTCGGTCTGCAGCAGCTGGTAGGCCGCCCCGCTCGCGCGACCCCACGTCATCGCCGCCCGCCACAGCGCGCGGCCGTAGCCGTGGCCGCGGTACTCCGGGTGGACGGCGAAGTACTGCGGCAGCAGCCGGGTTCGCCCGGCCTCGTCGATCATCGTCTCCAGAGGGCCGATGGCGCCAGCCATCTGTCCCTCACGCGCGACTGTGAGGACCGGCCCCACTGTCCCCGCGCTCATCTGCTCGTGGAGGAAAGCCAGGCCGTCCGCCTTCATCTCCTCGGCGAACCGGGCGAACGTCACCCTCACGCCCTCGGGCTGCTCATGGTACGGGCGCACCTCGACCGCTCCGGTGGCCTCCGGTCCGGGGCCCGCGAAGTCCTTCAACTGCACGCGCGTGCCCACGGCGGCGGCTGACTGTTCCGGCTCGTCCGGGCCCAGGAACCACACGACCCGCGCCGCCCCCGCCTCATGGGCGTCAGCGAGTTTGCGGGCCAGGGCGGTGGCGTCGGCCAGGACGCCCGGCTCCGCGCCGTACACATAGACCTTCACCGCCCCCCGGCCCCGGTGGGACAGTGTCGGCAGGAGCGTCGAGCGCTCGTCGTGACGCACGGCGCCGACCAGGAGCCGCTCGGCCTTTGTGCGCGACCACCGCCGGTCTTTGTCGTACGGCAGGAACTCCCCGGAGTCCGCGACGCCAGCTACGGCGGCGAAAAGTTCCGGGAGTGGGCTGGAGGGGTGGACAGGGCCCAGCGTCGGCACGAACGGCACGGGCATCACTGGGTGCACCCAGTCCCAGTTCAAGAGCATGGCCGCACGTTACACACACGGCACAGGCCCCGGGGCGCGAACACCGGGGCCTGCACGTTCATGACCGGATCAGGTCAGTGGGGGTTGTCGTCGCCCGCGGCGCACGAGCACTTAGCCGCCTCCATCACGTCGTCCAGGTCGGCGACGGAAGTGATGGTGAGGGTGGGGGCGAGGGGCCGCTCGACGGGCCGCGTGAGGTACGGCAGGTCGTTCGTCGGCGTTTGCCCGGGGAGCGGGCGTCGGGGGGAGATCTCGACAGCGACAGCAGTCATGGTCAACTCACCTTCGTCATTCCGTGTTGGCAGTAGCTTGCGAGTGGTGCCTTCGCCTCCTGGTAGTGCTTGGCCAGGGGCCGGCATACGGTGCAGGACCCCGAGAGCTGGCAGCCAGAGCAGCCACCGGTGCGAAGCATGAGACGGTCGGCGATGTCGCCGAGCTGTGCGAGACCGTCGATCCCTTCCTGGGGGAGACTGATCTGGTCGTCGCGGCCGATCTTGCAGATCGTGGCGAAGCCGTGCGGGTCCATGTGGAAGAAGGTGTGACCGGCGTTGCACCCGCCGAACCTCTTCCGCATCCTCAGGTGTTCCTTGGACTGCGCGGTGAGGACTTCACCGCCGCCGTAGATCGTCGGCGTCATGTTCGTGAAGACGGCGTAGTCGACACCCCACTGTTCGCACAGGTCGACCATCGCCTGTTCCTCGTCGGCGTTGTCCTCGGTCACGATGACGCTCATCCGCAGCGGGAGCCCCGCTTGGCGGGCGGCGCCCATGCCCTGCATGAACAGGTCCCATGCGCCATCGCGCTGCGTCAGCTCGTCGTAGCTACGCTTCGTCGCCCCGTACATCGACACCGTCACGCGGTAGGGCGGGCGCTCCCGGAGCATCGCGAGGAGGTTCTCCCGCCAAAGCAGGGAGCCGTTCGTGGAGATCGTGATCATCATTCCGTGGTCCCACGCATGCCGGTACGAGGGCATGAAGTCCTTGTCGACGGTGGGCTCACCGCCGGTCACCTGGAGCCACAGCACCCCGGCCTCGGCCATGATGTCGAGGCAGCGGATCTTGTCGTCGAGCGGCATTCCCGAGTTGACCTTGAGGCCCAGGTAGCAGTGCTTGCACTTGTAGTTGCAGCCGAGGTTGATCTCCCACGACGCCTTGCCGTACCCCCACGTCGACGGCTGCCGCACGACCAGCAGCTCAGGCAGCGAGCGGCCGGTGACGTCCGTGCCCCACTGCTCTCGAGCGGCATCAGCCAGCCAGCCCGGAACGGCATCATCGGTCGCGGCGCGCAGCTCGTCGTAGGTGGCCTCCGGCAGCAGCAGCCCGCTGGGGCTGCCGGGGCGGACGAGGACGTGCTGGCCCAGGAACGGGCTGGCGATCAGCTCATGCATCTTGGTCTCCTTCGGTCGGGTGGTGGGCAGCACGCCACGGGGCCCACAGCACAGTTCGGGGCAGAAGCTCAGTCGACGACCCCGCGGGGATCACTTCACCGACGGCCGGGTCAAGTTCTCGTAGTGGGTGCACAGAGCGATGACCGACATCGCGGCCCTGCGGGCAAGGCGGTGCAGGTCGCCGGTGGACGAGCGGGCGCTGAGGCGCCGCCGGCCTTCCTCCACACCGATGAGCGCGGCCATCGCTGTCCGGTCCCCGGCGGGCGCACGGGTGGCGAGCTGCTTGACCTCGGCAAGCTGCTTGACCTCGGGGACCAGGACCTCCGTGTACGCGCGCATCGCGGCGATCGTCCCCTTCAGATCCCTGCTGGCCGGGCTCTCGACGTCACACGCCTGCTCCGCCGCGCTCCGCATCGACTGGATGTCGAGGGGCACGCTCTGCACCACCGCCCGGCCCGCCGCTCGCTGGTCTGCACCGTTGCGCTCCTGGCCGTAACGCATCAGCGCCTGAACCTCGGTGGGAGAGCACAGCGCGCCGGGGCCCTCCATCGGCACCGACCAGTACGAACGGGCGTCATCCAGGCCCTCGATGCCAGGCCGCGGCACCCCCAGGTAGGAGCCGGAGCCCAGACAAACGGTGTCCGGGACGTGCCACCACCGGCCGGTGGACGCCGGGACCAGCGCGTAGTAGCGCGCCGCGTACCCGTCCGCGATGATCGCGCCGCCCCGGGAAAGGGCGGTCGCCAGGTAGGCGTCGACGTGGGCGGGCTCCTCAGCGCCGGCTGCTGCGCGGACGATGTCGCCCGGGAGCCGGATCGCGGCGAACAGACTGCCGCACCGCAGCAAGGTGAGGCGCTGCCCGTCCCACTCCTTACGTGCGATGGCCCGGTCATCTGCCGCGCACAGAAGCCACGTCGCGACCGCCGCGTGCGTCGTCTCGCGGGTGTGAACCTGCACTCGGGGCCGGGTGTGCTCGGCACTTTCGTTCTCTCTCATTGCCCCGCCTCCTCGGCCGGGCAGTGGATACGCTCAGGCACGGCGACTCCTCACCAGTCGTCACCCCCGGGCTGGCGGACTGCACCGCCCCCCGGGGCCTAGGCGTAAGAGAGTGATATTCCATCGGAACGTCTGCGTCCCGGCGCGGGGTATCCCCATGATGGGTAGACGCCCTGGACGCCAGGCGCGCACACTCGCGTCAGCAGGAAGAGCGCCGCATGACCTACACGCCACCCACGGCTCTACCTCGAGACCTCCTCGACAACGACGAGGTGCAACGTGCCTTGGCCGTCCACGACTTCGGGGCAGTTTTCCGGATCGCGCGGGAGCGGGCGGGGATCAGCTACTCCAAGATCGCCGCTGAGTGCGACATCAAGCCCGAGCGAGTGGGGACACTCGCACGAGGCCGAGGCCGGATCACCACATTCGACAAAATTGTGCAGATCGCTGACGCACTGCGCCTTCCGGGGGCACTGGTCGGTCTCGCTCCCCGCCCGTGGGAGGTGAACGGCACTCCTGCTGAAACGTCCCGCGCAGAGAACGGACCACAGCACGTGCGCCGCCGAACCATCCTCCAAGCAGCCACCACCACCGGCCTCGCCGCCGCCCTCCCGGCCCTCCACCGGCCCGACGCACCGCAGCGCATCACTGAGGCGTACGTCGTGCGACTCCGGGAACGGACCGCCCGCCTCCGGCGCCTGGACGACGTCCTCGGCGGCGGCGACACCTACCGGGTCTACCTCGGCGAGGTCCAGCACACGA
Source organism: Streptomyces sp. NBC_01166 (assembly GCF_045039765.1). NCBI lineage: Bacteria > Bacillati > Actinomycetota > Actinomycetes > Kitasatosporales > Streptomycetaceae > Streptomyces > Streptomyces sp. NBC_01166. The sequence goes on from NZ_CP108614.1 coordinate 79,654, forward strand.
AGGGGCTCCTACGGCAGCAGTCCTTCACCGATGGGGCCCGCCGCCAACTCACCGCGCTCCTCGCTGAGCAGGCTCAGCAGGCCGGCTGGGCGGCCTTCGACAGCGGCCGGACACGCGACGCCGTCGCCCTCTACGAGGAGAGCCGCACCGCTGCACAGGACGCGCAGGACCCTGACCTCTACGGCAACAGCCTCGCGTTCCTCGCCTACGAAAGCCTCGCGGACGACCGGCGCACCGCTGTGTCGTTCGCCGGCGACTCTTGCGCGACCATCACCGAGCGGACACCATCCACCGTCCGCGCCCTCCTCTATGAACGCCTGGCCTGGGCCTGTGCCGTGGACGGCCAAGCCACCAGCACGGAGAAGGCCTTGGTCGCCGCCCGCCGCGCTCTTGACGAAGCGCAGGACGGGGAGCCGCAACCGGACTGGGCCGCCTGGGTCGACCACACTGAACTCGACATCATGACCGGCCGCTGCTGGACCGAACTCCGGCGCCCTCTGCGCGCCGTGCCCATCCTCACCCACGCTCTCGACCAGTTCGCTGACGCCCACGCCCGCGACAAGGCCCTCTACCTCTCATGGCTCGCCGACGCCTACCTCACCGCCGGGGAGATCGAGCAGGCGGCCAAGACCACGGGCCGAGCCCTCCAGCTCGCGAGCAGCATCGCGTCCGTCCGGCCCCGGCAGCGCCTCGCGCCCCTGCTCGACCGCCTACGCCCCTACGCGGACACCACCGAAGTGCGTGCCCTCCTGGACCCCGCCGACAGTTAGGCCTTCTCGACCGAGTCCTTGATCCACTTCAAGCACCGGTCGGAGCCCATGACGATCGGCACGGCACAGACCTCCGGACTGTCCCAGGGGTGGTGCTCCAGGAGATACGCCTCCAGGGCGGGATACCGGGCCGTCGTCGTCTTCAAGAGGACCTGCCATTCCTCGCCGGTGCCGTTCTCGCCCAGGTGCCAGAAGACACTGACCACCGGTCCGACGACCTGGGCCCCGGCAGCAAGTCGCCGTTCGACGGCCGGGCCGGCCAGGGCGACGGCTTGCTCACGCGTTTCCGTGGCCGTGGATACCTGCACGTAGTCAGTCATGCCGGGGAGCCTAGCTAGGTGAGTGGGCAGCTCAACAGGGTGCCATCACCGGGTGGGGGCAGGCACCGCATCCCAGGCAAATCACCCACCCGCCGATCGTCCGGTTCACGTCGAGGACGACCGCGCTGACCGTGACGATGAACAGGGCGTCCTGTCCGCAGTCCTGGCACCGCAGGTCGTGCGTGGCGGTAGCGAGGGGGCGATGTCCACCACAGGGTCGGGCCGGTCGTCTCGTGCAGCCATTGGAGACCTCACTAGGTGCGGGGGCGTCGTTGTTCTCGGCGGCATGCTGGTCTGCCGCTGCGAGCTCAGTGGCTTCGAGGCGCCAGGCGACGAGCTCCTCACCTGGGCCGTGGCCTCGGCAGTGCGAACACCAGCCGTGGACGCGGTGAGCGGAGATGCTGTGCCCCAGCGGGGCGGAGGTGTCAGCCACGGGGGTTCCTTCTCGGCGGGAGCGGGGCGTCAGGGGCCTCGCAGTACGCGACGGAGCCGGCCGTCGAGACGCCGTCCGGGCTCATGAGGACGAGGTCGGCGGTGATCCGGGTGTACGCCGTGCAGGAGTCGCACCTCGCGCAGCGATCCGGGGTGCAGGACGAGGGTGATCGGAACGAGAGGTGACTTCACCGCGCCAACAGCGCAACCCCAGGGCGCCGGCACATCCGTGACTCGCGTTCAACCGCCTTGACCTCCCTACAGCTGGTCCCCCCTGCTGGGTGGTTCCGGAGGATGCATCCCGCCACCGTCCTTGATGTCCGCTTCGCAGGTGCGTCGGTTATGGGACTGGTCATTAGGGATCAACAGCACTGCGTCAACCTGCTCAGGGTGCTCGACGGCGAGCCAGCGCCCGAAGGCCTGGGACGAGGAAACCGTCTGACACCCCAACGCCACACGCCCCTTGTCGACTGCACAGGCGTCCACCGCGGGGTCCGAATATTCATCGGCGCCGTCGAAGCGAAAGCGGACGTGGACCTGGTCACCTTCGGAGGGCACCTGCGGGTGGGGCTCAAGCCTCCAGTCAACGACCGCCGCGGTGACGCCGAGAGGCTGCCCACCCGTGTCCACGACCTGCACCCTGACACCGGCCTCACCGCGCTCCGCCATCGTGTCGGTGCAGACCCAGGAAGAACAGCCGGACAGGGCGAGAACCACCAGAACCAGTGGGACAAAGGCGAATGCCCGTGCGGGGAACACTGAGATGACCTCCGGTCGGGGTGGGCGGGGAAGTCTAACCCCAGGGCCTGCAGCTGCAGGTGATGGTGGCGAGCGCCTGCGGCAGCGAAGCCGAAGCGCAGAGGAACCCCGTGAAGTGGGTGAATACCTGAAGCAACTGCGTGGGACCAAGAGCCTCGGGTGCACTGCCTGTCCGGCCAGCGCAGCACACGGTCTTTAGTCGTGCGGGGATTATCCGATACACCGGGGCGGGCCGCTCGACCGTGGCCCGGTGGTACGCGCTGCGCCACGAGCAGCCGCAGGAGCGCCGCCACCCGGAGCGGGGGGTCACGATCGACCGCGTCGACTACTACGGCCAGGCCGAGGTAGAGCGGTTCTGGGCCGCGCACCAGGAAGCCGTGGGAACCGCCCTGCTGGGCGTCTCCGGGCGCAAGAGCGGCGTGGAGTACGGAGAGCCCCGCGGAGGCCGTCCGGTGTCCGCGGAGCGCGCTCAGGCCGTCCAGGTCGCCCTCGCGGAGCTGCGCCGGGCCGGTGAGCACCAGCGGGGCCTGGCCGGGCGGCTGGCCCGTACGCACGGCGGGAACGAACGGACCTGGGCGCGGGCCGTCACCGACGCCCGGGCGATCCACGCATCCGAGCTCGGTGCGGACGACCAGGCGCAGCGGCCGGCCCCGCAGCCGGAGTAGGACCACCAGCACCGCCGCCTGGTCGTCGGTCCGGAGCCCCTACGCAAGGCCGGGAGAACTGGCCAGCGCAGCGCTGCCCGGTTCCCCGAGACCACGCCCGCAGCAGGGCAGGCCAGGCAGATGCGGGGAAGTCCGGGCACTCACCAGGCAAGAACCTGTGCCCACTCGCTCGTCCCGTCAGCCGCTGACCGGCTCCGGGTTTCGTAGATGGTGCCGACGTCCTCTCAGAACCTGAGATCGAGATCCGTTGCAGCGTTAGTGTCCTTGTCATGACAATCAGACTTCGCAGAGGGGCGGCTGCTGCCGTGGTCGCAGTGGTGGTTCTCCTGACCATGCCCGCCGCCGTTCACGCGTTACCCGGAGCCGCGCCTACCGAGACCGCGTCCGACAGGCTCGAGCTGCCCCGCCCGACAGGCCCGTACCCCGTCGGCGCGGAGGTCCTGCACCTCACCGACCACGACCGGAGCGACCCCTGGGCCTCGACTGCGACGGCACGGGAACTCATGGTGTCGCTCCGCTACCCCGCCCGTGGCGGCAGTGGCGGCGGGCCCGCCGCCTACATGAGCACCGAAGAGGCGCGGCTGATGCTTGCCGGGCGCGGTCTGGGGGACGATGCGCCGGCCGAGGTCAGTTCCGCCGTCACCCATGCCGGCGCGGGTGCCACCGCCAGCCAGGGGCGGTTCCCCCTGGTGCTGCTTTCCCCCGGGCTCGGCAACCATCGGGCTACCTTGACCTCCCTCGCCGAGGACCTGGCAAGCCGCGGCTATGTCGTGGCGAGTGTGGATCACGCCTATGAGTCGACCGGGACCGTGTTTCCTGGCGGCCGGATGCTGACCTGCCGGGTGTGCGAGCTGCTCATGCCCCTGCCCGTCGAGGAGGGGCAGAAGCTGCTGAAAGCTGTGTCCACGGGGCGGGCCGACGATCTCTCCTTCGTGCTGGACCGGCTGACTGGTCACCGTCCCGCCTGGCACAACTCCCGGATGATCGACCCCCGGCGCGTCGCTGTGGTCGGCCATTCGATGGGTGGTAACGCGGCGGCTTCCGCGATGCTCGGTGACCGCCGGTTCGACGCCGGGATCAACATGGACGGCCTCTTCTACGACCGGATCCCCGCCGCGGGGATCGACGGTCGGCCGTTCCTCCTGCTCGGCAACCCTGTGGACCATCACCCCGGTGGGCCGGACTCCTCATGGGATGAGGGGTGGCAGGGACTGGACGGCTGGAAGCGCTGGCTGACCCTGACGGGGTCGTACCATTCGACCTTCACGGACGTCCCCGTCCTCGGCGAACACCTCGGTCTGCCGACCAACCCCGGGGCCACTCTTTCCGTGGAACGCTCGATACGGATCACCCGTGATTACGTCGCTGCGTTCATTGACCTGCACCTGAAGAACCGGCCTCAGCCACTCCTAGACGGCCAGACACCGGACAACCCCGAGGTCGTCTTCAACTCCCCCTGACAGTGGCGCGCTGAGCGCTCCAGCCTGGCGCGGGTCGGGGCACACGTCGTGAAGACTGAAGGTTGAGTGACAAGATCAGCGATGCTCCCGCCCGCCGGGGCGCGCAGCCGCCCGACTTCCCCGTCGCCGCGATCGGCGACCCGGCGCTGCCAGAGGCAAGGGCGGACGAGATGGACTCCCCAGCGTCAACCGGGAGCTGTCCATCGCACGCAAGGCCATTGTCTGGTGGCAGCGCCAGGGCTGGATCGAAGGCGACCTGACCATCGGCATCGAGCGGCGGCCTGCATCGGACGACTACACCGAGACCCAGCGAGGTCGTCCGGTGTCCGCGGAGCGGGCCTAGGCCCTCGAGCGCACCCTCGCGGAGCCGCGCCGGGCCGGTGGTGGGCACCAGCGGGGCCTGGCCGGACGGCTGGCCCGTACGCACGGCGGGAACGAGCGGACTTGGGCGTGGGCCGTCACGGACGCCCGGGCGAAGTACGCCGCTGAGCTCGGTGCGGACGATGAGGCGCAGTGGCCGGCGTCGCAGCCGGAGTAGGACCGACCAGCGCCGCCGCCTGGTCGCCGGTCTCGTTGCCGGTCCGGAGCCCCTGCGACGGGCCGGGAGAACGAGGCAGCGCAGCGCCGCCCGGTTCCCCGAGACCACGCCCGCCACCAGCCCACCACCCACCCCCACCCAGCAGGACAGGCCGGGTAGAAGAGGGGAAGTCCGAGCACTCACCGCCGGAAAACCGGGGGTTGACCTGCGGTTGCGTGAGGAGAGGGCGGAGTCATGCGCGCCCGATAGTGCAGGGGATAGCGGAGCCGATAGCGCAGGGGAAAGTGTGGAGCGGATAGTGCAGGGGATAGTGCGCCCCGCCCGGTGCCCGGTCGCTGCAGCGCCCACCGGGCCGTCGCAGCCCTCCCCCATGAAGCCAGCGCAGCATGCCGGCCGCGCATGGCCCTCGCTGCGTCCCCTGCGGCCGACGGCCCCTTCACCGGCCAGCGCGCTGCGCAGCCGACCGCGCCGCGCCGCCCTGCATGCGGCGGCCTCGAGGAGCAGCGAGGGGCCGCGGCTCGGCTGTCGCCGCGGATTCCGTGTGCAGAAATACACCCAGCCCAAGGCCGCGATCGTAGGCAACGTCCCGGCGCTGCTGGTGTCCGGAACCACCAGGCCGGAAGGGGTGCGAGGCGAGGGCCTGCAACCGCGAGCTACTCGCGGTTCCGACTTCAGCAGTGGCCAGGTCGTGCGTACACCGTGACTACTGAACCGTCGGCTGTGCGCACGCTGCACGCCTTGAAGTAGTCCGCGAGCGTGTCCCGTTTCACGCGGGCCATGGCGTCGTCCTCCACCGCGACGCCGGGCGGTGAGGCTACGGCGACGATCCGGTAGCGCGTGAGCATCCGGGCGCGCAATTTGTCGGGCGGCACCTCTGTGCCGTACAGGCTGTGCGAAGTGGCTGGGCCATGCGCCCGCGCGAGATCCACCCCCGCGGCGGGCCTGGAATCGGCGAGTTCCCAGGCTCTGCGCTTCACGGACAGGTAGACCACGCCGTCGCCGGGGCGGGGGGTCTCGTGCAGGGTTGCGGCGAGAGCGGTCATGTCGTCCGAGCGGCTTGCGGGAGTACGCAGGTCAAGGGTGGTCGGCACCAGTGCCGCGCAGGCGACAACGGCCGCGACGACCGTGCCCGCGCGGATCCCGTGCCTGAGCCGCAGTAGTTGGTCGAACGCGGCACCGACGAGTAGCGCGAGGCCCGCGGCGCCATAGACCACGTACCGGTCCAGGTACAGCGGCTTGGCCAGGGACAGCAGCATCAGGAGCCCGGTCGGTGTGACGAACAGACAGAGACCGAGGAGGACCAGCCGACCCTCGCGCGACGTGCGGGGCCGCCGGCCCGACCCGGCGATCCATGCTGCGGCCAGAGCCACACCGGCTACGAGGGCAAAGTTGGCGTATTCGCCGGGCTCCGTGGCATCCAGCCAACCCACCTGGGTGGACTGCCGCACGCTCACCAGCACAAGCGGGGTGAGCCCCACGAGGACACACACGGCCGCCTTCACGAAGGTCCGGCGCGTTGCGGGCGGCACCACCACGGCATGCGCGGCCAACGCGAGCACTGCGAATTCGTGCAGCAGGCAGGCCACGAGTAGCAGCCCCGTGTACGCCACCCACATGCCTCGCCGATCGCGCTCGACCGCTCGCACCAGGGTGTATGTCGCCCAGACGACGAGGGCGGACACCAGCGCGTACGAGCGGCCCTCCTGTGCATACTGCTGCACTCCGGGCAGCACGGCGAACACGATGCCCGCGCACAGCCCGGCACGCGGGCCGGCCAGGTGAAGGCCGAGCATCGCGACACCGGCTGCGGCCGCCGCCATCGCGAGCACCGAGGGCAGCCGCAGCACGACCACGTCCGTGCCGAAGGCGTCGAACAGGCTGTGCATCAGCAGGTAGTAGAGGCCGTGCACAGCATCGATGCGTCCTAATGTCTGCCATAGATCGGGCAGATCGCGACTCGCGAGCCCGATCGTCACGGCCTCGTCGTGCCACACGGCATCACCGCGTCGGAGCCCCCACAGGCCGAGCACGAGCGTGAGCAGCACTGGCACGACGACAACGCGCCGCCGACCGAGCGCCGCTCGCACGCGAGGATCGGGCGCGGTGCGAAATGGTGCGGGAAGCCTGAGGGCCTGGACGGTGGCAATGGCTGACTCCGGCATGGCTCGACGGGCGGGGTAGGTGGAGTCCAGCCGCCGAGGAATTGATGCGCAGCTCCCATTCGGGGGGCCAATCAATTCCCGGCAGGTCGCCGAACAGCAGGAACGCCTGCCGATAGGGTCGTGGGGCTGATGGGGGCGCGGCCGTGGCATGCGGGGCGCGCATGGCGTGACGGGGGGAATTACCGATGGGGCGCCGTGAGAAGCCGCTCGACCCGGCTGCAGGCGCTGCCCCACGGCTCGCATACGAGCTGCGCAGCTTGCGCGGGGAAGCCGGAGTACCCACGTATCGGGCGATGGCTGAGCGGGTCGGATTCTCGGCCCCGACGCTGTCCGCCGCCGCGTCCGGTGAACGGGTGCCGACTCTTCCCGTGCTTCTCGCCTATGTGCGTGCCTGCGGTGGCGACGAGGCGGACTGGGAGCGGCGTTGGCGCGAGGCCACTGCGGACGCTGCCAAGGAAGCAGAGGCCGTAGAGGAGGTGGCGACGTCCCCCTACAAGGGCCTGGCCCGGTTCGAGCCCGACGACCGAGACATCTACTTCGGGCGCGGTGAACTCGTTGCAGAACTCGCCGCTTCCGTTGCCCGCCACCGCATCGTCGCTCTGGTGGGCGGCTCTGGCAGCGGCAAGTCGTCCCTGCTACGCGCGGGGCTCGTCCCAGCCCTGCGCAACGATGAGGATCCGCGGCGTAGACCCGCCGTCGTCCGTGTCATCACCCCGTCGGATCGCCCCGATCCCTCCCTGCTTGTACCGGTCGCTACTCAAAAGGGTGACACGATCGTCCTGATCGACCAGTTCGAGGAGTTGTTCACGCTCTGCCACGACAACTCCGCCCGCGTCCGGTTCGTCGACGCGATGCTCTCAGCCCGCGCTCCCGAGAGCCGACTGCGTGTTGTCATCTCCGTGCGCGCCGACTTCTACGGCCGGTGCGCCGAGCACGGTCCGCTCGCCGACGCCTTACGATCTGCCACGCTCCTCGTCGGCCCGATGACGTCCGCCCAGCTCAGAGAGGCCATCATCGGTCCGGCACAGCGCGACCGTCTCATCGTGGAGAGGGCGTTGACCGCCCGCATCGTTGCCGACGTCGAAAGGCAGCCGGGTGGTCTGCCGCTGATGGCACACGCCCTCCTCGAGGTCTGGCGCCGACGCCGCGGCAAAATTCTCACCGAGCAGGCGTACGACGCGATCGGTGGGGTGCGCGGCGCCATCGCCCACACCGCCGAGGCGGTGTATGCGAGCTTCACCGACGAGCAGGCTGTGGTCGCCCGCCGACTGCTGCTGCGTATGGTTTCCCCGGGTGACGGCACACAGGACACCCGCCGGCCCGTGGACCGCGCCGAATTTCCATCAGCATTCGCTGAGTCGGCCGTCCTGGAGGAGCTGGTGCGGGCCCGATTGCTCACCGTCGACGGCGCCACGGTCGACCTCGCCCACGAAGCCCTGCTCACTGCCTGGCCACGGCTGCGCGGCTGGATCGAGGGCGACCGAGAACGGCTGCGCCTGCACCGGGCGCTTACGGAGGCCGCCCGTGCGTGGGAGGCGCTGGACCGGGACCCTGGGGCGCTGTATCGGGGCGTACGACTCTCGGCGGCTCGTGAGGCGTTCGGTGATCGGGATGACGAGGCTTGGGGGGATGCGGGCGCTTCCCATGAGCTGACGGCCTTGGAAGGCGACTTTCACCTCGCGAGCCTGGCGGCCCACGAGCAGGCGCTACGAATACGCACACGTGACGCCCGCCGACGCCGCGCCCTGGTCTCAGCTCTGGCCCTGCTGCTCTGCCTGGCAGTGGTCGCGGGCGCTGCGGCCTGGCAGCAGAGCCGCATCAGCGACGGCCGTCGGGACGAGGCCGAGGCCCGCCGCATCGCGGGTGTCGCGACAGCCCTGCGCGGATCGGACCCCCGCCTGGCCATGCAATTGAGTGTGGCCTCTTGGCGGATTGCTGACGTGCCGGAAACCCGCGAGGCGGTGCGGGGTGCCGCCGCTCAGCGCGAGCAGTCATCGTTCACGCCGCGCGACGGTACGGGCGACATGCAGTCGCAGGGCCGGCTCAGCTCGGACGGCCGGATCCTGACAAAGATCGGCAGGGACAGTGTGTACCAGTGGGATGCGCGCACCGGCCGGTCGCTCGGCTCGGTCAAGATCCCGGGCGACGCCTTCGCATCAGTCCTCGCAGTCAGCGGCGACGCCGAGCGGGTCGCGTACCTCGACAACCAGGACACAGTCGTTGTGCGGAACCTGCGCGACGGACAGCGGACGCAGCGAATTGGTGATCTCCAGGGGGGCCATCCAGAAGCCGAGTTCGGCCCCGATGGGCGGCTGCTCATCACCGAGGACAAGGACAAGAAGGAGACCCGAACCAGAGTGCAGGTGTGGGACATGGAGACGGGCCGGGTCGTGTTCACGGCGGGAGCACGCCAGGGTGACGGCCCGATCGCCCAGCTGAGCCCGGACGGGAAGCTCTTGGCCGCCTGCGCATACGAGGGCGCCCGACTGTCTGTCTGGGACATCAAGTCGAAGCGCCGGCTGCCCACGCCGTGGACCCGCGAGGCGGATCGCGAACTGTGCGACAAGGGCGCCCGATTCATGTTCTTGCCCGACAGCCGCGCCATCACCGTCGCTGTCGAAGGCGGAGTCCGTACCTGGGATTTAAGGAACGGTCGCGAGCGTCCTGTGATCAAGACAGGCGGCCAGGACAGGCCGGAGGTTTCGTTCAGCACCGACGGGGCGTACGCCGTCACCCTCCAAGGCGGCATCGCCCTGTGGCGCACCGCGCGCCCGAACCACCCACTGACGACCTACACACCGGAAGCGTCCTACGCCATCGAGCCACGGATCAATCCGGCAGACGGAGTGCTGCGCTTCGTCGTGGGCGGAACGAACACCGTGAAGACGCTCGACGTTCGCGCCGTACTGGAGACCATCAGAGGGGGGCAGCAAGAGCAGCCCTACCAACAGGCCGACTTCGGCCCGGACGGACACACGGCCGTGACGACACAGCGACACGGCCAGGACTGGGAGTTCCAGCTGCACGAACGAGGCGGCAGGACGATCACCCTTCCGGGCCGGGCACACGGGGACACAGCACCCCACGTCGCCTTCTCGCCGGATGGCCGCACCGTTGCATACGGAGACTCCGAAGTCCGCCTGTGGAACGTGGATCTCCGGCGCGAGACCGCGCGCATCAAGGTGCCGGAACTGATTCAGACCATCGCCGTGGGAGCGGACGGCGCGTCCCTGTTTTTCGCTACCTCCCGACCGATCGGCGGGCAGAACGACGCCCCGAGCGTCGTCGAGGTGTGGCGGGCCTCAGCGCAGGCCAGACACCGTCTCCTCCGCAAGCAGACGGAGACGTTCTCCGTGTTCCTGACACCGGATGCGACCGCTCTGCTCACGTCGAACGGCGATCGATACGATCTGGACACCGGCCGCAAATCCACCGGCCTGTACGGCGAGGACACGTTGCAGTCTGCGTGGTTCAGCCGGGACGGAAACGACCTGGCGGTCAGCACCCCTGAGGGCCGGATCACGTTCTGGGACCGCCTCGGCCAACACCGGATCGCAGTTCTCGCACCGTCGGACCACGCCGGGCGACATGAGTCGCCGGCCGTTGCCTTCTCGGCCGACGGCGCGTTTGTTGCGGTCGGAACCCAGGACAATTCTGTACGCGTCTGGGAAACGTCCTCGCCCGGCACTTCGGGCACGCTCATCCAGATCGACGAGGGCCGACTTCTCGGGCTCGGATTCGCTGACAACAGCGAGACCCTGCGGATCGCGACCTCGAACGGTGTGCACCGGGAGATCGGCGTGCTCAACCCGAAACGGGCCGCGCGGCGGGTGTGCGAAAGGGTTGGGGGCGGACTCGGTACGGAGCAATGGGACGTCTATCTTCCGAAGGTCCCCTACCGGGAGACCTGCTAGGCCGAAACGATCGCGCCTGCAGAGCCGATTCACAGATGTTACGGGCCGCCACTGACACCCGAACCGCATACGCAGCCCGCGACCGCGAGGCGCAGCAGCCGTAGAACCGGCCTCCCACCGCCCGGCCACTGACCCGATGTCTCGTGTCGGGCGGCAGAAGAGGGCCAGCGCAGCGCGCCACCACCTTCCCCCAGGCCACGTCCGCCCACCAGCCACCACCGCCCACCCATAGCCAGACAGCCAGGTAGAAGAGGGGAAGTCTGAGCACTCATCACGGGAAAACCGGTGGTTGAGCTGCGGTTATGCAGCGTTCCGCTCCGGTGAGGTGTCGGGCATTGTGTCGGCCTTTCCGTCGGGCATTGTGTCGGCATGCGGGTCGGTCATGGTGTCGGGATTGTTGTCGGACCCCACGCCGGCTGCGCATGGTCCTCGCTGCGCCCCTGCGGCCGGGGAACTCTCACCGGCCAGCGCGGCGCAGCCGAGCGCGCCGCGCTGCATGCTGGGCCCCGAGGACCAGGAGGGGCCGCAGCTCGGCAGCCGCCGCGGTTCTCGTGTGGCAGGGTGTCGGGGCCCGGAACGGGAGGCTGGTGTCTGGCACCGGCGACGGAACCCCGTCCTCCTGGACGTGGCCCTCGCGGTCGCGCTGGGCGGGGACTGCCTCGCGGATGTCGGGACGCTGCGGGCCGAGCCCGGCGTGTTCGGGCCAGTGGCCTCCGACCCGACGGTCTCCCGGCTCGTCGACGCCCTCGCCGCAGCTGGACCGAAGGCCCTGTCCGCGATAAGGGCCGCTCGGGCCGAAGCGCGTGAGCGCGTCTGGAAGCTGGCCGGCACTGCGGCGCCGGATGCCGCAGGGCAGGTGATCGTGGACCTGGACGGGGTCCTCCCTGCTAGGACCTGTCTGATTAATTGATCTTGTGATGGGTCGCGGAGAGCTGACGGATGCGGCGTGGGAGCGGATATCGGCGCTGTTGCCAGGTGTTGACGGGCGGGGTCGTCCGTGGCGGGTGGTCACAGGCGCGTGGTGAAGCGGCCGTCGGGGAGTTTCCGCAGCAAGCCGGGATCGACAAGTCTGACTAGCTTGACGAGTAGCGGTTCCAGCTTGGCCCGCACGCTGACGTTCACCCCCCCCCACCGCCTCACCGACTTCGCGGGCCATGACTGGTCCTGCGGCCTGCCGCACAACAGTAGGAATGCGCTGGTAGGCAGGCGGCCCGATAGGGCGCGCGCGCGTGGGAGCGTTTTCGGGCGCGTTGAAGGGTGGAGTGTGGCGATGGCGTGTGGCATCTCCCCCAGGCCTTTACACGTGCGGGTACAACCGTGATGTGGGTCACGCCTGTTAACTCCGGATGAGGAAGTACCTCCCGAGTTGGGGGCGTTGCTGGCTGATCATCAGCGCGCGTAGGAAAGGGGGCGGCGCGACACATACCAGCAATGTCCTGCCGTCCGGGTTGAGGGCGGTGGGGCCAGAAGGGACATGTCTTGTTCGGCACGTCGAGAACCAGACGGAAAGCCGCTCTCGCGGTGGGCACGGCGGCACTGATGCTGTTAAGTGCTGGCGGAGTGGCGGGCGCGGCTCCGGCCGTAAAGCCCGATCCCAATGCGGCACCGCCGAAGGTGCACGGTCCGGAGAAGACCATGTCCGCTGCGGCGGCGGGCGCGCGCCCGGCGTCGGGTAAGACGCCCAAGGCTGCGCCGTTGTCGAGGAACGCGGCGCCTGGCGGGTTCCAGCGGGTGAACTCGCAAAAGGTGCAGCTTACGAACACGGTGACCGACCCCGATGGGGATCAGGCCAACCTGACGTTCGAGGTGTGGACCGCGGACGCGGCCGGGAAGCCGGTCACCAAGGTCAAGCTGAACGACTCCACCTATGGCGTCATCGTCTCCCCCTATGTGGCTTCGGGGGGTACGGCGAAGGTTGACGTTCCGGCGGGCAAGCTGGCGCTGAACACGAACTATGTGTTCCGCACCAACGCCTACGATGGTTCGCTGTATGAGACGCTGTGGTCTCCGTGGGCGAAGTTCCGGGTGGAGCTGCCGGTGGATCTCACCCTGCCGACGCCGAACTACGCGAGCCCCAACCCGAACCACTTCGACGCGCAGCAGCCGCACTACTACCAGACCAAGCCCCTGGGCCAGGCCGGTACGCCGCTGTCGGCGCGGTCGACGTCGACGGCGAAGGATGCGGTGGAGCAGTGCAGCGAGCCGGACGCGGACGGCCGTCAGGTGTGCTTCGGCAAGTCGACCCCGGCCCCCAAGGGCAAGGCGCCCCACGCGTCCGAGAAGGCGGGTGCGGCGGCGGCGACTGCGGGTGTGGAGTGGTGCAACACCAACTTCGAATCCATCCTCGCGACCCGGTTCATCCAGTGTGATGTGCGCACGGTGCCGGTCATCATCCGCATGGACGGTGTGCCGCAGGCTGTGGCGAATTTCATGTTCCTGCGGATGCTGGAACTTGACGGACAGAACACGTTCACCGAGCACCTGACGATCGAGCCCGCCCAGCAGATCCCGCCCGCGTTCCGCGAGATCAACTTCGTGGGCTGGGACCATCTGTGCGAAACCTCGTGTACGCCGCAGGAGCAGCCGGTGACGGCGTGGGAGGGCAAGCCGTGGTGGGTGCCGGGTGAGATGCACTCGGCGACGCTGACGACGCCGTTCAGCTGGGATACGTCGCTGGCCGGTACGGACTACCGGTTCAAGCCTGACATTCAGATCGACGCGAACATTCTCCCCGCCGACGGGAAGATCCGCCCGTTCCAGACCGGCTACCAGTGGTCGCTTGACTACGACGGCGGCACCGAGGATCTCGACCGTATCCGCTGCGACACCCCCGCAGGAGACGCCCCGGCGGGGTCGGTTCCGGGCTGTGTGTTCGTCAACGTCGCGCCCACGTACACGTTCAACGCGAAGGCGTTCCCGCAGGCCGCCGCTCACGCGTGGCTGATTCAGAAGGCCACGGCCAAGCACCCGGGTTCGATGGTTGATCTGAAGCCGCTGTATTACATGGGTGATGAGGCGCAGAACAACCGTTCCCGTACGCGGATCTGCCCCACGGGGTGGGCCGCGAACAACGGCGACCCCTCCGCCCTGGTGGATGCGGGCGACACGTTGAACTGTGACGAGTTCGCGTTCGCGTCCTCGTACAACAGCGGCGGCATGGCGTCCACCGAGGGCGGCATCAACCCGGCGATCCCGCCGGGGAAGACCACCCCCAGCGGGGATGCTTGCATTTCGATGTACGCGAAGAAGCACGGCAGCATGATCCACCTGTTCTCGCAGAACGGGGCTGACCCCACGTTCAACGAGGTGTGCGGCCGGGCGGCGATCTCGGGCATGCACAACCAGGAATCCATGGGCGGCCACTTCGCGAACTTCATGAAGCAGATGCGCATCAAGGACAAGGATGCGTACTGGCTGGATACGCGCATGGATGACGGCGGCACCTGCCGTTACGGTGTCGGCGGCGGTCAGCCCGTGATCTGCGAACTCGTCGCGCAGTAACACCCCAGCGCCAACACGCTTCGGCCCCCACCCTGACCGGCAGGGTGGGGGCCGAAGCCGTTGTGCAGGCGTGCGGCTCAAGGAGTGAGGAGGTGGACGGCGGGGAGATTCCCGGCCTGTGCGGCATCCTGGTCGATGCTCAGCCCCGTGTACGCGCCCAGCGCGGTGAACACCAGGGTGGGCAGGCGCGCGCCGTGCTGTTCGTAGTAGGCGGTCACCTCGTCGGCGGTGGCGTCGGGGATGGAGGGGAAGACGGCACCGGCGGCGGTGAGCGCCGCGTCCAACGCCGACTCGTGGCCGGTGGTGGTGCCGAACTCTGCGCGCCGTATCACCTCGTCGCCTTCGACGTGCAGGATCGCGGCGGGCGGGCTGTACAGGTTCCGGCTGGCGCACAGGATCTCTTCACCCGGGCCGGGCCTCATCGAGGGGACACGGCGGAAGCCGGTTGCCCAGGTCGCGGCGTGGTCGTTCTCCAGCACGTACGTCCACTCACCCTCGCTGCCGTACATCGCGTAGGCGTAGCGGGTGGGGTCGTGGCCGGGCGGGGTGGGCTGGCTACGCAGTTCGGCCAGCGGGGTGCGGGCGGCGAGCTGATCGAGGTCGGCCCCAAGGTTGATTAGGAACTCGTCAGAGTCGATGCCTCGGGCGAGGGTGAGGGAGATGCCGCCGCGCATTCCGGGGACGGGCGTGGCGGTGAGGGCGTGGGCGCCTATCCAGGTGAGGCCGTTGGTCATGAAGGGGGGTCCGTTCGCTGGTGGGGTGGGGTCGAGCTTAGCCTCGCGCTTTCATGAAGCGGGCATTCCGACGGGTAGTCAGGTATGCGAACACCTGATGGCGTTGCCGGTCTGGCCCGCCGCGACACGCGAGCGCGCCCGCTCGTACATCGCGGGCGGCCGTCGCCTCGGAGCGGAGTTGGCGGAGCAGTTCATCGCCGAACTCCGGGCGGCCCCCGCGGGGCCGGCCGCTCCTCAGCCCAGCACTACGGAGCGCTGGCCTCCAGCAGGGGCGGTCGTCCAAGGTGGGGCGATGAGCGCACTGCGACCCGGTGACATCACCGACGAGATGATCCAAGCGATGGACACGGCCAAACGGCAGGGACTGCAGAAAGACCTCCGTGCCCTCGCCGCGAACATCCGCGCCGACGCCGAAGGCCGGTACGACAGCGCGGAGCCCGGGTGGCGGGCCGGAGTCGAATGGACGCTGCTGTAGATCGAGCACACCGCCGGCCAGCTGACCGAAGGCAGGCCGGACGCCGTCCGCGGGCGTCAGGGCGTGTCACCGGAGTAGTAGAAGCGGCAGCTGATGCCGGGGCCGGATGTGCGTGGTTCGCCGGGCTGCGGCCGGCTTGTGTCACTCTCCCGAGTGAGCGACCAGGACGTCCCGCCGTCCGCTCCCGGCGCGGACCACGTCTGAGAAAGCCGGTGAAGGTCCGCGCGGACAAGGCGTACTACTCTGCAGAGCACCTCCGCTGGCTCCGAAGCCGGAACCTCATCGCACGGATCGCCCGCCCCGGTATCGAGTCCGGCGAGCGGCTCGGCCGACACCGCTGGAAGATCGAGCGATCGATTTCCTGGCTCTTCGGCTACCGCCGCCTCACCGTCCGGTACGAACGAAAAGGCAGCCACTTCCTTGCTTTCCTCGGCCTGGCGGCAGGCCGCCAGCATTCCACTGTCGGCGCTGTAGCGCGAGGCTGTGCAGACCGCCGCGACAATGGCGGGCTCGTGCTGCTGCTGCGCAAGTTGCACGACCTCGACCACCCGACACGACCACGCGCCTCGGGCATCGTCGATTCTCGGCCGTCGTGCAGAGCTGGCCTATAGACCAGCAGGCATCACTGGTAATCACGCTCGCGAACGCGGGCCTACAACAGGACGCCGATCGACTCTCCCGCCAGGCTGCAGCACATCCGAAGTTCAAGGGTCTTCTGAAGAACCAGCAGACCAGACACGAACAGAAGGTGCTCTCCCTTACGTTCTGGAGGAACGTCTCGCGTGGCAAGGGATGATGAGCAGAGCACTCCACTCCTGTCCCGCAGCCCCGGGAGTGGGCCTCGGTCATCCCGACCGGAGGCCGGCTACCGCGCCGCAGCGCGGTTGAGGGCTGCACGCACTTGTGTCGTCCGGGGAGCATCGCGACCAAGGTAGGCGTCCAGGATCGAGTACAGGTTCGCCAGGGATTCAAGGGCGGCTGGGTGGCCTGCCATTTCTGGGGGTTGTAGCAGTAGGCGGTGAATATCGAGCGCAGCGCCGCTAAGGCAGCAACCTCCGCCATCACGGCGCGCGAACCCTGGAGGCGTTCACCAGCGACACGGTAACCCGGTCGAACCCTTGCTGCTCGACGTGCAATGCGAAGGAGAGTGCCTTAATGGCCCTGAAGGTATTCAACGATGAGCCTCTGTATTTGGAGACCCAAAATGAATTGAATGAGTATCTCGACAAGATCTTTGTCGAAGACCGGCACCTTAATGCCGAAAAGGTTGCAACCTTTCAGGTAGTAGATATCTCCGCCGGAAAAACGGATACGCCAGACAATGTATTGGCAATCGGAATCGACTACCTTTCAGGGTACGGAGGAATCCTCTGGTACTGTGACGGTGCAATCTTCGACAGAGTTGCCGAAACCTTGGGCGAGGACGTCGCGGACAATGTCTGGGTGTCCCGCAACCCCAATCCCCTGGAAAATGACCCACAGGTTGTGTGTGACCCGTGGTGCCCAAGCTATTTCGACCGAGTCAGCGCGTTGCCTCTCGATGAAGTTCGCTCCGTGGTGGAGGGATTCTTTCACGAGGGAACGGGCTATAGGCCCACGCAGATTGACTGGGTGAAAGGGTACTTCACCGGTGAGCTGCAAATAGAAGACGGGCAATCGCAAGGCAGTTAGCAGTCCGTCGAGATGAATTCTTGTGGGGCGGGGAGTGGGATCCCCTCGCCTCGCCCCATAGGAATCAGATGAAGACTTTGGTTACGCAGACTGTACTTCCAGGTTCTCGGTGTTCTCTGGGAGCTTCGTCGGCCATCCCACGGCAATATGGCCTCCTGCGCGAGCCAGAGATATCTCGTATTGCCTCAGGCAAACCCGCAGTCAGGTCTGAGACACGGAACCGGCTTCGTCAGCCCGAAACGTCGGGACAGATGCGCAGTCTGGGTAGACTATGATGGCGCCACCGTCACCATTAACAACAACGCAAGGGTGTGCAGACGATCGAGCACATCCTACCTGTCGAGTGGAGCTTACCCCGTATTAACCTGGGGGTAAGAAAACTCTGTGGGGAGCGAGCCTTAATGACGCTAAAGGTGTTGAGTGAAGCACCAGTGTATCTGGAGACCCAAAGCGCAGTAGGCGAATATCTCAACGCCTTATTCGCTGACGGTCATCGCATTAAGCCCTCGGTAGACTTGGCTTTTCAAGTCATCTGGGACGTAGCGGCCGACAAGAACTACGCGACACCGCCAGACAACGTGCTTTCGATCGGAATCAATTTTTCGTCAGGGTACGGAGGACTTCTATGGTATTCCGATGGAATGCTTTCCCATCAAATATCCGCAGAGGTGGGTCATGACATCGCGAACCACGCATGGGTGTCTCTGAACCCGACCCCTCCGCACTCTGACCCCAGAGTCCTCTCTGATCCTTCGTGCCCTACGTTCTTCGACCGACTCAGCGCGGTGCCTTTGTCTAGTATTCGCCCAGTGGTGGAAGAATACTTTCGCGAAGGAACAGGTTTCCGGCCTACGCAAGTTCAATGGACGAAGGGGCATTACACCGGGGAGCTCTACGTAGAAGAGGATTAGGCACAGGGGCCCAACAGAGTTTTGACGACTACGGCCTGGCCGCACCGACCACTCGGGGCAGCCAGGCCGTAGTCGCTCACGGTTGCTGGACCGTCCCGAGGCGGTGGAGTGGGGGCAGGTCGGGCGCACACGTACGCGGCGGCGTAGACGCCCCCCTGACGGCCCGGCAACCGCGCTGCTGCGTTCTATGGGGCGACTTCGTACTCCACGACGGTGTCCGAGCAGTCGCCGACCAGCTCTCCAGCGCGGCCTGTCCCTTCGTGTCGACGGTGAGCTTCCAGCGAAGCTTGGTTGCAACCCAGTCGGCACTGCTCAACCGCCTGGACCTCCCTACAGCTGGTCCCCCCTGCTGGGTGGTTCCGGAGGATGCATCCCGCCACCGTCCTTGATGTCCGCTTCGCAGGTGCGTCGGTTATGGGACTGGTCATTGGGGATCAACAGCACTGCGTCAACCTGCTCAGGGTGCTCGACGGCGAGCCAGCGCCCGAAGGCCTGGGACGAGGAAACCGTCTGACACCCCAACGTCACGCGCCCCTTGTCGACTGCAGAGGCGTCCACCGCGGGGTCCGAATATTCATCGGCGCCGTCGAAGCGAAAGCGGACGTGGACCTGGTCACCTTCGGAGGGCACCTGCGGGTGGGGCTCAAGGCTCCAGTCAACGACCGCCGCGGTGACGCCGAGAGGCTGCCCACCCGTGTCCACGACCTGCACCCTGTCACCGGCCTCACCGCGCTCTGCCGTCGTGTCGGTGAAGACCCAGGAAGAACAGCCGGACAGGGCGAGAACCACCAGAACCAGCGGGGCAAAGGCGAATGCCCGTGCGGGGAACACTGAGATGACCTCCGGTCGACGTGGGGCGGGGCAGTCTATTGCGGGGCCTGCAGCTGCGGGCGATGGCGGTGGGCGCCTGCGGTGGCGGAGCCGAGACGCAGAGGAGCCCTGTGAAGCGGGCGGGTGCTTGAAGCAACTGCACTGGACCAGGAGCCCCTGGGTGCACTGCCTGTCCGGGCCAGCGCAACGCCAGCTCTCGGCGGCATCGACCAGCACGTCACCGGCCAGCGTGGCCTCTGTGGTGCAACCTTCAGCGGGTCGCGCGGGTCTCACAGGCGAATCAGCACCATGGAGGCACGCATGCCCGAGTCGCTCCCGTCCCAGCCCGACCCCGAGGAAGCACCCAGCGTTCCAGCGTTCACTCCCCCGATCCCGTGGCTCGCGGCCGGCATGGACGAGGAGGAGGCGGAGCTCACGATGGGAGTCGGCCTCCTCGTGCGCGAGGCGGCGCTCCTGGAGTACACGCTCCACGGCCTTCTGGTGCACCTTGCGGGCGCGCCCCGGGCCTACGCCTACGAGGCCGGGGGAACGGGCTCGTTCTTCGCCAAGCGGTGCATCGAGAGCCTGAAGGCCATGAACGAAGACCGCGTTCCTTCCGCCTCGCGTGAGGCGCTGCTCGAGGTCCTTGAGCGGTGCAAGGAGCAGTTCGAGAGTCGGCATCGCTTCGTGCACGGTCATCTGGAGCTCGACCACGAGTCCCAGCAGTGGCTCACGCTCAAGGGCCGTAGAGGAAAGGGCGCTCGCCATGCGGAAGTCAGGTTCACCACCAGCTCCGAACCCTGGGAGCTGGCCGCAGGGTTTCACTGGCTCCAGGAGAAGGTGCTGTGGTGGGACATCAAGCTCTTCGGCGAGCCGGGAGACCCGGACGAGGGAGAACCCGCATACGTGTCCATGAAGAGGAAACGAGCGGGCAGCAAGTCCCGGCCTGCCACGAAACCGTTGTAGCGGGACCCGAGACGCCGACAACCCCCCGGCGTCCGCGGAGCGCGCGGGGCGCTTGCCGTGGGACGGACGCCGCCCGGCATATGGCGCATTACCTGGGGAACAGCGGAACGGACATGGAGCTGCCCGTCGACAAGATGATGTCCGACGTGCCCGACTTCCGCACGCACATCGAGGAACGCATCGAGCACCATCAGGACGAATGGCGCGAACAGGCTCTCGCGGAGTTCCGGCGCAACGGAGGACAGCCCGTCTCGATGCCGGTGGAGACCAGTAACCGTGACTTCAGTTTCGGCAAGGATGTCGACGAGAACTGGTTCTATGCGGTCGGCTCCACCCGATCGAACGTGACCGGAGTGGTCACCGTCGTCCCCGATGCGCAGGGCCGGCCGCAGGTCGGCCTCGACTACCAGGCCAATGCATGGGACCGCTACAACTGGGACGAGGACAAGGGGGTGACCATCGATGCCCCCGGAGGCAGCGCCCTGAGCATTCCGGACGGTCGGATGGCTCGCCTGCACACCACAGGCATCGCCCAGGAGTTCGACATGGCGGGCAGCAGCTCCGTCAAGCACTACGATCTGGGCGGATCCGCCCCGAACCAGCAACCCCTGCCCGCGCCGGACGAGCCCGGGCGCGAGGGCGACCGCACGGATCCAGGCCGTGAGCAGCAGGAAGCACGATAGAGGACCGATGAACAGCTTCAGCAAGACCGCTGCCGGTGAGCCGCCCGTACGCCGCCGTCGCACGCCTGTCGCGGTCGTCGTGCTGTCGGTGCTTCTCGCTTGCGCCGCTGCCACGATCGGTGTTGTTTCCTGCGTCACGGAGAAGGTCTCCTCGGACTTGATGGACAAGGAGATGACCTGCTGCTGGGAAGACGGAGCCACACCTGCCTGGATGAGCGACCAGATGGGTATTCGCATCCCGGACACGGCATCGGACCGTCGGGCGGGTTACAAGGTCGGGGAGCGCTACGACACCGGTCTCCTGTCATTCGTCCTCCCGGCCGACGAGGCGGATACGTATATCGGCCGGTTCGTCGAGGACGGCACCAGGATGATCGACAACTCCCATCCCAAGCCGAAGGACTACCGTCCCGCGGCTGCCTTCGATCACCTCGGGCTGCCCGAGCCGGAGACGTTCGTCAAAGGGCTGCGGAAGACCAGCCTGTGCCCGGACGACCTCGCGACCCCGGAGGGCAAGTACCTCCAACGCTGCGTCTGGGACCGCGTGCTCGGCGTCCTACTGGCCTGCGCGGACGACGCTGGGCTGATCGACTGGCGGGTGGCGGTGGATTCCACCATCATGCGGGCCCACCAGCACGCCACCAATACCCGCCGCCCCGAGAAGTGCCGAGCCGCAGCCATAGGGCAGGGCCTTGACGCCCACCGAGAGCCCGCCGGGCACGCGATCGGCCGTTCCCGCGGCGGGCTGACACGCGGTAGTCGTGCTCGATGCGCCAGCGGAGCTTCGCGGTGCGCACGAGGACGGGCAGCGGGGGCATCACCAGCCTGTTCGCCGCCTTCAACATCGCCGACGGCACCGTCATATCAGCACTGCACCGCCGCCGGTGCGGTACCGGTAGACGACTGCCTCCACGATACGGCGGTGATCGGCCCACGGCCTGCCACGGCGACCGGCACTGGAAGGCAGCAGAGGTCGAATGCGGTCCCACTGCCGGTCGGTCAGCCGGGCATGACGAGGCATCAGAACCAGACCGCAGAGGTGCTGCATACCCGGTCCAGCAACCCGTCCGGGCTCAGTCGATCTTCTTGATCACCCGGGCGGGCACTCCCGCGGCCACGGTGCCGGCAGGAACATCACGAGTGACCACCGCGCCGGCAGCGACCACCGCACCGGCACCGATGGTCACCCCCTGCGTGATCACGGCAGCCGTCCCGATCCAGACGTCGTCCTCGATGACGATCGGGGCGAAGGAGAGGTACTCGCGGCGCTCGGCCAGGGGCAGTGGATGGCCTCCGGTGATGAGGCTCACCTTCGGGGCGATCATGACGCCGTTGCCGATACGGATGTCCCCCTTGTCCATGAAGGTGCATCCCTGGTTGACGAAGACGTTCTCCCCGAACGTCGTGTTCAGCCCGCACTCGGTAAAGAACGGCGGATAGATCGTCACCGTCTCCGGCAGCGGGCCACCGAATACAACAGAAAATAGTTCCGCGCGACCTTCACTGTCGCTGAACGGAAGCACATTCAGCCGAGACGTCGCATCGGTCACCTCCACGATTCGCTCCGCATGACGCGCGAACTCAGACGTCTGGACATACATAACCTGCTCTGTGCGAGTAGACATGCGCTGATCCCACCACCACACAGAACACCTGATCAAACAACCCTCCACTACACCAGACACAACCCATGGTTGTGAAAGTAGGGTGGGAGCGTGGATGTTGAAGCGCTGCGGACGTTCGTTACCGTCGCCGATACGGGCCAGTTCCAGGCTGCGGCCGATGAGCTGGGAATCAGCCAGCAGGCGGTCTCCAAGCGGATCGCGGCCCTGGAGAGGCATATCGAGGTCACGCTCCTGGTGCGGAGCTCCCGAGGCTCCCGGCTGAGTGTGGACGGGCAGGTCTTCCTGTCGCACGCCAAGAAGGTCCTGGCGGCCATCGAGGAGGCCGGGCAGGCTGTGCGCCCAGGCAGCCGACCCTTGCGCGTGGATGTTCTCCATCGGCGCATCGCTCCCGCCCAGGCCGTCTACCGGTTCTACCGCTTCCACCCCGAAACGGACCTGGACGTGGTCACGCTGAGCATGGAGAACGCCGCCCAGGCCGCCCAAGCGGTGCTCGAAGGGACCGTCGACGCGTCCTTCCGTGCCCTGCCGACAGACCAGGTCCCGGCCGGAATCAGCGCGGAACGACTCCTGGACGCACCCCTGGAGCTCCTGGTTGGCCCCAGCCACCCACTGGCCGGGGCGCCCTGGGTCAGTCCTGCGGACCTGGCCGGCCACCGCATCTGGATCCCCGGAATCAGGCCGGGCACGGAGTGGGCGGCGTTCTACCAGGCGCTGTCCGAGGCGTTCGGCCTGAGCATCGACGCGCTCGGCCCCAACTTCGGTGACGAGGCCCTGATGGACGCGCTGGCCGACTCGGCCTCGCTGGCCACCCTCGTCGGCAGCGGGGACCGGTACCTGTGGCCCCAGAATCACGACCTACGGCGCATCCCGTTGCACGACCCGACCCCGTTCTACCCGCACGTGCTGCTGTTCCGCAGCGGAGACCAACACCCCGTGCTGACCGCACTACGCGACCATCTGCGCACCACAGGTCCGCGCACCCCGCACGGCATGTGGGCACCGGACTGGGTAGACCGATGACCAGAACGCCGAATTAGCGGACACGCCCTAGGGCCTGGCCCCGGTGGCACCTGGATGGGTTGGTGCACATGCCGTAGCGGCATGTGGTGGGGTCGGGGCACCACAGCACGAAAGGCTCTTTCTACGATGTACCCCTCCCTCACGCCTCCCCGGCAGGTCAAGATCGGTGATGCCGCTGCGTTCGCCGGGATCACCCCACGCGCCATCCGCCACTACCACGAGATCGGTCTGCTGCCGGAGCCCGAGCGCGGCGGGGACGGCCGCCGCCGCTACGGCTATGACGACATGACCCGCCTGCTGTGGATCCGCAAGATGGCTGATGCCGGTATCAGCCTGGACGACATGCGGGCCGCCTTCGGCGAAGCCCGGGACGAAGCTGGAGACGAATCCCTGGACCAAGCCCCGGATATCGAGTCGGTCCTGAGCAGGCTGGAGGAAACCTTGGCGGCGCAGGAGGCCGCCATCAAACGTCGGCGCACGGCTGTCCAGCGCCTGCAGGCGGTGGGCAGCCCGCTGGGGCTGCTCTCCGAACTGGTCACGGACCGGCTCAGCCACCTGCCTCCGGGAGCGTTGCGCCCCTCCGATCTGGACGCCCTGCTGGTCACGGAACGGATCTTCGGACCGCTGGGCGCCGCTATCCAGGCCAGCGCGCTCATCGCGCTGGCCACCAACCCCGACCTGCGGGCCGAGGAGGACCGTCTAGAGGCAGCCGAGGCCGCCCTCGACGACGGCGTCGAACCCGACGACCCGCGCGTCGAAGAGCTCGCTGTACAGCGATGCGCTCACCAAATGGCCCTGAACCAGGCCATCGAGGCAGCTGGTCTCGACGCGGCCGAGGAGAAGATCTTCGAGATCTACGACGCCGACCTGAAAGGGGAGGAGGGCACAGAGATGAGTGCCGCCGCAGCGATCACCAAGATGCCTTATGACTTCTCTGCTGCCCGGATGCGCTGCGTGGAACTCGCCGGACGGCTCTTCGGCGAGGCCCTTGCCGACGCCCACTCCGCGGACAGCTGATCGCCTGTGCCTGGCACTGACGTGGCCCGACAACCGGTCGCGTTCATCCGCATGTGACCGATCGGGTCAGACGTCGAGCCCAGGCCGTAACCACGAGTGACATCACAACTGGCCGTACGTGGGGATTCCGAACTGGCCGCTGACACGGGGTTCAGAAACAGGCACTGGGCCGGTGGCGCAGCCATCTGTCATAGCTAGCTCGGGAGCTGCGAGGGGCGGACGTTTGCGCGCTGAATTCGCCCCCCGTGTGCATGGCACGTCGGGGGCGCGCACCAGCACCATGGGTTCACACCCCTCGATAGGGCTATGGCCCGGTGAACTGGTGGCGCGAGATGCTCACTTCTTCGACAGGGGCTCTTGGCATCAAGCGGGCCGCTCACAGCTGCTGCCAGCGCCCCTTCCCTCTTCGTCAACGCGGGGAGGGCGCCATTCTCAGCTCAGGAGTGAACGTGAGACTCAGCCGCCTCGTGATAGCAGCTTTCACCGCCCTGGCGACATTCACCGCCGTGGGGCCAGCACAGGGTGCCGCCGCTACGCAGGCTTCCCTCGCCGCGGTCAACTGCACCGGCACGTCCTCGGTCACCTACTCACCGGCGATCACCCCACAGCCGACAACGGTCACCGCCACCTCGAGCCAGGACTACCTGGCATGCGTCATCCTCGGTGGAGGAAGCATCACCTCCGCCGAAGACTCCACGACCGTCACCTCCCTCACCCGTTCCTGCGCCACCCTGCTGGGAACCACACCCAACCGGCAGCAGTCCGTCGAGTGGAACACCGGCCAGATCTCTCAGGCACAGGTCGACGTCACCACCACCCAGGTCCAGTCAGCACTCGTCGTGACCAGCATCGGATCCGTCGTCTCGGGTCCCTTCACCGGACTGAACTACAAACGCGTGTCCACCTACGCCAACGTCGACGCCCTCCTCGCGTGCCAGAGCCCCCAAGGGCTGACCCAACTCGGCCCCGGCATCTCGAACCTGACCATCACGCCTCTCATCTAGGCCAGCGCTGCCGGCTCAGGCACAGAGCAACCCGTCCGAGTACGCCCAAGACCCGCACCGGGGACGGTGCGGGCCTCGGGCGCGCTCAGCGCATTTAGGCGGCGCGTGATCCGCGAGGCCACATGCCTAGCCGCCACCGCCGTACAGCGACACCTCAAGGGGCATGAGGTCATGCCCGAAGCCGTTGGTAGCGCAGCGGGTCGCCGTGGTCCTGTGACACGTCGGCGCTGATCTCCGCTACGACCACGGGTGCGACCAGGGCCGGCTCCAGGGGGGTGCGGCTGTTCCACGACGCGGTGAACCGGACGCCGGCCCACGGGTGGCCGGGGCCGGCTGCGGTGAGGTGATGATCCGCCAACCCGGCGAACCTTCCCGGTCAGAGCACTAGTGAGATGCGCCAGAAATCCTGAGGGTTAGTTCTGCTCTGTTTTCTGGTTGGTAGTTCCGACCTTGGTGAGGTAGTCGGCGAGAGAGTTGAGGATCTCGTCGGCTGTCTTGGTCCAGGTGAAGGGCCGCGGGTTCTCGTTCCAGGTGGCGATCCACGCAGTGATGTCGTCCTCCAGGGCTTTCACGGACCGGTGGACGCCGCGGCGGATGAGTTTGTCGGTCAGCAGGCCGAACCACCGCTCCACCTGGTTCATCCACGAGGAGCCGGTGGGGGTGAAATGGACGTGGAAACGGGGGTGTTTGCCGAGCCACGTCCTGATGTCGGCGGTGTTGTGGGTGGCGTAGTTGTCGCAGACGAGGTGCACGTCGAGTCCGGCGGGCACCGCCTTGTCGATCCGGATTAGGAACTTCTTGAACTCGATCGCCCGGTGGCGGCGGTGCAGTGCTGATATGACGGTGCCGTCGGCGATGTTGAAGGCGGCGAACAGGCTGGTGATGCCGTGCCTCAGATAGTCGTGGGTGCGGCGTTCGGGCATACCCGGCATCATCGGCAGCACCGGCTGGGACCGGTCCAGCGCCTGAATCTGGCTCTTCTCGTCCACGCAGAGCACGACCGCCTTCTCGGGCGGGTGGTGGTACAGGCCGACGACGTCGACGACCTTGGCGACGAACTGCGGATCGGTGGACAGCTTGAAGGAGTCCTGCAGGTGGGGCTTGAGGTCGAACCGTTTCCAGATGCGCCCGACCGTCGACTTCGACAGGCCGGTGTGCTGGGCCATCGAGGCCCGCGACCAGTGCGTATCCTGGCCCGGGACCGACTCCAGGGTGGCCACGACGACCTCCTCGACCTGGTCGAGGAGGATCGAGGGCGGCCGACCCGAGCGCGGCTCGTCATCCAGACCATCGAGGCGCTTCGCGATGAACCGGGCCCGCCAGCGGTCCACGGTCGACCTGTCGATGCCGAGGTCGGCCGCAGCCTGCTGATTCGTCCCGCCCTCCGCGCAGCGCAGCACGATCCTGGCACGCAACGCGAGGAACTGAGCGGTCTTGGCCCGCCGCGCCCACTGCTGCAGCTGCCTGCGCTCAGTCTCGTCGAGGATCAGGTCGGCCTTCGGCCGGCCAATCCACCCGGCGTCCTCAAGCCCGGCCATTCGCTCCGCCGCGAAAGCCCGACGCCACTTGCCGACCGTCTTGGCCTGGACACCCACGAGCCGTGCGACACCGGCGTTTGACATTCCCTCAGCGCACGCCAGGATGATGCGGGCCTTCTCAGCCGGGCGCCGGTGCGGCATCTCTGTCCGGCGCAACAACTCGGCACGCTCGGCCTCGGACAACGTGATCGCCACAGCAGAAGGCCCCGAATGCGACATGACAACAGGGTACTTACTAACCCTCAGGATTTCTGGCGCATCACACTAGGGAGAACGTACTGCGTGACTGCTCGAGGGCAGCGCCCACTCCTATTCGAAGGCTGGCACCCATCGTGTGGCGCTCCGGATCTCCTGCAGGTCCAGGAAGTCGGGGCGCTGTACGAAGTCATTCAGGTCTGGCAGGCCCGTCTTGCGTCGGCGCCGGCAGTCGATGCGTTCCTCGACTCCGGCCGGGACGACAGGGGCAGTCGGCAAGGCTCCTGTGCGGGTGAGGCCTACGACAGCGACTATCTGCGACCGAGGCGCCGCCAGCACCTCCGCGTTGGCCCACCCCGCCACTGGGAATCCGTCGGGCGAATGCAGACAGCTGGGGCTGTCAGACCCCTGCGGCATGCTCACCCGCATGAACGAAGACGTCTTCTGGCAGCTCATCGAGGACTGCAGGCCCACAGGACCCGGCCCGGACGCAGAAATCCTTGCAGCCACGCTGACCGAGCGGCTCGCCCAGTCCCCGTTGTCGGTGGTCATCGACTTTGCCGAGCAGCTGTCTTGGGCGCTCTACCGACTGGACCGCAAGGAGTACGGATACGACCTGTCTGGTGACGCCTTCCTCTACACCCGTGCCGCAGTCGTCGCCGCCGGCCGCACCGCATTCGACAGCGTCCTCCAGGACCCCGCGGCCTTCACTCCTTACGTCATCGACCTCATCTGGGCCGAGCCTCTGCTCTACACACCGGACCGAGCATACGAACGCATCACCGGGGAGGAATGGAATCGCGGCACTCGCTACTCCTATGAATCCTGCTCGAACACCGAGGGCTGGGCTGATTGAACAGCACCGCCTGCAGCTGGTGCGAACTCCAGCGCCGTTGACCGTCCTCACGGTACGTGTGCCAGGCTCTCGTGAAACAGCCCGCGGGCCCCGGACCGATGTGGTCCGGGGCCCGCTCGCCTACCGGGGGCGACGTCGCGCCTGGAGCGTTGTGTCGGGTGGCGGCTGGCCGGGGGCCAGCACGACGGCGCTGGACTCCGCGGCGGCCAGCGCCTGGTCGACGATCTCGTCCACGAGCATGGCTGTTTCAGCGACCGTGACGTCCTTCGTCCATGTTCTGGTGTGCCACCAGCAGGACAGTTCGAAGCGGTACGCGCCACAGGCGAGCTCCACGTCCTCGATCCACGGCACGTGCGCGCACCGGCGGGTGCGGATGCTGTGTCGCTCCGTCGCGCCTCCACGTGCGTCCGGGCAAGGGCGGTGTGGTACCGGGCGGGCAAGGTGCGTCGCTGCAGACAGCCGCGGCATTCCAGCAGGTGCAGAGCGGCCCCCTCCTTGTTCTGCAGGAAGCGCGGTGCTCTTTCCTTCGTAGGTGTTGCAGCTGCCGCACAGCGGGCCTTCTCCGAACTACCGGTTCGACACTGGAGCGCTCGTCGAGTCAGGAGAGGCCGGTCTCGCGATTGAGCTCGTAGTAGGCGCGGAATTCGAAGAAGCGCAGACCGTCAATGACTGTTCCGGACTGGATTTCCTGCAGGGTCCAGGGGTGGGCGGAGTAGTCATCGATCGCCACCCCTCCGCGTTCGAGTAGCAGCGCGATCATCTGGTGAACCTCTGCGGTGGCGTCGATCCGGCCGGAGATGTCGATCTGCACTGCCCAGGTGGGGTGGTATTCGACGGCCGCCTCGAGCACCGTCACGTCGTCGGGGTCCCAGTCGGAGAAGAGGCAGCCGGTCTGCTTGTCGTCGATGTCGATGTAGAGGTTGCCGTCCAGAGTCCACGGATGGCGCTGCTGGTTCAGGTGTCGATCAAGTGAGGCGATGGTCTCAGGTCGCTCAACTGCGGGGAACACGAACACAGTGCGCATGGATTGGAGCCTAAGGGCTCGCAGAGAATCAACATGCTGACTTGATCTCTGTGGGGTTGCTGTTCGTGAGGAACGCGGTGACGTCGGCGGGTGTGCGGAACCTGGCTGTTGAGGGTCGAACGGCGCAGCCGTGGTCGGCGAGGAGGGGCTGGATTTGGTGGACGGCCCTGGTGATGGTGCTGCCGTTGACGCCGAGGAGCTGGGCGATCAGGTCTCGTGTTCCGAGTTTGCGCAGGTAGAGAACGGTGGCCAGGACTCGGTCGGCGGTGGTCAGCTTGTCCTTGGCGCCGGCTCCGCGAGCCCGGATACGGTCTCCTCCTCGCTGCTGTGACCGCCCGCGTTCACGGAGCTCATCGAGTTCCTGAGACAGCTGGTCGACGAGCTCGTCCAGTGCCGTTTCGGTCATGCCGGTCAGTTCCGGGTTGCGCAGACCGCCGGCTCGGGACTGGGGCGGCAGGCCCCCGGCTGACCGCGGGGCCTCGGCCGCACCGGCCGTGTTGTCGTGTTGTGGATGGAGGGTGTAGTTCCAGTCGCCGTGGAAGCGGTGGCGGTGCATGGGTAGTGCGTCGATGTCTGTGTCGGTGACCTTGATACCGGTGTCGTAGGTGCCCGGGTCGAGTTCCGCGTGGACTCTCAGCCCGGTGTGGGTAGTGGTTGCCTTGATGCTGTTCACGATGACGTCGTGGCTGGTTAGGGGCCTGCCGCGCCAGTTCATGGAGATGTGGGAGAACAGCCGGTGCTCGATCTTGTTCCACTTCGAGGTGCCCGGAGGCGTGTGGCAGACCGTGATCTCCAGGCCCGTCTCGGCGGCCAGGGTGGCAAGTTCGGTCTTCCAGGCGCGGGTGCGGTATCCGTTGGAGCCGCCTGCGTCCGCGGTGATCAGCAGCCGGGCGGCCCGTGGGTAGTCGTGACTGCCACGGGATTGCCACCAGCGGCGGATCGAGGCAACGGCGAAGGCTGCCGTGTCGTGGTCGGTGCCGACGCTGACCCAGCCGGTGTTCGCGGTGATGTCGTAGATCCCGTATGGGATCGCCTTGCCGGGTCCCTGCCGGTCCAGGAAGTCATGGGTCTTGACCTGGGCCGGAGCTCCCTTCGGCTCCCACTCACGGCCCCCGTTCTTGTAGAGGCCGACCAGTTCCTTCTTCTTGGTGTCCACGCTGATCACCGGGTCGCCGGAGCCCATGTGTTCCTTGGCCTGGTCGTTGATGTAGTGGAACTGGGCATCCCGGTCGGGATGCTGGGCACCTTCGAGGGTCTTGGCGTTGGCCTGGAGGCTGAATCCCTCCTCCCGCAGAAGGTCGGCGACGGTATCCGCCGAGACACGGTGGCCCTGCCTGGTGAGCTCGTCGGCGAGTCTGCGGGTGGACTTCGTCGTCCAGCGCAGCGGCGACATCGGATCCCCGCGCATGTCGGGTTCGACCAGCGCCAACAGCGCGGGACGCAGTTCTGGATCCACCTCGGCCGCCCGCTTGCGCCCGCCACCTGGGCGGCGGACCCGGCGCAGGGGTTCCGCCCCGGCCTCCAGCTCGTCCACGCCCTTGCGGACTGTGGTCTCGCTGACTTGGGCCGCCTGCGCGACCGCCCGGATCCCGCCGTGGCCCAGGATCCTGGCCTCGGCCCCCATCAGTAGACGGCGCTGCCGCTCGTCCAAGTGTGGGAACAATACCGCGAACTTCAGGCCGAGTTGATCACGGACCTCGCCAGATATGCGCATACCACACCAACGAGCCGAACCACTGGAAGCAACACATTGATTCTCTGCGAGCCCTAACGAGCTCGTGCACGGTTAGCGGTGGGACGTCGGCTCTGGTTCAGCGATCATGGTTGTGTGGTGGGGAACGCGACTCGCAGAGCGATCATCAGCGACCGGAGGATCACGGGTCTCTCGACCCCTGTGATTGCTGAACTCGTGGCCGACGTCGGCCCGTTGTGGCATGAGCGCCACCAGGCCAGGCTTGCGTCCAGGCAGCGGAAGCGTGCCGTGGGCGCTGGTGCGAAGCACCAGATGGTTGTCGTCGACCGGCTCCTGGCCACGCTCGTGCACCTTCGCCATGGGGTTACTCATGACGTGCTGGCCTGCTGGTTCGGTGTGGACCGCTCGACCGTCACCCGGGCTGTCGGTGAGGTGCGGCCCCTGCTCGCCGAGCGAGGGTGCACCGTCAGCCCCGGCGTACGGCTGCGTTCCCTGGCCGAGGTCGTGGAGCACCTCGGCCAGGCCGGGAAGACGGGCATCATCGACGGCACCGAGATCCGGGTCCGCCGCCCGGCCGTCGGCCGCAAGGACTGGGACAAGTTCATCTCCGGCAAGAACAAGCAGAACGCCGTGAAGGCCATGGTGTTCACCGACGGGGACGGGCGACTGCTGTTCTGCAGCCCGACCAGACCCGGAAGCTGCGCGGACATCACCCACGCCCGCGAGTTAGGGCTGGTCAAGCTCCTGGCCGACAGTCCAGCGGTCGAGATCCTCGCCGATGCCGGCTACCAAGGACTCGGAGCACAGACCGGCGGACGCGTCGTGACGCCGCCGCACCGCAAGTTCAAGAAGAACGCCCCGGACTGGTACGAGGAGATGCACAAGCGCCAGCGCAAAGCTCACTCCTCACGCCGCATCCGGGTCGAGCACGGCATCGCCCACCTGAAGAACTGGCGAGCACTGGCACGCCATCTCGGCCGCCGCGAACACATGGACGACACCGTCCAAGCCATCGCCGGCCTACTGTCCCAGCAGCAGACCGCAGACTGGATCCTGGCTCGGCAGATGTAAGCACCGAGATCCCGCCCTGGCCTTCGACGTCCCACCGCTAACCGTGCACGAGCTCGTTAGGGCTCGCAGAGAATCAACATGCTGACTTGATCTCTGTGGGGTTGCTGTTCGTGAGGAACGCGGTGACGTCGGCGGGTGTGCGGAACCTGGCTGTTGAGGGTCGAACGGCGCAGCCGTGGTCGGCGAGGAGGGGCTGGATTTGGTGGACGGCCCTGGTGATGGTGCTGCCGTTGACGCCGAGGAGCTGGGCGATCAGGTCTCGTGTTCCGAGTTTGCGCAGGTAGAGAACGGTGGCCAGGACTCGGTCGGCGGTGGTCAGCTTGTCCTTGGCGCCGGCTCCGCGAGCCCGGATACGGTCTCCTCCTCGCTGCTGTGACCGCCCGCGTTCACGGAGCTCATCGAGTTCCTGAGACAGCTGGTCGACGAGCTCGTCCAGTGCCGTTTCGGTCATGCCGGTCAGTTCCGGGTTGCGCAGACCGCCGGCTCGGGACTGGGGCGGCAGGCCCCCGGCTGACCGCGGGGCCTCGGCCGCACCGGCCGTGTTGTCGTGTTGTGGATGGAGGGTGTAGTTCCAGTCGCCGTGGAAGCGGTGGCGGTGCATGGGTAGTGCGTCGATGTCTGTGTCGGTGACCTTGATACCGGTGTCGTAGGTGCCCGGGTCGAGTTCCGCGTGGACTCTCAGCCCGGTGTGGGTAGTGGTTGCCTTGATGCTGTTCACGATGACGTCGTGGCTGGTTAGGGGCCTGCCGCGCCAGTTCATGGAGATGTGGGAGAACAGCCGGTGCTCGATCTTGTTCCACTTCGAGGTGCCCGGAGGCGTGTGGCAGACCGTGATCTCCAGGCCCGTCTCGGCGGCCAGGGTGGCAAGTTCGGTCTTCCAGGCGCGGGTGCGGTATCCGTTGGAGCCGCCTGCGTCCGCGGTGATCAGCAGCCGGGCGGCCCGTGGGTAGTCGTGACTGCCACGGGATTGCCACCAGCGGCGGATCGAGGCAACGGCGAAGGCTGCCGTGTCGTGGTCGGTGCCGACGCTGACCCAGCCGGTGTTCGCGGTGATGTCGTAGATCCCGTATGGGATCGCCTTGCCGGGTCCCTGCCGGTCCAGGAAGTCATGGGTCTTGACCTGGGCCGGAGCTCCCTTCGGCTCCCACTCACGGCCCCCGTTCTTGTAGAGGCCGACCAGTTCCTTCTTCTTGGTGTCCACGCTGATCACCGGGTCGCCGGAGCCCATGTGTTCCTTGGCCTGGTCGTTGATGTAGTGGAACTGGGCATCCCGGTCGGGATGCTGGGCACCTTCGAGGGTCTTGGCGTTGGCCTGGAGGCTGAATCCCTCCTCCCGCAGAAGGTCGGCGACGGTATCCGCCGAGACACGGTGGCCCTGCCTGGTGAGCTCGTCGGCGAGTCTGCGGGTGGACTTCGTCGTCCAGCGCAGCGGCGACATCGGATCCCCGCGCATGTCGGGTTCGACCAGCGCCAACAGCGCGGGACGCAGTTCTGGATCCACCTCGGCCGCCCGCTTGCGCCCGCCACCTGGGCGGCGGACCCGGCGCAGGGGTTCCGCCCCGGCCTCCAGCTCGTCCACGCCCTTGCGGACTGTGGTCTCGCTGACTTGGGCCGCCTGCGCGACCGCCCGGATCCCGCCGTGGCCCAGGATCCTGGCCTCGGCCCCCATCAGTAGACGGCGCTGCCGCTCGTCCAAGTGTGGGAACAATACCGCGAACTTCAGGCCGAGTTGATCACGGACCTCGCCAGATATGCGCATACCACACCAACGAGCCGAACCACTGGAAGCAACACATTGATTCTCTGCGAGCCCTTAGTAGGCTTGGGCATGTGTGGTTTGTGATGGCGTGTCTTCTTGATCGGTCGTGCCGTACGGGCGCACATGGGTCCAGAACAGCAACGTCGGTCGGGCCGGGGTAAGCAGATGTGCCCACTCCGGCTGACCGGCCAGGTGATGCGCCTGTCAACGTCTACAGGGCCGAATATCGGGGCATCGTCCAGTACTACCTCTTGACGGCAACGTTTGCCGATTGCATCGGCTGCGTTGGGCCATGGCCTCGTCGCTCAAGACACTGGCAACGAAGCATCGCTCGACGGTGTCCAAAATGGCGGCCCGTTACAAGGCCAAGATCGAGACACCAAAAGGGCTCCGCACATGCTTCAAAGCCAGCGTCCCCCGCAGCGCAGGCAGGAAGCCCTTGATCGCACGATTCGGCGAAATCTCACTGCCGCGACAGAAGGCAGCGGTCCTCGCGGACCGTCAAGTGGCCCACTACCTTCCCAGAAGAGAGCTGACTGCCCGGCTCTTGAAGGGGAAGTGCGAGCTATGAGGGACGTCGGAAGAAGTGCGAGTGCACCACATCCCAAACTCGCCGACCTCGATAGGGAAGAGCCGCCTGCTGAATGGCGTCAGGCCATGGTGAAGAAACGCCGCAAGACTCTGGTTGTCTGCACCCGTTGCCATGACACGATCCACTCAGGAAAGCCAACCAGTCGCGTCACGAAATAGGTCGCTGGAGAGCCCGTTACGGGGAAAGGCGTACGGCGGGTTCGTTGAGGGCCGTGCGGAAAGGGCCTGCACATTGCAGGCACCTCTCCGCGCGGCCTACCCAACCAACCGCTTGAAACCGTGGCGAGGCATCGCCACCCGCTACGAGAAAACCGCGACCATCTACCTGGCCGGACTCCACATTGCGGGCATCTTTCTCTGGTCGGTGGTGATCAGCAGCCTGCGGGCATCGCGGCCAGCCCTGTCAGCTATCTGACGGCAGCAGCTTCTTGATCGCCGCGACGGCAGTCTGCGGTTCATCGGCGTGGCAGCGGACCGTATGAACCTCCGTGGGCTGCCCCAACAGGCCCACGGTGGTGACTGGTCGGGTCAGCTTGATAGTGATCGAGGTCTGCGAGGCGATGGCCACGTCCAGCACACCGTCCTCGGACGTGTTCGCGTCCGGGAAGCGCAGGTCGTATCGGACGGACGCGATCCGTTCCACGGGTATCCGCAGATCGAGCCCTGCACCACGCCGTACCCGCAGAGCACCCGGCCCTACGACGTGCGGCCGGGTGACGGCGGCGGCATGCAGCCCCAAGACCAAAAACACCGTGTAGACATCGAGAAGCAGCATGACCAGGTGGGCGACCGGATACGCGGCGAGCATGAAGGACACCCCGACCGTCTCGACCACGAACACGAAGACCAGCCCATACGCTGTCGGCGCCTGAGCATGCGCGTACCCGACAGCGATGTCCGCTTCCCCGACCCCGTGCGAGCGCCGAGCCACCCACAGCCCGAGGCTCGACATCCACCGCCCCTCGTGTGCCGCCAGCCGTCGCGTCCGGGTGATGAGTGCCCCGATCCCCATGTGCCTCAGAGAATCAGAGGGACCCTGAAAATCCCCCAAGGCCGTTAGTACCCTAGGCGGTGAGGCGGGCCAGCACCGAGCCCACCGCGCGGTGCACAGCCTCGCGCGCTTCGTCGGTCGGGTCGAGCGTCTCGAACCCGTGACGCCCGTCCGGTACGTCGACGATCTCGACGTTCGCCCCGCAACGCCTGGCCTCGGTGAGGAATTCCTCGACCGTAGCGGCGATCTCGGCACTCTCTCGCCCCGCCCGGACCAGTACCACCGGCAGGTCGCCGGCGTGGGCGAGCGCCCGGACCGGGTGGAATCGGGTGTCGGCCATTCCCCAACCAGGCAGCGGCGCCAGGATGGGGTAGTTCGCCGCCACGCACCGCAGCCAGGCCGGAGGCGCCGCCAGCCAGTCCGCGGTGAGCGGGCCCCCGCCGGAGAAGAACCACAGGGCGACCCGGCCCTCATCCACCCGCGGATCGGCGCGCACCCGGTCCACCGCGTCGGCCAGGTCTGCGGCGGCAATCCCGTAGTCGGTCACGGCGTGCAGGCGGTGGTCCAGCGTCACACCCACGACTCCCAGCCCGGCGACGTGACGTGCGTATCCCTTGAGGGTCGGCCAGTCCCGGGGCGTGGGCCGTGCTCCAGCGGGCACCGGGCCACCGTGCACGAACACCACGGCCGGATGCGGCCCCGGGCCGTCCGGCAGGTACAGGTCGGTGTTCCCGGTCCGCTCGCGCGGCCGTTCGGGTACGTCAAGGAGGAACGGCCGCAGATGGGCGGGCGGTCGGGCATCGTCGCCGGAGGCCAGCCTTCGACCCTTGCCGGAGGCGGCATCGATCAGAACCTCGGCCAGCGCGACGGGGCAGGAGAGCATGGGCCAGTGCCCCGTCGGCAGTTCGAAGAAGGGCACCCGGGCATCGGCCAGAGCCCGCAGGGCGGGATCACCCACGTCCACCATCATCTGGAGCATCTCGATGCCTGGCCCGTTGCCGGTGCACAGCACCCCGGTCACCGGCACCGCGGTCACGGCGCCTGTGAGCCGCAGCGGCTGGACCAGCGTCCCCAACGGCTGCGGCGCCGCGAGGGCCGTGAGCCCGTCGAGCGCCGCATCCGAGAGGCCTGCGGTGCTTCCCCAGCGTGACCACTCGTTCCGGGCCGGGGGCGGCAGCTCACCGGCCACAGCTGGCTGCTCTTTTCGGGCCGCGCGCTCCGACAGCTCCTCACGCAGGGACGGGTCGGGCACGGCAGCCAGAGCGGGAACGCCGTCTCTCGGCATTCCGGCGTCCAGGTGCACGATCCGCGCGACCGACCGCGCCCGCCGGTCGGCCGCGCCGAGCACCGGGTGGATGGCGTAGTCATGGCCCACCAGCACGATCTCCCGGCCGGGCCGGCCCGACGCCGCCGAGTCGATCACCGCGAGCACGTCCGCGATATGGGTCTCCAGATCGATGGCCTCACCCGGATCTCCGAGACGTTTGCCGAGCCCGGTGAGGGCCACGGCGTGTACCTCGGCACCCTCCGCGGCCAGTCGGGCCGCCGTGTCCCGCCACACATGCGGGCCGGTGAACGCCCCGGCCACCAGAACGAATACGGTCATTGTTCCTCCTCGTCGCACTACGCTGCGCGCACCGGACCGATCACCGGCAGCGCCCTCCGGTACCGTAGGAACTCCCCCTGAGGGAGGTTCAAGTGTTCTCGTCGCACGACGGTCTGTGCACCATCGGTGAATTGGCCGAACACACCGGTGTCAGCGTCAAGCCATCCGCTTCTATTCGGACCGCGGACTGCTGCCGGAAGCGTCCCGCAGTACCGGCGGACACCGCCGGTACGCCCCCGACGCCGCAGAGCGTCTGCGCCTGATCCGCTCCCTGCGCGGCCTGAACCTGCCACTTCCCAAGGTGCGCCGGATCCTCGACGAACAGGACGCCTGACGCGCGGCCGACGTGCTGGGGGACGCGCGCTGGCCATGGCCGAGGCCGACTACGACCGCCTCCTGGCCCAGGCCGAGGCGCAGCACCTGCGGGAGCAGCTGGCGGCGCGGGGTGAGCACATCGCAGACCTTCAGCGGGCGCTCGCGGCGTTGATACCGGCGCCGGAGCGGCCGGTGCTCGCGCAGCCGTCGATGCCGGGCCAGGCGCAGCCGGGAGACGGGGCCGCGGGGAACCTCGAGGAGCAACCTGCGGCGAGCGGCGCCGGTGGTGGAAGCGAAGGTAGCCGGACGAGGAAGGTGGACGTGCTGAATGCCGAGAACAAGTTCACCACCTCCCGCAACTTGATCCATCCGTCGCTGCTGGACGAAGGGGAATCCCGGCATCGTGCAGAAGCAGCGGAGGAACGAAGAGCCCGGTGCACAGCAGGGTCTGCTTGGAGTCCGCGACGGCGGAGGCGGAGCCGAGTTCGCGGTCGGCTCGGCGCTGGGCGGCAGAGAGGAACGGCATCACCGCGAGGGAGAGGGCGGCGATGACGACGCCGGGGATGGAGCGTTCGGCCTCGCCGGTGCCGGCCAGGGCGCGGACGGCGTCGATGGTGACGTACGCGGCGAGCGCGAAGAAGGAGACGGCGATGATCCGCAGGGTGTGCTGTTCGCGGGCCTGGCGTACGGCGTGGTCGCGGGCGGAGAACTGCCAGGCGACCGCGGTGGCGGAGGAGACCCGATGACGGAGTCGAGGCCGAAGCCAATAAGGGCGGTGGAGGAGGCGAGGCTCCCGGCGGTGAGGGCGACGACCGCCTCGATCACGTTGTAAGTAATGGTCGCGGCCACGAGGAACCGTATCCGGCGGGTCAGCGCATGCCGACGAGCCGGCGAGGGCCCGAGCGATAGGGATACGTCGGCGGCCATCAGCGGCAGCCCTTCTCATCGGCGTCCGGGCAGGTGCGGTCGGCATCGACGGCAACCCCGGCGGTGCGCAGGTCGTCGAGGGCATGACCGAGGCGTTCATCGACCAGCTCGTAGCGGGTACGGCGACCGTCGGGCTGACGCCGAGGTCGAGGTCGGCGTCACCAAGGACCCCTGGGGCGATGCGTCAGCGAAGGCGCTGCGGGCCGGGGAGCTGGAGGAGCGGCGCAAGACGTTGCTGGACGCGCCGGAGGCCGGGATGGGATGGGAGCCGGGCGAGGAAGACTGGGAGAACAAGCTCGCCGCGCTCCGGTCCTATCGGCGGGCCATGTGGCACCTCGCGCGGCGTCAGGACGCGGTGTGGGGCGAGAGCGAGGGGATGGTGGCGGTCGGCCAGCACATGGCGAACCTGCGCCGGAAGGGCGGCTTGGGCAAGGACGCGGAGCGGGCTGCCGTGCGCGCGCAGCAGCTGGCCGCGGTCGATGAGGACTGGAACTGCCCGTGGCCCTAGACCGGCGGCGGCACTACCGCGCCCTCGCAGACCTGGTCGACGCCGACGGCGTCCTGCCGGTCATCGAGCCGGGGGTGCTGTTCGAGGGTGATGACATCGGGCGGTGGCTGCAGCGGCAGAAGAACATGGGCAGCAAGGCTCAGGTGGCGTTCCAGCTGGGTCTGGCTGCCCTGGCGCAGTGGGTGGAGCGGGAGGGCGACCGGCCGGTCCCGCGCGGCGCGGTCGTCGAGATCGAGGTCGATGGTGGGGCAGAGTCGGTGCCCGTACGACTCGGCGTGTGGATCTCCAACACCCAGTCGAGGCGGGATCGGCTGGACGCCGAGCAGCTCGACGCCGCTGCGGAAGCTCGGTATGCAGTGGGCGTTCCACCGGGTGCCGTCGGTCGTTGAGCTGGGCGGTCAAGCGAAGAGCGCAGGGGGGCCCTGGGTGTGGTCGCCCAGGGCCTATTGGTGTCAAGAGGGGGAGTAGCGAGTTCGCTGTTCAGATCTGTCCATTGGCCCCACAGGCGTTGGGAGGGTTTCACCATGAACATCGTTGAGAACGTCGCGTCTGGGCTCCTCGTCGCACTGGTTGTCTGGGGTTGCCCGGAGGGTCCGGCTCGCATGGCGCCGTCGTCGCACCGCTCGCACTCGACGTAACCCCGCAGCCCGCTGACACGACGAATCGGATCCGACGTCCATAGGCCGCGGGGAAGAGCACATCAACTGCGACGACGAGCAACAAACCAAGCCCGCCGAATATAACGACGCCGCCCCTGGCCCACCCGGCCCCTTCGATGACGTCGACACTCCCGCAGTGACTCTGAAACCCTGCGCTGTTGAACGCGCAAGAGCGGTACTCAGTCAGCAGCAACCATGCCGAGTGCAAGGGCACCATCGCGGGTAAGCCGATGATGAAGTTCACCCACACCGGCACCAGTTGCCTCCACCACGACGGGCCCTCAGACCTCACCGAGTCGTTGCTCCCTAACGCAGCCAGCCCTGTGTCCCCCATGGCTGCAGGGTATCTGGTCGGGCAATCAGGGCCCTCCTGCCAAATCACGAGCGAAAGCTGCGCTGGAGCACCAACTGGATCACCGACATCGTGAACACCGTGCTTGTCTCCGTCGCGCCTCAATCTGAGGCATGAAAAGGCTCACAAAGACGGAGAAGGAGCTACGGGCGACCGTCACCAAGCTCACGAGGACCATCGCGAACCAACGAGCCGCACTCGAAGAGCTTCGCCAGTTGGTAACCCGACTGGCCCTCGCCAGCGCCGTTCTCACCCAAATGAGCGAGCCTCCCAACGGCCTGGACGTCACCCCGGACAACGTCATCCCGTTTCGTCCACTTACCACCTGACATCTCCAGCCTGTCTGCGTACAAGCCCATGCGCAGGACGAAGTACGAGATCACGTGCAGAGACGGGGCGTTACTCATGCTGTGTGGTGAGGCAGGAGAGCAGCGGCAAGTTCCCGCCACTGGCGCTCGGGCAGAGAGGTGGTGTCGGCGGTGAGCACTTGCAGGCAGACGTGGTCAGCTCCTGCGTCGAGGTGCTCCCGAACTCGTCGGCGGATTGCCTCTGCTTCCCCATAGGCAACGATGGCATCCACCAGCCGGCGGCTCGGCCCGCCGAGGATGTCCTCGTCGTTGAAGCCGAGTCGTCGAACGTTCGCTTCCTGATGCGGTGCTGAGAGGTAGTCGGCGACGTGTGCCGTGGCCACCTGGCGGGCGCGGCTCAGGTCGGTGTCGAGCACCACTGCCTGCTCCACGGCGAGGAAGGCGTTCGGTCCCATGATCTGGCGCGCCTGTTCGGTGTGCTCGGTGGACACGAAGTAGGGGTGTGCGCCCCAGGTGTGTTCGGCGGCCAGCTGAAGCATCTTCGGACCGAGTGCGGCTAGTACGCGGCGCGGGGCCGGATCCGCTATGGGGCCGTGGGCGGGCACCTCATCCATGGCCTGCAGGTAGGCGCGCATAGTGGTCACCGCTCTGCCGCGGGCCGGTACGGGGTAGCCGTCCAGTTCGTGGACGGTGTCGTCGACGCGATGTCCGCCCAGGCCGAGGACGTAGCGTCCGGGAAACGCCTCGCCCAGCGCTCGTGCCGCGGTAGCGGTGGCGATCGGGTCCCGGAACGCGATGTTGGCGATGCCGGAGGCGACGACGATGCGCTGTGTCGCCGACAGCAACAGCCACGCTTGGCCCACTGTGTCGCGGCCGAACGCCTCCCCGTACCAGATGGCCCCATAACCCAACTCCTCAATCTCCGCGGCCGATTCCCGCACCCGCCCGGCAGGCTGCCTCTCGTAAGCGAAGGTCCAGATCCCGACTCGTCCCAGCTCGATCCGTTCGCTGTCCGTCATCCGCGCTCCTCAGGCCATAAGTTCCGGAGAGGTTCTCCGCTTGATTGACGCTACTATACGGAGTGGCGCTCCGCCTAACTGCCCTAAACTCGACCGAAAGACGGGACGATGACGACCGCACACGGGCACGTCCCCGCACGACGACCGCGGCGTACCGATGCGCGACTCAACCGGGAACGTCTCATCGCCACGGCGCAGGAAGTATTCGCCGAAGCCGGACCAGAGGCGTCCCTCAACGAGGTCGCCCGCCGAGCCGGCGTCGGCCCGGGGACCTTGTACCGTCACTTCCCGAACCGCTCCGCCCTGCTGACCGCGGTCCTCAGGGACAAGATCGAGACGCTGTGCGAGCTGGCCGAGACGCTGTCCTCCTCGGAATCCGCCGACGGCGCGCTGACGCAATGGCTGCGCGCGTTCCTCGTCCACGCCAGGGCCAACCAAGGGCTGGGGGGCGCGTTGCTGGTTGAAGAGCCGGTCGCGCTGGGGCTCGACTGTCATCGGCTGATCCTGGACACCGCAGCCGATCTTCTCGCCCAGGCCCAGCGGGGGGGAACGGCGCGCGCCGACCTGACCGCCGACGACCTGGTCCAACTTGTCGTCGGGATCGCGCTGTCCACAGCCCGCGGCCACGACGCGCGACAGCCCGACCGGCTGCTCGCTCTGGTGCTTGATGCCACGTACGGGACACCACTTCAGAACCAGTAATCGCAGCGATGTCCTCTGCACGTCAGCTTGTACCTGACTGTGTACATCAGCTCATACACCGAAACCAAAAGGACGCCTCGACAGTCCCTTCGAGCACCGCCTGGGCGGCCTGGGCGGCATTCTCCGCGCTCGGCGTGACCGCGTCCAGCTCCGTCTCGGGGTGGGAGCGGTAAAACCGATAGACGGCCTGGGCCGGGAAAATGCGCCGATTGAGGACATCAACGCGCAAGGGACGGCTGCCAGGTCGCACGGCCTGCTCGGCCTGTTCTATGGCCGCCACTACCTTCCTGGCGTGCGGCAGGAAGACCTGCCCGTCCATGCTCAGCCGCGAGCCCCTGGAGGTCCGCACCAAGAGCATGACCTCAAGCTGCCTCTCCAGGGTCGCGATCCGCTTGGAGACCGCCTGCTGGCTGACCCCCAGCTCGTCGGCCGCGGCCTGGAACTGGCCTGGTCCCGGCGACGGTCACGAACGTCCGCAGCGCTTCAACACCCACGATTCCCACCATACTTTCACAATCATTGGTTGTGTCTGGAGTGGTGCGGGGTTGTTTGATCGAGCGTTCTGCGCGGTGGTGGAATCAGCGCATCTCTACCCGCACAGAGCAGGTCATGTATGTCCAGACACTTGAGTTCGCGCGCCACGCAGAGCGGATCATGAAGGTGACCGATGCGACGTCTCGGCTGAACGTGCTTCCGTTCAGCAACAGCGAAGGTCGCGCGGAACTACTTTCTGTTGTGTTCGGCGGCCCGCTGCCGGAGTCGGTGATGATCTACCCGCCGTTCTTCACTGAGCACGGGCTGAACACGACGTTCGGGGAGAACGTCTTCGTCAACCAGGGATGCACCTTCATGGACAAGGGAGGCATCCGTATCGGGAACGGCGTCATGATCGCCCCGAAGGTAAGCCTCATCACCGGAGGCCATCCACTGACCCTGGCCGAACGCCGCGAGTACCTCTCCTTCGCCCCGATCGTCATCGAGGACGACGTATGGATCGGGACGGCTGCCGTGATCACGCAGGGGGTGACCATCGGTGCCGGTGCTGTGGTCGCTGCCGGTGCGGTGGTCACTCGTGACGTTCCTGCCGACACCGTGGTCGCGGGAGTGCCCGCCCGGGTGATCAAGACGATTGACTGAGCCCGGCCGGGCTGCGGGCCCGGGTGCGCGGCACGAACGGACACGCCTTGCCGAACTGAGGCCGAGAGCACGAGACCAGCCACGGGCAAGCGAGGCCGTCCGGGCGACGTTGGCTCCCTGACGGCGCCCTGCCCTGCTTCGCCCCCGGCCGCCTCATCCCAGAACAGAGCCGCCGATTCTGCTGGGCCGTCATTGCCTTCGTCCACGACCTGCGCCGACAATCTGATGGGCAATCTGGACCTGCTCACTCCGTCACTGGCCCAGAACCTGCGGACGGTCGTCGCTGCCACGGCCGACGTGGCAGGACCGGTGGCCAACTTCGCCGTCGGCTACAGCGGGCGCGACGAACTCATGCGCGCCGTCGACGGCCTGCGCGCCACCACGAACGCAGGGCCCGTGAGCGCCGGCGACATTGAAAGGCACCTCGACACGGCGGGACAGCCCGACTGTGACCTGATGATCCGCACCGCCGGCCAGACCCGCCTGTGTGGCTTCATGCCCTGGCAGAGCATCTACAGCCACCTGCACATCGCCGACACGTACTGGCCCGACTTCAGCGAGAGCGATTTCACCCACGCGGTGGACTCCTACCACCGCAGCGAGCGACGGATGGGCAGCTGACCGCGCCCCGACAGCCGGAGAACCATGCCCCTTTATCCCGCATCCTCAACGCCGGCCGAGCGGCGCCCAGTACGCGCCGTGGTCTGCGACCTCGACCACACCCTCACCTCACGCAGCTCCATGGTGGAACTGTGCCGGGCGCTGCACGCGCCACCCGCCGAGACCGCGATGCTCTTCCGCCGGTACCAGGCCGGCGAACTCAGCCACAGCCAGAGCCGGCAAGCCCTGCTGGAGCTGCTGCGCCGCTCCGGGCGCGCCCACCGCACGAACATCGAGGCGGCCTTCAACGCCATGGAGATCAAAGACGAGGCGGTCCGCCTCGCGACGGCCCTGCGAGAGCGCGCCGTACCGCTCTGTCTGATCTCCAGCTCCGCCCAGCTCTACGTCGACATCATGACCGAACGCCTGAGTGCCGCCGACGGCTACGGCAACGGGCAACTCTGCTTCGACGACACAGGCTGGCTCACAGACCTCGACTTCACCGCCGAGACCGAACAGCTCAAGGCCGACCAGCTCCACCGGTTCACCACCCGGCACGCCTTTCACGCACGTGACGTCATCGCCATCGGCAACGGCAACGGCAACGGCCGCAACGACCTGCTCATGTTCGACGCCACCCGCCGCGGCATCCTGGTCACCACCACCACATCCGCCCAGCACGCCCACCGAGCATGGGCCACCGTCCACAGCCTCGATGAGGTCATTACCACATCGACGCTCAGAACGCCACACCTCCGAAACCACGACGAGGAGCATGACCCCAGGTGCAAATGCCGAGAGTGTGGGGCGTCTTCGCTGGGCTCAGAGGGCGGTTTGTGACTCTCTGAGTTGTTCTGTGGTCGCCTGATGGTGTGAGCGAATACGGAATCTGCTGGTGCGCTCCCGTGGCCTGTGGGGGTGGCGGGATAAGTGAACGCAAGCCGTACCCGAGCGATTTATGGGACGAGCAGTGGTCGTTGATCGAGCCGGTCATCACCGCGTGGAAGGGCCGGCATCGCTCGGTCAGCGGCCATCAGGGCGCCTACGACACGCGGGAGATCGTAAACGCGATCCTCTACCAGGGACGGACCGGCTGCCAGTGGGCCTAACCCCGCACGACCTTCCGCAGAAGAGCGCGACGTACTACTACTTCGCGGCCTGGCGGGATGACGGGACCGACCAGGTCATCCACGAAGTTGCGCTGGCAGGTCCGGGAGCGAGCCCATCGATTAGAGGACCCGGCCCTGGTG
This sequence comes from Streptomyces sp. NBC_01166, assembly GCF_045039765.1. Classification (NCBI taxonomy): domain Bacteria; kingdom Bacillati; phylum Actinomycetota; class Actinomycetes; order Kitasatosporales; family Streptomycetaceae; genus Streptomyces; species Streptomyces sp. NBC_01166. The sequence goes on from NZ_CP108614.1 coordinate 124,192, forward strand.
GTGCTGGACACCCAGAGTGTCCATGCGGCCGCCGGGGTCCCTGCCGCCACGACCGGCCTCGATCCGGCCAAGCGGGTGCCCGGCCGTAAGCGCGGACTGGCCGTGGACGTACTGGGCCTGGTTATCGCGGTGGTCGTCCTCGCCGCGAACACACACGACAACGCCGCGGGCATCGCACTGCTCGACCAAGTCGCCGAGCACGCCGGCAAAACCGTCGAGAAGGCACTGGTCGACCAGGGCTTCAAGAAGCAGGTCGTCGTACACGGCGCCGGCCTGGGCATCGACGTCGAGATCGTCAAACGCAACCCGCACGACAAGGGCTTCGTGCCCCAGCCGAAGCGGTGGAGGGTCGAGCAGACCTACGGAATCCTGATACTGCACCGGCGCTTGGTCCGCGACTACGAGCACCACCCGTCCTTGCCTCCTCCCGCGTCCACTGGGCGATGTCCCACGTCATGATCCGCCGCCTCACAGGCGCGAACACCCTCACCTGGCGCCAAGAGGCGGTGAGCTCCTGAACATCCAGCCCCCGCTGGAGGCACCGGACCTTCAGGGAGACGCCGCCCGGGCGCTGGCCGACGACCTCCGCGCACAGATCGACGGCTTGCAGGCCCGGCTACGGGAGACCGAGACACACCTTGAGCACCTCGCGATCACCCGCAAGACCGTCCCCAATGTCGCCGACCGGCTCCCCGCCTCCCCGCCAGAACTACCCGAGCACCCGGACTACCCATGCATCCTCGCTGCGTTCAACGAAGCGACCGGCTCCCTCCGGGCCAGGGAAGTCTGCCAGGGGCTCGGCCACGAACTACTGCCCAAGAACGGCGAGGTTATCCGCCCGAGCCAAGCTGAGACGCCTGGTCAAGCTAGGTTTGCTCACCGAATCCGACACAGGCAACTTTGCCAGGAAACAGCAGCCGGCGTTGCGCTGACCCGCTCACCCGGAAAGAGACACCGGCCCGCGAACGTCTGCTCAAATCTCCAGCCTCTGCGGTGGAACCTCGCGGACCAGACTGGTCAGCGGGCCGTGGGTGCGCCACCCCAGAAACTCGTAAAGCGCCCGCCCCTCGACCGTCGCGGCCAGCACAGCAGACGAGGAGCCCGTGGCAACAGCGGCATTCTCAAGCGTCCTCATGACGAGGCTGCCAAGTCCCTTGCGACGGTGGGCCGGCGAAGTCTCGACCTGGTCGAAGACAGCGGTGCGCCCAGGACCAGGCATGGCGACCTGACCACGGGCGGCGAACGCACCATCCTCCGTCATAACGAGCACCCGCGTGACGCCGCCCCGCGCCCAAGTACGCACCTGGTAGCCGTCGGGGGCCACTGCGGCGTTTGTCTGCAGCAGTGCCGACATCAGGAAACCGTCGTCATCAAGGCGCCAGCCGGACGCTGCCCACGAGGCGACAGTCTGCGGCGGCAAGAAGAGCTTGAGCCAGGTGTTCGGGACGGTAACCGTCTCCGTCAGTTGGCGGACCAGTGACTCGTCAGCATCCATCAGCACGTGCCGGGTGACCTGACCGGTCAGCCCGACGTCGACGGTGAAGCCCCAGGGCTCGGACACCGGCGGCGCGGCTCCGCGTGAGACAACCCAGCCCTCCACCCATGAGCGTACGACTTCGGCGTCCATGCGGATCCCTCCGTAATAAGTGCAGAACGCGACTGCACATTACACGGGGAGCCTTACCGAGAAGTAGCAGTCGGCGACGCCACGAATCAGTTCTCCTGTCCCACCCTCAATCGGAAAAGAGCATCTGCCCACGAACCGCCCTCTCACCCAACCCCCAACACCCCAGCCCACACCCCACCCCTACACCAACTTTCCACCCGCCTAGTGTCACCGGGCCGAAATTCCCGGCGAGGGCGTTGACCGTGCCCATAGAGTCCCGCCTTGATGAAGAGACGAGTGCAGTTCACCGAGCAGGTTGCGCGGTTCCGTGACTACATGCCGGCCGAAGATCGAGAAACGTTCCTGCGTCTGGTCGACAGAATCGCAGCCGAGCCAGAGGGCGCTGGCAGTCATCTCACCTATACAACCGATACGGTGACCCGCTCGGCCTGGGAGAACCACGTCATGGTCCAGTACGTCGTAACGAGCTTCTACGTGGTCTTCATCGAACTCGACATCTACGACGCGTCGCGCGGCTTCAACGAGGTGTAGCCGGCCCACGAGCGAGGCACTCGCCTCAGCACATCAACGGCTGAGCACGTTCGTCCGTACACAGTTGGGTACGTTCACGTGTACGCGGACATCGGGATTGCCGGGTCGACCTCGCCCCGGATCGAGCGCCAGCGGGAGGACATCCTGCGGGATCATCGGCTCCATCCACATCGGGGCCGTGCGCGCGTAGGACGTGATCCGCATGCCGTCGTGGGACGGGCGCCCGACCCGCTCGGTGACACGATCGCGCATTGCGGGCGGATCGCCAAGCCCCTGCACATCCTGCGCCTGGCCGACGAGCCCTGCTACCGCAGCCAGATCAAGAGCCAGGCCAACCTGCAGGAAGGCCGCCACCCTTGCCCCCAAGATCTTCCAAGGTCGGAACGGACAGCTCTACCAGGACGGCATGGAAGACCAGATCGGCGCCCTGGGCCTGTCCCTCAATGCCCTCGTGCTCTTCAACACCCGATATATGGACGCCGCGGTGCACCAGCTGCGTGCGGACGGCTTCGACGTCCGTGACGAGGACGTCGCCCGCCTCTCACCGTTCGTACGGCACCACATCAACATGCTGGGCCGGTACTCCTTCCAACTTCCTGACCTGCCCGGCGGCCTGCGGCCGCTACGCGCCCCGGACGCGGTAGACGGCGTAGCAAGCCAGAACCGTCAGGTCACCTTGACGTCAAGGTGACCTGACGAAATACTCGGGCCATGTCGACTCTCGATGACCTTGAACGTCGGTTCACGCTGCTGACCGCGGTCGCGCGCTACGACGCGTTGCGGACGCGCGACGCCCTCGCGGCGCCGCTCGACGAGGACGATGCCGCGACCGCGTCGCCCGATCCGGCCGAGGTGCCCCTGAGGCGCAGCGAGGCGCTGGAGATGCTTGCGCTCGGTGAGGTGATTGCCCGCAAGGCCGCCTACGGCCGTCAGCTTTCCGTCCGTTCCGCGCGTCAGGCCGGGGCTTCGTGGTCCCAGATCGGCGCCGCGCTGGGCACCAGCAAGCAGGCGGCCTGGGAGGCGCACAACCGGTGGATCGACGAGCAGGCCCAGCAACAGGAGAACCCGGGGCACTGGGGCTGGGACGAGGAGGACGTCACAGCCGCTCGCATCCTCGCGGGCGATCCGAAAGAGGAGGAGCGCGCATGAACGAGGATGTCCAGACGGCAATCCGCCCTTTCGAACTCAGCATTCCCCAGGCGGCCCTGGACGACTTGGCCGCACGGCTGGACGCCACCCGGTGGCCGGACGAACCGACCGCTCCTGGCTGGTCACAGGGGGTACCGTCAACGTACCTGAAGGAGTTGGCCGCCTATTGGCGCACGACGTACGACTGGCGCGAGCAGGAGGCGCAGTTGAACCGGCTCCCCCAGTTCACCACCACGATCGACGGGGCGGACATCCACTTCCTGCATATCCGCTCTCCCGAGCCGGACGCGCTGCCGCTGCTGATCACCCACGGCTGGCCGGGGTCCGTCGTGGAGTTCCTCGACGTCATCGGTCCCCTCACCGACCCGCGCTCCCACCGTGGTGCGTCGACCGACGCCTTCGACGTGGTGATCCCCTCCATTCCGGGTTACGGCCTGTCCGGACCAACCCGAGAGGGCGGCTGGGACATCCCTCGAGTCGCAGAGGCCTGGGCCGAGCTCATGCGGCGGCTGGGCTACCGTCGCTACGGCGCGCAGGGCGGCGACTGGGGGCATTCGATCACCCTGGAGCTGGCCGCTGTCGCCTCCGAACAGGTCGTCGCGATCCACCTGAACACCCTGCTGACCCTCCCGCCGGACGACCCCGCCGTGGCCGCCGAACTCACGGACGAGGACTGGGCCCGCCTGAACCGGCTCCTTGAGGCGGAGCCCGAGATGTCGGGGTACGCCAAGATCCAGGGGACGCGTCCTCAGACGCTGTCCTACGCGCTGACCGACTCTCCGGTCGGGCAACTCGCATGGATCGCCGAGAAGTTCAAGGAGTGGACGGACAGTGCCGACGTGCCCGAGGATGCGATCTCACGCGACCGCTTGCTGACCAACGTGATGCTGTACTGGCTCACTGCGACCGCCGGATCCTCGGCCCGCCACTACTGGGAGGCGGCCCACCCCTCGAAGCCGACACGCGCCAGTCGCCTCGCCACCCCCACCGGCATCGCGGTCTTCGCAGCTGACATCGCCCGCCCGGTCCGGCGGCTCGCGGAACAGGATCACAACATCGTCCACTGGTCCGAACTGCCTCGAGGCGGCCACTTCGCCGCAGTGGAACAACCCGACCTCTTCACCGCCGACGTCCGCACTTTCTTCCGGCGTTTCCGATGACATCTCCAGCGGTCAGCGCCAAGCATCGCCTGGCGCCAACAGGCTGGTGAATCTAGGCGATCGCCCCCGGCGACGGATGGAAATACTTGCGGACGTTCTCCGGCTTCTTGTGCGGCGACTTCGCCATGAGCATGGGCAGGTAGCCCCGGCTTCGCCGAGGTGGATGAGGCCGGAGTGCCGGTCTTCGTGCAGTTTCCAGCCTGTACCGGGCACGCCGCCGAAGGCTCTGTGCGCGTCGAGCAAAGTGCGGGCCTGGCCGTATGACGGGCGGACCAGGCCGGTGTCCGGGCAAATGTCGCGTGGCGCGAGGACCTTGCCTGGACCGGGCTTTCGGTGGGTTACGAACACCGGGCCGTGGGTGCGGCCCTTGATCAGCCGGGGTAGGAGGCGGGCGGTGCCGTGGTCGCAGTACACGGTCTCCATCACGAAGTTCTCGCGCGGGGCGCCCCGGCGGCGCGTACGCGGCTGAGCGCCCTTGGCCTTCACCAGGGCCTGGCGGCCCGCCAGGTCCAGCTCCTCGATGTTGACGCCGAGGATCTCCTCCGCCCGCGCGACAGTCTCGTACAGCATCCGCCACAGCGTCTTCTCCCGGAGGTGGACATCTTGGCGGGCGATCAGCCGGTCGACCGCTATCTTCGAGCGGGCCGGTGTCGGGGAGTCCGGCGGGGATAGCCGTTTCACCCAGGCCGGCACCCGCAGGCCGTCATACCCGCGCTCGGCACACCAGCCCAGCCACGAGAGCACCGCTGCCCGGCGTGCGCTCCAGGTGTTGACTGCTGCTTCGCCCCACAGCTGTTCGAGTGCTCCGCCGATCTCGCGGTCGCGACGGCGGCGAGCGGGCGGGCCTCGCCGAGACATTCGGCGGTCTTGCCGGCCCCGACGCCGTACGACCGGAGGGTGTTGGCGGTGCCGAGCGAATCGAGGAAGACATCGGCCGCCGTGCGAACGGTCAACGCCTACCGGCGGGCAGCTGCACGACCGCGCGCACGGTCCTCTCCTTGCCACAGATAACAGGGTCGCTTCGCGCACGGCCCTGCAGATGTCGCCGCAGGCCGTGATCAGCGATGCCGCAGATAATAGGGCGTTATCCGTGGAACGACTTCAGACGGGTTACGTGACCGACGCCCCGTCAGCCGTCCACCAGGGGCGAGGAAGGCTGAGCGCCGGTTTTCGTTCCGATGCTCCTCAACCCCCTTCGTTTATGGAGTCGGTGTCGGCGTACACGTGAACGTGCACAGCACGTGCCCACTCGCGGGCATGGCCAGGCGTCTTCTTGACCTCAAGCGTGATTGAGGTTCTAGCGTGTCCCCTACTCGATCATCCGACGATGGGAAACCCGCTCGTGATCCTCGTGACCGGAGCCACTGGAAACATAGGCAGTGCCCTGCTGAAGGAACTGCACGCACGCGGTGTCGGGCCGCTGAGAGGGCTCACCCGTGATGCCGCGCGGGCCGTCTTCCCCCAAGGGGTCGAGAGTGTGGAGGGCGACTTCGCAGAGCCCGCGTCGCTGAAGCCCGCGCTGGAGGGAGTGCGCTCGCTGTTTCTTGTGTCGCGTCTGGGCTCGGACGCCGACATCCTCGCAGCCGCCCGACAGGCGGGAGTGAAGCACGTCGTGCTGGTGTCGTCCATCACCGTCCAGACCCACCCGCACCTCGGCCCCGCCGACGAGAACCTGGCGGTGGAGCAACTGCTCAAGGAAACCGGCATGGCCTGGACGGTCCTGCGGCCGACGCAGTTCGCGTCGAACGCCCTGATGTGGGCTGCCTCCATCCGTGGCCGCGAGACCGTCCGCGCGCCGTACGCCGAGACCGTGCTGCCGACCATCCACCCCGCGGACATCGCATCGGTGGCCCGGGTGGCACTGACCGAGCCCGGCCACCACGGACGCACCTATGCCCTGACCGGGCCCGAGCCGATATCCGTCCGACAGCAGGTCGAGGCCATCGCGGCAGTACTGGGTCGGGAGGTCCCCTTCGCCGAGATCAGCCGTCGGCAGGCCTACGCGCAGATGGTCGCGGTCTTCGGGGTCGAGGCCGCGGACGCGGTGCTCGACGTCATCGGTGGAGACCTGAACCCCGAGCTACTGATGGTGCGCGAGACGGTTTCCCAGGTCACCGGGACGCCGGCCCGCCCGTTCCGGCAGTGGGTTTCGGAGAATGCCGACGCCTTCCGCTGAATCGCCAGGGCCTGAGCACGTTCATCCGTACCCAGGTGTGCATATTTAGGAGTACGCCGACAGTCGGCGTGCCGGTGCGACAATTGGACCTGCTTGAGGGCCCGGTGGCTTCTTGGTGGGTCTGCTGACCGTCAGTGCCGCAATGATCAGTCGCGGTGGGCTTCGCGGGAGGCGGGCTGTCCGCTCCTGCGGGAGCTTCGGCGGGTGATGCGCCTGGTCATCAGGGTGATCGCGGCCCAGGTGATCAACGATTCGGAGGGCCGGATCAGGCGTTCGTAGTCGCGTGCGTGCCGACGGGCGTGCATGACGCCAGGGCTTGCCCGGGGCGGGTGGGCAGGTGTTCGCAGGCCGGCCGGGGACCTCGCCGAGCACCTCACCGCAGGCGACCCGGACCACCCGTGGACCGGGGTCCGCTCCACCGCGTCCTGGAACAGCCGCACCCCACTGGAACCTGCCCTGGTAGCCCCCGTGCTCGTTGCAGAGTTCAGCGCGGACGTGGCACAGGACTATGGAGTGTGGCGCCACCTGGTGCGCTAGGAACGGCTCCGCCTGGACGCCACCGAAGCCGATGTCCCGCCGTTCGGCGAGCAGGACGCCGTGGAGCTGGCGGGACGAGTTCAGTCCGCACGGCTCCTAGACCGATCGGAGGACCATGTTTCCCCGATCAGATACGCTGCGGCCAGGGGGGACGTAGGGCAGGCCGCGTTCGGAAGCAACGACACGTCGAGGCCCGAAGGCCCGTCGCGGTGGAGGCAACTGGCGCCGGCGTGGGTGAATTTCATCATCGGGTTGCCCGCCATGGTGCCCTTGCACTCGGCATGGTTGCTGCTGACGGAGTATCGCGCTTGCACGTTCGACAACTCAGGTTTCGGGCAGACCCACGGCGGCAGTGTCGACGTCATCGAAGGGGCGGGGTGGGCCAGGGCCGGCGTCGTTATTTCGGCGGGCTTGGATCGTTGCCGTTGATGTGCTCTTCCCTGCGGCCAATGGGCGTCGAATCTGGCCTTGGCTACTTGGAATGCTCGTCGTCCCGGTCCCCTATCTGACCGCCATCGCAGCACTTGCCATGCTCGGTCGAGATACCGCCCGGTAACCTCGTTCACCGGCCGGGATCAGCGAAAGGTTGCAGCCTCCATGTGAAGCCGGGGTCGCCCTCCTAAGGACTGTCATCGCGCGTCGCTAGATGGTGGAACATGGCGACGCGGTGCGCCGTCATGAACTCCACCGATGGGGAATGGGAATTACTCGCTCCGCTCATTCCGCGGCCGCGTGTGGAGGACCCACGGGTGATCAACGGCATGGTCTACAGGATACGGGCCGGGATCACAGGACGGGCCGTGGAAGACGGTCTTCAAAGCCGATGCAGACAAGACGGTCACCTTTCGGGGTTGCGGAACGTCAAGTAGGTGATGCCCGGCTAGGAAAGGTCTGTGATGGTTAACCCACCTGAGTTTTTGGCCATGCGGTTCGAAGAGCACCGGCCTCATCTGCGTGCGGTCGCGTATCGCATGCTTGGTTCCCTGGCCGAGGCGGACGACGCGATCCAGGAAACGTGGTTGCGGTTGTCGGGCTCCGATGACCGCCGGATCGACAATCTGGGCGGTTGGCTGACCACCGTGGTCAGCCGGGTCTGCCTCGACATGCTCCGTGCCCGCAAGCGGCGCGGCGAGGAGCCATGGGAGCACCGCCTGCCCGATCCGGTGATCAGCCGGGAAGACGGGGCGGACCCTGAGCAGCAGGCATTGCTGGCGGACTCGGTCGGACTGGCCCTGTTAGTAGTGCTGGAATCGCTCAGCCCGGCGGAGCGGCTGGCGTTCGTGCTGCACGACCTCTTCGGCCTGTCGTTCGAGGAGATCGCGCCGGTCGTCGACCGCACACCCGCGACGACCAAGAAGCTTGCCAGCCGGGCTCGGCTGAGAGTCCGCGGCGCGGCGCCGCCCCCGGACCCGGACCGGTCCGGCCGGCGCCGAGTGGTGGACGCCTTCCTGACCGCCGCCCGTGGCGGCGACTTCGATGCTCTGCTGGCGCTCCTCGACCCGGATGTGGTGCTGCGCGCGGACGGCGGTGCCCTGAACGGTGGCCTGCGCACGATTCGCGGCGCCGCCGCGGTGGCTGGGCAGCTCGATACCTTCCAGCGGATGGCCACCGCTGCCACTACGCACGCGGCACTGGTCAATGGCTCCGCCGGCCTGGTCAACACCCTCGATGGGCAGCCGCTGTCCGTCATGAGCTTCACCGTCACCGGAGGCAGGATCGCCGCCATCGATATCCTGTCCGACCCCCAACGCCTGGCCCGACTCGACCTCACGTCCGCCCAGAACTAACCCTTCAACTGCCCCGTGCCCTGCTCGCCGGGAATGTCCCTTCCGCTGCCGGCCCTGCCCCGAGGGCTCCGTGTTCTCGGGGCAGGGCCGACGTCATGGACGCGCTCGCAGCACTGGTACAGGACCGGCCGAAGAAATCTGTGCCGGCCGGTCACCTTCTCCCCGCGGGCGACGTCAGTGCAGTGAACGAGCTGATCAGGCAGGCCGGCTAACGGCCCGCACAAGGAAAGGGACACGCCCCATGAACACGATGACCACCAACCTCGGCACACTCACCTCCCGGTTCTCCGACCCGCAGAGGCTGGTCCCCGAACTCGGCGACATCAGCACCGCCCTGTTCAAGATCACCGGCAACGGTGCGGTTCCGCGGAGCACCGTTTCCCTGGCCCACCTGCGCGCCGGGCAGCTCGTCGAGAACACCTACCTGACGGTGATGCACACCGCCAACGCACGCCGTGCGGGAGTCCCGGAGGAGAAGATCGCCGCCGTCGCTTCCTGGAAGGACGCTCCCTACTTCACCCCGGCCGAGCGGGCGGCACTCGAGCTGGTGGAAGCCGTCCTCACGCCCGCCCGGCACGGGGAGCGAGTTCCCGACGGCCTGTACGCGCGGGCGGCCGAGCACTACGACGCCACCGCGCTGGCCACCCTCGCCATGGCGATTGGACAGGTCAACTTCTTCATCCCCCTCGCACTGATCGGCAAGCCACTGCCCGGCGTCCCGATGGCCGAGCAGTGGCGCACCTCCACCACCGAGTAGGCGCATGCGGTCAAACGAGTGGCTGTGATCAAGCGACTCAAAGATCTCCGGTTGTCCAGGCCACCGAAGGCGTAGGCGTCTTCGGCGTCGTCCGACTCGTCCCGGTGGCCGACGAAGTCAGCCAGGAAGACCGGCGAACACGCACCCGGGACGAGGGTCAGTCGATGTCGGCGCCCGCATGGCCGGATGAGCGCTCCGAGCAAGGATGCCAGTGTGCAGCGGAACGCCAGGCTGGGATGCACCCGCCGACTTCCGATATGCGCCCCGTCACAGCGCATGGCCCGTACGGGCCCGGCGGCGACCAAGCCGATCGCCTCCGGGCCCGCCCGAGCCATGCCCGAGAGACCCACCACCACGCACCGAAGGAAGAGCGTCTAGCAATGAGTTCACCCCAGCCCCGCCCCTATCTGCCCACACACGCCGCGCCCGCCACAGCCGCCGCCGTCGGGGCCACACCCTCGGCGTCCGGCCCTGCCCTCTGGCATGGGGCGTGGACCGCCCCGGTCATGCGGCCCTCCGTGGCGCCGTGGTTCGAGACCTGGGCCGAGCAGGGCTTCACCAACCAGTCCGTCCGGCAGGTCATCCGCGTCCACAGCGGCGGCACGCAGGTCAGGATCCGGCTGTCCAACGCCTACAGCGACACGCCGCTGCAGCTCACCGGTGCCAGCATCGGCCACACCGCCGGCGTCGGGGCCGTACACCCGGGCACCATGCACCCCCTGCGATTTGCCGGCGCCCTCTCCACCACCATCCCCGTAAAGGGGCGCGCCGTCAGTGACCCCGCCGCCCTGCCCATCGAGCAGTTCGACCGGCTCACGATCAGTCTGTACTTCCAGGACGCCACTGGACCGGCCACCTACCACCAGCTGTCCATGACCACCACCTATCGTGCCGCCGGTGAGCACCACCGCGACCCGACGGCCACCCACTACACCGACAAAGTCGAGCCTGCCTACGGGTCCTGGTACTACCTGGAAGGCGTCGAGACGTTGGGAAAGCGCCCCCCGCCCCACGCGGTCGTCGCCTTCGGCGACTCCCTCACCGACGGCTTCGGCGCGACCATCGACCGCGACGACCGCTACCCCGACCTCCTCGCCGAACGCCTGTTAGCTGCCGGTGTCCCCCGTCCGGTCCTCAACGCCGGCATCGGCTCCAACAAGCTGCTCACCGACTCGCCCCTGGGCGGCGACGCCGGCGTCACACGGTTCGCGCGGGACGTCCTCGAACAGCCCCGTGTCGGCACGGTGATCGTACTCATGGGCATCAACGACATCCAACAGAGCGACGCTGCGCAGGGCGGTACCGGCAGCGCGGACCCACCGGTCACCGCACGCCAACTGATCGACGGGCACCGCGCACTGATCCGTGCCGCCCACGCCCGCGGTGTGAGGGCTGTAGGCGCCACGCTCACCCCCTACCGCGGCGCGGCGGGCTGGTCCCCCGCGGGCGAGACAGTCCGAGCCCAGGTCAACCATTGGATCAGCACCAGCGGCGAGTACGACGCCGTCGTCGACTTCGCCCGCGCCCTGGACCCCGACAGCACCGGCCGCATACGGCAGGCCCTGCACATGGGCGACCACATCCACCCCAACCCCGCCGGATACCGGGCCATGGCCGACGCCATCGACCTGACCGCACTGGAGCAATGAAACGACGCCAAGGCGTGAGTTCAGTCCGCGAACGCGGCCACATACGACGCCACGCACGGCTCCGGGGTGGCCAGTGAGGTGACGAGGTGGCCATCGACGGTCATCGGCGGGTCGAGCGGCATCTGGAGCAGCAGCTCGGAGCGGGACACGTCGAGCAGCTCGGCCGACATCAGCGTCCAGCCCTCGGTGTCCCGGCCCACCTCGAACAGCACGTTGAGCATGTCCCCGGCAGGAGGCCGCAGGGGGGCCATGGGCAGGGCGGCGAGGATCGCGTCATGCATCGGCGGGTCACTGTCTCGGGCGGGAAGCCGCAGACCGTAAGGGTCGAGGTCGTGCAGGCTGACCATGGGCTTGCCCGCGGCGGGGTGTCCACGCGCGAGCACCGCGTGCAGCGGCTCGGACCAGGCACGCACCACCGTCACCGCTGCGGAGGTGAGCACGCCCCGCACCAGCGCCAGGTCCAGCTCTCCGTCGCGGACGGCGTCGAGTCGCGCGGCCACCGGCAGGTCTACCAGTCTCAGCTCGGCGGGGCGTTCGCTCTCGCTCAGGCGGCCCACCGCCCGGTCGAGCCGTCGGGTGGCGCAGGACGCCACCCCGATCCGCAGGACGGCCGCCGGTTCTCCGGCAGCCACCCGAACCCGGGCCGCTGCGGCAAGGGTCCTACGGGCCGCGGCGAGCACCCGTTCGCCGGCCGGGGTGAGCCGTACCCGACGTGAGGTGCGGTCGAGCAGGCGCACGCCGAGCTCACGTTCGAGGCGGGCGATCTGCTGGCTGACCGCCGGCTGCACTATGCCCAGCCGTTGCGCCGCACGCCCGAAGTGCAGCTCCTCGGCTACAGCCACGAAGTACTGCAGCGCTCTCAGTTCCATCCGCCTGATCTATCACATGTTGTGATCGCTGCCGGGCGTTTTTGGTCATTGTTCGCGCAGGTCACTCCGGCTGTGATGGGTACGAGCCCGCTGGGGCGCCCTGCCCGCCGGATGATGCGACGCGGGGACATGTGAACGGAGAACAGAGTGAGCACAACAACCCTAGGCATCATCGGCACCGGCATGGTCGGCCTCGGGGCCGCCCGCCGCGCCGTCGAGGCCGGCCTGCACGTCGTCCTGAGCAACTCACGCGGCCCCGAAACGCTGGCCGGTCTCGTTTCGGAGCTCGGCGAGCGGGCCCGCGCGGCCACCCCGGCCGAAGCAGCAAGAGCTGGCAATCCTGTCATCGCGTCCGTGCCGCTGGCCGCCTACGAGCAGTTGCCCCGAGCGGAGCTTGCTGGCAAGACCGTGATCGACCCGATGAACTACGCGCCCCATAGCGAATTCGAAATACCGGAACTCGACAGCGACGAGCTGACCTCCAGTCAGCTGGTGCAGCGCCACCTCGCAGATGCCCAGGTGGTGAAGGCACTGCACAACATCGGTCCCAAGCAGTTGTTGGAGCTGTGCCGCCCGGCCGGAGCTCCCGACCGCACCGCGCTGCCACTTTCCGGCGACACCCCGGACGCGAGGAAGGAGGTGGCCGACCTCCTGAATGTCCTCGGCTTCGATGCGGTGGACCTCGGCACACTGGCCGACAGCTGGCGCAGCGAACCGAACACCCCTCTGTACGCCATCCCGTACGTGGGGCAGCCGCCGTCTGGCCTGACCATCATGGAATTCGTGGCCTGGGTCCAGCAGGCACCCGGTGTTCCCGTACCCGTCGCCCGGATCAAGGAACTCGCCGCCGCCGCGGTGCGAGGACCTGCGGGTTTCCGGATGTAACAGCGGACGATCAGCTCCTCGGTTGCCTGCGAAACCCCAGCCGAGACCAACGTGAGGCAGCCGAGGCGCCCAGCCTGGAACCACCTACAGCCGCTCGGCCGGGATACCTGGCCGAGCGGCTGTCTAGTGCCGTATCAGGCAACGTTCGCCCCTCCATGACGTCATGGGTAGGGCCTCTCGCCGATCAGGTGAGGTGCTCCTGCGCCCAGCGGGCAATGCCGCCGAGCTTGACTGCCGCTACGTCGCTGTCACCGGTCCGGACGGGCTGATCGGCCTCGTAGTCGTAGCCTTCGAGGCCGCTCTCCTCCTCGACCATCCGCGCGATTTGATACGCCTCCGCCATGATCGGTAGTGCTTGCTGCCCCGGGTAGCGATAGGGGATCTCGATGTTGGCCGAGTCCCCCGCGTAGTCCAGCTGCAGATGACCGGCCGGCCCGTCACGCCACAGGGTCAGGATGTAGGGGTACTCCTCGGTGGTGACCGGACCCACCTCCCGCGACATCCGCTGTATCAGCCTGTCCCAGGCGGCACGCTGGTCACGGGTCAGGCTCATGGGCTTGAGGTCGGCATCCGGGTCGTAGGCGGAGTTGATCTCTTCCAGGGTCTCGTCGAAGGTACGGCCCGGGAAAACCCGCAGGAACATGATGTCGTAGGTCACCGTCCGCAGCCTACGGGCCCACGCCCGCTATGTTCGAGGTCGTGGCGGGACAGGTGCGGGTGCGGCAGATCGATGACGACGAGGGCCGCAAACTGCTGCGGATCATCCGCCGCGGCACCGGTTCGGTGGTGACCTGGCGGCGGGCCCAGATGGTCCTGCTGTCCGCCCAAGGCATGCCGGTTGCGAAGATCGCCGAAGTCACCTTCACCAGCGCAGACCGGGTCCGGGACGTGATCCACAACTTCAACACCGACGGCTTCGACTCCCTGTATCCGAAGTACAAGGGCGGCCGGCCCAGGACCTTCACCCTGCCCGAGCGTCGCGAGATCAAGAAGATCGCGAAGTCCAAGCCGACCGAGCACGACCTGCCCTTTTCAACCTGGAGTCTGACCAAGCTGGCGGACTTCCTGGTCGCCGAGGGGGTGGTCGACGACATCAGCCACGAGGGCCTACGCATCCTGCTCCGCGAGGAAGGCGTCTCCTTTCAACGCCTGAAGACCTGGAAGACCTCCCGAGACCCGGATTACGCGGCCAAGAAGGCGAGGGTCGAGCACCTCTACGCTATCGCCGACCGGGAGGTCATACCGGAGGACGGCGAGCCCGAAGTCGTCTTCTGCCTGGACGAGTTCGGACCACTCAACCTGATGCCCCACCCCGGGAAGCAGTGGGCCGAACGCGGCGGCAAGCACAAGGACCCGGACCGTGAGCCACGCCGTCGTCGACGGGCGACCTACAACCGCTACGGCGGAGTGCGTCACCTGTTCGCCGCCTACGACCTGGCCAAGGACAAGCTCTACGGCCATATCAAGCCGATCAAGAGGCGAACGCAGTTCCTGGAATTCTGCCGCTACCTGCGCACGCTCTACTCGGCCCACGTCCGCATCGCAATCGTCTGTGACAACTTCTCCCCGCACCTGACCACGAAGAAGTGCCAGCGAGTCGGTGACTGGGCCGCCGCGAACAACGTTGAGATCGCCTACACCCCGACGAACTCCTCCTGGCTGAACCGCATCGAGGCCCAGTTCACCGCCCTGCGCTACTTCACCCTCGACGGCACCGATCACGCCACTCACAAGGAACAGGGCAGCATGATCCGCCGCTACATCATCTGGCGAAACCGCTATGCCGACGACCGGCGCCTACGCCCAGTCGTCGACAGGGCAAACGTTGCCTGATCCGGCACTAGACTGCTCGCCGTCATACAACGGCGATCACTTGTCTGCGACGATCCTCAGAATCCGCCATCAGGATGCTCAGCCAGCCTGATCGTGGGGCGGATCGTGAGGGGCGGCACGCTGCCCCCAACGACGGATGAGCAGGCATCGGATTTGTCGCCGAGGTTCGGCGCCCACAGTCGTCAGCGGCAGCAGAGCCGTACTACAGGCGACTGTCCCTGAGCGGTCAAGACCGGTTTCAACCGCCGATTGCGTTACCTCCGGGTACCCGCCGAATCCGCTGTCCATCAACGGGATACAGAATCTGCCCAATGACGTCGGGGCGCCGGCCATCAGCCTGGAGCGATACGGCTGAGGTGTTCCCAGGACCGGTACAGGTCGGCCTGGGCCTGGTCCATCTCCAGCACGTGGTCGAAGGACTGGCTGCCGACGATCAGGCGCCGGGGCGGGTCGGGGAGCCGGGCCAGCTCCATGATGACTGGAGCAGCGGTCTCCGGCTCGGGGGCGATGGCGTCGCCCCACATCGCCTCCATCTCGGTACGCAGGGGCTGATACTGCGCCAGAGGTTCGGTGTTCGTTGTGCCGGCGGTGAACAGGCCGGTGTTGTAGCCGCCCATCTGCACGATGGTGACCTTGATGCCGAACCCCTCGACCTCCATCGCGAGAGCCTCGCTCACCGAGTCCAGTGCCGCCTTGCCCGCACCGTAGAAGCCGACGGTGGCCATCCCGCCGCCGCTGCCCATCGAGGTGACCTGAAGGAGCCGCCCCCCACTGCGGGCCCGCAGATGAGGCAGGACCGCCTGGGCCACCCATACCGCACCGAAGAAATTCACATCCATGTGCGCTCGGATCTGCTCCTCCGTCGCTTCCTCCACCATGCCGTAGAGCAGCGCACCGGCGTTGTTGACGACGATGTCAAGACCGCCGAACGCGGCTGCCGCCTGCTCCACTCCCTCGAAGACGCCTTTTCGGTCCCGGACATCCAGCCGCAGCGGCACCAGCCGGCCGGGGCACTCTTCGGCCAGGCCCTTCAGGGAATCAATGCTGCGGGCGGCGGCCACCACTCGGTCGCCACCTGCCAGCGCGGCCTCGGTGAACGCCCGGCCGAGCCCGCGGGACGCGCCGGTAATGAACCACACCTTCGACATGCTCTCTCACCCCTTATGAAACGGCTCGTCTCGTTTCATAAGGAGCTTAGGGGCATCGGGGACTGATATGCAATACGGTTCGTCTCGTTTCATGCAGGATATGCTCCCCTCATGTCCCACCCCTCAGGGCCGGATCACTCCCGGCGCAAAGAACGGTCCCGGCAGGCCATCCTTGCCGCCACCCGTGCCCTTGTTGCGGAAGAGCCATACGCCGAGGTCACCGTGGGAGCCATCGCAGCCCGCGCCGGCGTCGGAAAACAGACCATCTACCGCCGCTGGCCCTCGAAGAGTGCCGTCGTCTTCGCGGCGCTTTTGGCCTTGAGTGAAGACCCGGACGGGCAGTCGGTCACGCTGCCGGACACGGGCGACCTCGCCGCAGACCTCAAACTGGTCCTGCGTGCCACAGCGGAGGAGTTCGCCGACCCCTCCTTCGACAGGCTCATCCGCGCCCTCAACACCGAAATCACACACGACGCGGCCCTGGCAGCCGAGTACCACACAAGGCTCGCCCAGCCCTTGGAGGAGGCGAAGAGAGCACGCCTGCGCAGCGCCCAGGAAGCCGGCCAGCTGAACGTCGACGCGGACCTGGACCTCGCGCTCGCCATGCTTTACGCCCCTCTTTTTGAGCGGTGGCTACATCGCAGCGGTCCACTCGACATCGCCTACACCGACTCACTCGTCGACGCCACACTGCGCGCCTTCAGCCCGTGACAAGGCAAGCCAGGCACGAGAAGTGCTCCGGACACCGCCCCCTCCGCACCCGCGCGACGCCGTCGATCGAGGCTGCCTCGCTTCGCTCCGGCAGAACACCGACCTCAGCAGTGAACAACTGGCCAGACCACCGGGCGGATGCGATCGCCGGTCTTCCCAAGGGTTCTACTTCCAACAGGTCGCGGGACTCGGTCTGGGCGGGAATCCGTTCGCTGAGGACCGCCAACCGTTCCAACATGACCCGCACGCCGTTCTCAGGGTCTGGCTCACTTTTCGTGGAGCATGCACGCTGAGTGACGGTTGTCAGGCGATCGGAACCTGGCGAGGCTGCCCGGAACTGACCTGTACCGGGTGCTGTGTGGCTGACAGTTCGGCCCGTGGAAGAAGTGGTGCTCCGGCTGGATGAGGTGCTGTTCCCGGCGATCGCCGACGTGGCGGTGTTGTCGGTCGACGTGGAGGACGAAGCGGTACGCATAGAGGCCCGAAGTACGGTAGTCCGCCATCTGTCCCGAGTGCGGAAACTGGTCACGGCGGATTCACAGCTCCTACCTGGGCTTTCCTGCTGATGCGCCCAGCGGAGGCAGACGAGTCATCCTCTGCCTGCGGGTCCGCAGGTTCCTCTGCCCGGTCATCTCGTGCGGGCGCCGGACGTTCGCCGAGCAGCTGCCAGGGCTGACCCGTCGGTACGGTCGCCGGATCACCGCCGTCGTCAGAGCCGTCGTCACCCTCGAACTCGCCATCTGATCAAAATGGAGAGCGCTCAAATCGGTGGGGTCAGGTCACCGAGATTTCCCACTTACCGTGTTCGGACAGGGTGACGTATCCGTGCTGCGGAAGGCGCAAGGTGCCCTTCTGGTTGGCAGCGGAGGTGAAACGGATCAGCTGCTTCCCGCCGTCGGCCGGCGTGTAGATGATGGTGCCGGGGGAGTCGATGAAGTCGTAGTGCACAACCGGGGCGTATTCGAAGTACGGCCTGGGGCTGAAATAGCCGAAGGTCTGGGTTCCCTTTCCCCGGGCTGTTTTGGTCGGGAGCTGAGGCAGCGCGTCGCTGTCCACGATGCGCACCTTCCACCGGCCCAGGCCACTGGCGCCCTCGTTGCCCACCGTGATTCGCCAGATGGCGAGGGCGTCGCAGTCGGCCGGAAGGACGACGTGCGACGGCCCAGTCCGGCCGATGGTGACGAGCGTGTCATGAGCCCGCTGATGATAGGGGCCCTTGCGCACGGTCGACAGGTCGAATCTCGTGGTGAAGCCTCCGCGGAACTCCAAGAGGACCGGCTTTCCGTCCCCTGCGCCCGGTATCTCGACAATCCGGCTGCGCCAGCCGGACCATTTAGCGGACGTGGTGCTGCCCACGTTCCCTCCCCTGTGTCGGTCGCGAAGCGCTCGGGAGTCATGGTGGCACGCGGGCCCGGACTCCGACTCCGCTCCAGCCCGACGGGGGCCAGCTGTCGCTCAGGAGAAGAACCTGGCACCGCCGACGCCGGGGCGGACGAGGCCTTCGGAAGACCGGCTTTCCGTACGCGGCGGGTTACCGACCGAGGAGATTCAAGGGGCTTCGCACCCTCGTCCCTGCTGAACTACCCGTCAGGTTGGAAGAGGCTCACTGCCGGTTGTTGCTCGCCTGCGCAACTATTCGCTGTGACTGGACGAGGGCGTCCGTAGGGTGCGTCCATGGCAGGCGAGAGTGAGCGGGCAGTTCAGGCGGCTAGCGAGGCGGAGCTGCGGCTTCTCGACCCCGCCGTGCGCGCCTCGCCGGCCCTGGTGTTGCAGCTTCTTGACCCCGACTTCACCGAGATCGGAGCATCCGGAAGGCGCTGGGACGCAAGGTCGATTCTCTCCGTGACGAGTGCCGGTTCAGTGGACCCAGACTCTCCGGTCGAGGTCAGCGAGATGTCCGGGGTCGTACTCGCTCCGGGACTCGTTCACCTGACGTACTTCGCAGACAACAACGGGCGCCGTGTATGGCGAAGCTCCCTGTGGCGTATGACCGGAACGAGCTGGCGCCTGTACTTCCACCAGGGAACTTTGGCGAGCTGAATTGTGGTCCGCCAACCGTGGCGGGATCCTCGGCGCGTGCTCACGCGCTCGCGAGGCGGTAAAAGCCAGAGCAATAGCCCTCACGCCTCCAAAATGGATCAACATCACCTGACCGCGGATCGGGGCGCCTCCCGAACCCATCGACAGGTGACGTCACTACTGCGGTTCTGGCTCAACTTCCGTGAAGGCGACCCGTCGCTCGGCGACGGAGGCCGGCCGTCCTGAAGAACCGGCAGGTTAACGGCTTACTCCGAGGCAGGCCATGGTCGAGGCCGATACGAGTTCACAGAAGTTGCGCCAGAACCACTACTTCTCGATAAGGCCAGGATGACGTCGCGCGCCGTGTCCTCGTCCGCCTGCACGAGCTGGGCGATGACCGGCACGCGGTTCCCGCCGGCCGAAGCCAGCAGCATCATCGCGCGCCGGTAGCGCACCGAGTTGGTGCTGCCTCGTCGCACGATCTGCTGCAGCTGCTGCCCCTCCTGATCGGTCAGCCTTCGCACGTGTACCGGCTCGGCCACCGCGACTCCCAGGGCAAGTGGAACCAGCCGCGCCCGGTCCTGGACTCGCGGCTGGCCTAGCATCTCGTGCCATGAACGATGCCGAGAACGTCTTGGACTGGCTGCAGGGTTGGTACTCCGCCCAGTGCAATGAGGAGTGGGAGCACGAGTGGGGCATCAAGATCGTCACGCTCGATAACCCCGGTTGGTCAGTCCGCATCGACTTGGAGGAGACCGACTTGGAGGGACACGAATTCCCCCGCCACGATCTCAAGCGCGGCAAGGACGACTGGGTCATGGCCTGGACCTCCGAGATGGCCTTCCACACGGCGTGCGGACCAGGCAACCTCACCGAGGCACTCATCCTCTTCCGCAAGTGGGCAGTCGAGAACACCCCCAATTCCACAACGCTGCGCTTCTTGTAGATCTCGCGATCGACCACCGGCGGGCGTCCGCCGCGGCTGCCCCGCCGGGCGCGGTTGCGGATCTGGTCGGCCCGTTCGGGGATGGTGTGCGTGATACCCCGGCGCCGCAGCCAGGCCCGGATCGCCTTCGAGCTGTAGCCCTTGTCTCCCAGGACATGATCGGGCCGCAGGCGGGGGCGGCCGGGGCCGATGCCGGGCACCCGTATCGCCTCCATCACGGCGGCGAACTGGGTGCAGTCGTTGGTGTTCCCGCCGGTGAGGACGAAAGCGAGCGGTAGTCCAAGGGCGTCGCAGACCAGGTGAATCTTGCTGGTCAGCCCACCCCTGGAGCGGCCGAGTGCCGGATTTCGGAGCCCCCTTTTCGGGCCCCGGCAGCGTGCTGGTGGGCTCGGACGATGGTGGAGTCGACCGACACCAGCCAATCGACCTCACCCGCCGCGTCCGCCCGCGCCTGGGCTTCCCGAAGCATCCGCTCGAAGGTGCCGTCCCTGGCCCATCGACGGAAGCGGGTGTGCAGCGTGGCCCAGGACCCGAACCGCTCGGGCACGTCCCGCCAGGGCGTGCCCGTCCGGAACTTCCAGACGATCCCGCTGAGGACCGTCCGGTCGTCCAGCCGCTTCCGCCCTCGCTGCGCCCGCGGCAGCAGAGGCCGAATGAACTCCCACTCGGCATCCGACAGTTCAGGGCGACGTATCACCGGACCTTGATCCACCACGCAAGATCATCTGACGCAAAACCTAGGAGTTGTCCACTCAGTCGCGTGGCTGCTGGATGGGCGGCCGGGCTGGCTTCCTGGCCGTTGGTCGGTCCGGCTACGCCAGGGGCTGGACGCGGCGCTGAGTCACATCCCGCACACGGCGGTGGCGATGACGTCTTCGATTCGGCAATGATGGGCTGCAGGGGCCAGTCCGTTCGATGGGAGCTTCGTGGCGGATCTGATGTGGGGCAGTCCGCTGGACGGCAGGGACCCTACGATGGTGGGTCCGTATACGGTGCTGCGGGTCTTGGGGCAGGGCGGAATGGGCCGTGTCTACCTCGCTCGTGGCCTCGGCACGCGGTTGTACGCACTCAAGGTAATCCGCCCGCATCTTGCGGACGAGGACGGGTTCCGGGCACGTTTCGTGCGGGAGGCATCAGCGGCTCGGGCGGTGAGCGGAGCGTTCACCGCCCCTGTGGTCGAGGTGTCCCCCCCGGACGCGGAACTGCTCTGGATGGCCGTCGCATTCGTTGCCGCGCCGCCGCTTGACACCCTCATCGAGCGGGCGGGGACGCTGCCACCGGCAGGCGTGTGGTGGCTTGCGGCTGGCATCGCGGAGGCCCTGTTGTCGGTCCATGGCGCTGAGTTGGTGCACCGGGACCTGAAACCGGCGAATGTGCTGGTGACTGCTGATGGGCCGCGAGTGATCGATTTCGGGATCGCCAAGGCGCTGGACGCGGCGGGTACGGCTTCCACGAATGTGATGGGCACCTCGGGGTTCATGGCCCCGGAGCACATCCGGGGAGCCGCCGAGCCGGCCAGTGATGTGTTTGCGCTGGGTGCGGTGATGGTGTTCGCGGCGACGGGGCACTCACCGTTCGAGGGGCCGAGCGTGGGCGATGTCCTGGCACAGACTCTGTATCAGCCGCCAAACCTGAATGGTCTGCCGAGCGAGCTGGCTGACTTGGTGGGGCGGTGCCTCTCCAAGGCGGCGGAAGTGAGGCCCACCCTGGGCCAGATCCTGGAGGAGTTCAGGCACCATCGGGACCGGACCGTCGCGCCCCACTTCGCAGCAAGCTGGCTCCCCGCAAAGGCGCTTGCGGTGATCGAAGGCTTCGGTAGTCCGACATCCGCGGCCCCGACCGCCCCGCTCCAGCCGCCATCGACGACACGTCCCATTACAACGGATCTGCAAGAACGCACCCTTGAGGCAGAGTCGCTGGCTGCGGCGGGTGATATGGGGGCTGCGCGGGACGCGTATGCCGATCTGGTTTCCGTCCGCGTTCGAGTGCTTGGCCCTGACGATCCCGAGACGCTGCGGGCGCGGGACTGGCATGCCTATTGCATGGCTGAGGCGGGTGACGCGGCAGGCGCAAGTGAGCTGTACGCCGATCTGGTTCCCGATCGCATTCGGGTACTCGGCCCCGACCACCCCGACACCCTGCACACTCAGTTCCAGTACGCCCGCTACACGGCTGCGGCAGGTGATATGGGGGCTGCGCGGGACGCGTATGCCGATCTGGTTTCCGTCCGCGTTCGAGTGCTTGGCCCTGACGATCCCGAGACGCTGCGGGCGCGGGACTGGCATGCCTATTGCATGGCTGAGGCGGGTGACGCGGCAGGCGCAAGTGAGCTGTACGCCGATCTGGTTCCCGATCGCATTCGGGTACTCGGCCCCGACCACCCCGACACCCTGCACACTCAGTTCCAGTACGCCCGCTACACGGCTGCGGCAGGATCACGAGGCTAGGACTTGTCCAGGCCGCGCATCTAGTGCTCCAGCAGGATATCGCTGTCTGACCTGCGGGTTTCGTTGGGCGGCTGGAGCGGCGTAGGCCGCGCAGGCGGGGGCAGTCGCTCGGCATGAGCGCCCCAGTAGTCGTGCACCGACCGTCTTCCACTGGCGGCCGGCGGGTCGCGGTGCGCGGAGAGCTCCTGGGCCTGGCATACGACGACTTGGACCTCACCCTCGCATCGCTCCTGATGCGGGCGTGACATTTGACGACACTGCCTAAGGGCTGTCCCGCAAAGATCTTGGCTCCGAGTGCAGAGCAGCCGGAAGAGCTGGCGAGGTGCTCAACTGGTGGTTCGTGAGGTGTCCAGGGACCGGGCGAAGTCGGCGAGCGAGTGGAAGTCGTTCTCCCGTAGGCCGATCCGCGGGTTGACGTGGTGCAGGAGCCCGGCGCCTTGGTGGTGGGCGGTCACGTAGGTCTGATCCAGCTCGCTCTGTTCGTCGTCCACCCATGCGAAAGGACGGCCGCCTGCGTAGTCCACCAGCGGCCCGGTCTTCCAGTGGACGCCATCCGGGCGCTCTTGGAGTAGGACGTCGCCGAAGTCCACAAAGGGAAGTTCTGGAAGGCCCAGGACCGGTGCGATCCACCGGTTGGCGTCGTCCATCCATGTGGTGGCCCAGCACAGCTCGAAGCCGAGCTGGAGCAGAGATCGTCCGTGCTCTGGGTTGAGCCAGAGCCGCAGGGGCCGTCGGGACGAGAGGCCTCTGTCGTCCTGATGGGCGTCGTTCCGTGGGACTCTGAGTGTGGTGTAGCCGTCGGGACGTCTCTCCGGCTTGGCCGCGTAAGGGTTGAGCGGCCCGTCCACGTCGAGGAACAGCAGAGGTCGGTTCACGGTTTCCCCCGGTCTTGCGCACTGTGGACTGCCCCGAGCAGGGTAACTGTGGGATTGCTTCGGCATTGGGCCGGCCTGAGTGGTGATCATGATGTGGTGAGTGTGATCACGGCATCGGAGCCGTCCTGCATAACCCCGTTCGCGGGGCTGAGCCCGCGCTGTTTTGGCAAGCTGCTGACCACGCTGCGGCGCGATGGAGCAGATGTGGTCCACCGAGGCCGGCGGTGGAGCCTGCCGCTGGAGGACCGGGTGTTGCTGGTCACGGCCTACTGGCGCACCAATTTGACGTTGCGGCAGCTCGCTCCGCTGTTCGGCGTCTCGAAGTCCACGGCCGGCCGAGTCATCAACCACCTCGGCCCCCTGCTCGCACTCCAGCCCCGTAGGCGGTTCGCCAAGGGCACCGTGCTCATCGTGGACGGCACCCTGGTCCCCACCCGTGACCACGCCATCGCCGAGCGGTCGAAGAACTACCGGTACTCCACCAACCACCAGGTCGTCATCGACGCCGACACCCGCCTGGTCGTCGTGGTCGGCCGGCCGCTCGCCGGGAACCGCAACGACTGTAAGGCGTGGGAGGAGTCCGGCGCGAAGGCTGCCGTGGGCAACACCGTCACGATCGCCGACGGCGGCTACCCGGGCACCGGCCTCGTCATCCCGCACCGCCGTGAGCGCGGCCAAAGCGAACTCCCGGACTGGAAAGAGGAACACAACAAGTCCCACAAACAGGTCCGGGCCCGCGTCGAGCACGTCTTCGCCCGCATGAAGACCTGGAAGATCCTCCGCGACTGCCGCCTCAAAGGCGATGGCGTCCACCACGCCATGCTCGGCATCGCCCGGATGCACAACCTCGCCCTCGCCGGATAAGCAAGGCGGCCGCCATGCCCGAGGCGGCTTCAGGATCTTTGCGGGACAGCCCTTAGGGCCGCGAGGCCGTGAAGTAGCGGCGCTGGTGTCCCGCCTCGAACAGGCAACGTGGCAAGAGGTCCTGACACTGCGGCGTTCCTACAACAAGGCATGGCCTACAGACCGTGAAGACCCCGCCTGGTACGAGGCGGGAGACCTCGCGGCATCCCGGGGCCGCGCTGGGCTGAAAAACGTGTTGATCCGGCATACCGAAGACGCCCTGGCACGTACCGCGCGCTCCCATGGCAAGAGAATCGGGAGCTTCTCCGACGAGCAGAAGTCAGTCGCGTGCGGCGCCGTCGCACTCGCCGTCGAGGACCTCTCCCCCGACCTCGCACACCGGCTCCTTGGCCCCGTGCGTCTCGCACTCGGCGACGTGCACGACTGGCCGGTACCCGCGTGGGCCGACGCCTTGTAACAACACGCACGATGCACAGCGCAAGACCAGTCCGGCACCCGGCGGGCAGGTGAGGACGTGGCCCGCCCGCCCTTGTTAGTTCTGTGCGTCCATTCGAGGCAGACGCACTGCACATGCGCAACGTGCACTTCCTCCACCTGGACCGCCTGAACGAGACCGCCGAGATCAAACGGCGCCGAGTCATCCGCGTGACGAGGAAGAAGACCGCAGAGAGCATCGAGGAGAGCTGAGCGGGACGGCTCAACAGCACACCAGCCAGTAGAGCGAGACCCGGCCGACCCGCACCACACGCCTCTTATTGGAGTACGCGGCGCTCATCGGCGGACCGCTCGACGGACAGCGCCTCGACGTCACCGGGTGGAGCGTGCGGCAGCTGCTGGACGGCGCGGCGCTCATCACTGAGCTCGGCGCGCACGGGCCGGGCGGGGGCAGCCCGGCGCCCCGGACCGGCTGCACTGGGCCGGTGACACGCCCTGACGCAGTGTGGCCCATTGAGGGGCAAGCCCCCGCAAGTCCGGCTGCGATCACCTCGGTCCTCCGCCGCGAGGGCCGGCCGAGGCGCCAAGGCATGCCGGAGGTATTCAGTTCGCCCGTGTGAAGGTGAAGGCGCGGGGTGCAGTTCCGTCGGGTGCGGCCATTTCCACGTGCATGCTCCCGTTGTCGGGGCGGGTCATGGTGCGGCTCGGGGTCTGGGTGCAGAAGCCTTCGGGTTCGGACGCGGTGACGGTCTCCGGGCCGAAGGCCAGCGTGTCGCCGGCTGAGGCAAGGACGGAGAAGCCCTCGCAGTGGTGGGCGTCTCCGTCCCACGTGAACTCGGCACGTGTCCTGCCGGGAACACCTTGGCGGATGGTCATGCGGACGGTGGAGGTGGGGTCGTTCCCGTCCTGGGCCCACCAGGTGCCTACGTAGGAAGCGGGCACGGCGCTCCGGGAGGAGGCTGCCCGGTGCAGAGGGACGGTGATTCCGTCCGACTTCCAGGTCAGGCCTGCGTCACTGTCGCGCCGCAGGGCGATGTCGCTGGCCGATGTGCAGAGATGGGTGGGGGTGCCGGACGTCGGTCTGGGTGTGATGAGGAGAAGTGTGCCGGTGGAGCGGAGGGTTCCCTCGGACTGGCACAGGGTGGTCCGCGACAGGGTGATGACGTCGGCGATCTTCGTACCTACGGTTCCCTTGCGGACCACGATCCGGCGCAGTGAGGGGGCTTGTTCGCCGGGCTCGGTGAATTCGCCTTCCCAGGCGCCGACGTAAGGGTCGGGAACGGTGGAGGTGCTGCGGGTCCGGACAGGTGAAGGTATGGAGGACGGGCCTGTCGAGGGGGTCGGTGAAGGCATCGCGGTAGCGGTGGGCGAAGGGCTCAGGCTCGGGGCCGGGGACGAGCGGGGTGCCGCAGCCGCGGGCTCGGGGCTCTTCTCCTGGGCGTCTTGGGGGGAGTCGTGGTTGCGCATGCTGAGCGTGGTGACGACGACGGCTCCCGAGACCACGGCGGTGAGCGCGACGGCGGCTGCCGTCGCGACGAGGGCGGTTCGCCACCGCGGTGACCGGTCCCTGGCTTGCGGCCCGCCGAGAGTCTCGGGCGAAACGGCCGGGGGCAGAGCCGTCGCGGGGCTGGAGCTTGCCTCGACCCCGTACAGGACCGTGCCGACGCCCGCGGTCCGGGCGCTGAGGATCCGGGCGGCGGTGTGCTGCTCGGCCAGCGCCGTGCGCGAGACGAGCAGGATCGCGGCCGCGCCGCGTGACGCCGCGGCGTACCGGGCCGGTAGAGCGGCATCGTCACCGGGGCCCTGACTGCCGGGGGTCTGTTCGGTGTCGGTGGGATGGGGTGCCGGCAGGTAGGCGGCTGCCTCGTCCCGTACGCGGGTTACCGCGTCGTGGACCAGGCGGACCTGGATCAGCCGGTCCTGCGCTTCGCGCAGATCACCCGCCGCCTGCGTGCTCTGCGCAGCGGTCAGTGCCACCGGACCCGCCGCCGCGGTAGATCCGGGAGACGTGGCTTGCATCTGAAGGCCGGCGATGACGCCGAGAAGGATGTGGATGAGCCGCTCGGCGTCCTGCAGAGTCGTCGTGGCCTGGCCCACGGCCTGCTCCGGACTCACCCCCTGATTGCCATGGTCCGGCTCCGCGGGGGTGGCGGGCTGCTGTGCGGCGACCGCCTCGGCGTGCAGGCGTCGTGCCCTTGCCAGGAGCTCGGTGCGGGAGCGCGCGTCCTTGACCGTGTCGTGCACCAGGCTCTCGAGCAGGTGCAGGTGGACCGTCTTCGTACCCGAGCGGTACTCGCCCCAGAGTGTCTTGCCGCCCGCGTACCGGTCGGCGAGCTCGCGGACCGTGAGGTCCTTCGTCAGATTCCGCAGGAACACCGCCAGCGCGTTGGCCTGCTCCGACTGCCCCTTGGGCCCGCCCTGCGGACGTCCAGCCTTCATAACTGTGGATCCCCCGTTAGTTGTCCGCGTTGTCCACCGCTTCCACAGCGTCCCATCTGCGCTTACGCATAACGGCAGTTGAGGACAATCAGACCAGGTCACACCGTGAGAGCTCCAGCACTTCCCGGCCAAACCCTGGAGCATCCCGTGACCCGTACACCCGTGGGGGACCATGCCCGGTCCCGCACCGGCAGAACACCGACCGTCCTGCGACGCATTGGCGTTGTCCTGGCCGGGGCGCTGAGCGCCGGCGTCCTCTCCGCCTTCCCCGCCCTGGCCGACGAACCCAACCCGGCCGGTGCCCCGGTCCCGCTGGGCTCGGTGACAGCAACCGGCGACGACCAGCTCTTCGCGCTCACCGCGGACCACTCCGCCGTCTACCGGTACAACGGGCAGGGCACCGACTGGACCAAGGTCGGAGGACCCGCCCAGGACCTGTACGCGGGCGGCGCCGGACTCTTCGCCACCGCCCGGGACACCGGCAAGGTCTTCAAATACGACGGCACCCCCGAAGCCTGGTCGCAGATCGGCGAGGCCGGTGCGGACTTCGCCGTCACCAGTGACCGCCTCTACGCGCTGAACCCCGACCGCACCGCCGTCTACGAATGGTCCGGCCAGGGCACGCAGTGGGCGAAGGTCGGCGGGCCGGCCAAGGACCTCGACGCGGGCGGCGCCGGGCTCTTCGCCACCGCCCCCGACGACAAAATCTTCAAGTACGACGGTGCACCCGAAACCTGGTCACAGATCGGCGAACCCGGTGCGGACTTCGCCGTCACCAGCGACCGCCTCTACGGGATCGCCGCCGACCACACGGCCGTCTTCGAATGGAGCGGGCACGGCACCGACTGGAGCCGGGTCGGCGGCCCCGCCCAGGACCTGTACGCCGGTGGCGCCGGGCTCTTCGCGACCGACCGCATAAGCGGACAGCTCAACAAGTACATCGGGCAGCCCGACTCCTGGACCAAGACCGGCGAGCCCGGTGCCGGGTTCGCGGTCAGCGACACCCACCTCTACGGCCTCGCCCCCAACGGGACCGCGGTCCTGCGATGGGCCGGCACCGGCACCGACTGGACCCCCCTCGGCGCACCCACAACCGCGCCAGCCCCTCCCCCGGCCCAGGAGCCCCCGCCGGCACCCGCTCCGCCCCAGCCACAGGAACCCGCCCCCGTCACCCCGGGCGCCCCGACACCGCAGGAAGGTGTCCCCGCCCCGGTGGAAGAGGAAGGGGCAGAGACAGACAGCGCGGGAGACCCTGCCGAACCGGCCGAAGCCGACGCCGAGGCGCCCGCCCCGGACCAGAACGGGCAACGGGACATCACCCCGGCGCCGGTCCAGTCCGCCGGGCCGTCCGACACCCTGGACGAACACGCCGCCCGCATAGCCGTCACCGCACAGGACGACCTCTACACCCTCACCGCCGACAAGAGCGGTCTCTGGAAGCGCGGCAGCGACGGCTGGTCACCCCTCAGCGGCGCCGCGAACGCCGTCTACGCCGGCCGCGCGGGCGTCTTCACGACCGCAGACGGCAACGAACAGGTCCGGAAGTACAACGCCGCCACCAACGCCTGGAACCCGATCGGCGGCGCGGCCGGCCAGTTCGCCGTCACCGGAAAGCACCTCTACCGGCTGGTCCCCGACGGCATCGGAGAATGGCACGGCGACACCTGGACCAAGATCGGCGGACCGGCCAGGAACATCTACGCCGGACGTGCCGGCCTCTTCGCGACCAACCCTCACACCGGCGACCTCTACAAGTACAACGGCAAGCCCGGGAAGTGGACCCGGATCGGCGGTCCCGGCGCCCAGTTCGCCGTCGGCCACGACCGCGTCTACGGCATCAACCCCGACCACACGGCCGTCTACGAATGGACCGGGCAGGGAACCGCCTGGACCAAGATCGGCGGACCCGCCAAGAACATCTACGCCGGCGGCGCCGGCCTCTTCGCGACCAACCCCACCACCGGCAACATCCACCAGTACAACAACACCCCCGACGCGTGGACCGAAATCGGCGGACCCGGCGCCACCTTCACCGTCAGCGACACCCAGCTCTACGGCCTCTCCCCCGACCTCACCACCGCCTACCGCTGGAACGGCACGGGGGCCGACTGGACCCGGCTCGGCGGCGCGGCCGACATCGCCCAGCAGCACAAGGACGAACAACTCCTCGCCGAGTCCTGCGGTCAGGAATGCGTCGAGGAGTACCGCGAAGCGAAGAAGCTCCTCGAGACCAGCATCACCGACTGGCTCAAGGACAACGGCCTCGACATCCTGCTCGACACCTTCGACATCAACGACATCGTCAAGTGCGCACAGGGCGACCTACTCAAGTGCCTCTGGACAGTGACCGACGTCGGAAGCACCCTCCTCGGCGTCGGTGCCGTCAAGAAGACAGGCAAGCTCGCCAGCGCCATCAAGAAGACCGCCAAGGAACTACCCCCGTTCCTGAAGAAAGCAGACGAAGCCAAAAAGAAGTACCGCGACCTCCGCACACTCATCGACACCGCACGGAAGGTTGCGGAGCAAGGGCCCGCAGAGCCGGAACGGACACCTTGCCCTGTAGCCGCTTATCCGACCACACAGTCCTCCCCTCGTGCCGCATCGGTCTCGTATGAAAGGGCCGGTGACGGTAGTGGGCAACGAGGAAGTGGTCTGGTGCCCTGGACAACACAAGCGGAGACCAGCTCGTCGCGCGACAGATGCACTGATACGGAGAACGGTCCAGGCCAGATCGTAGTCACGCGGGTTCCCGGCGCTGGGGTTACACCTCAGCCCCCGGCTGCGGCCTCCAGCATGCTGTGTGCTCCACTGCCTGGCGGCTTCGACCGGTTCAAGGCCTGTGAGATTTCGACGGGCAAGGCTGAACTCTTCCGCGGTGGTCTTCCCGTCGGAACAGTTCACTTCGTGATCAGACAGGAAGTTCAACTCAAAAACAACAGCCTCACGTCCCTTGAGGACTTCAATCTCCAAGTAACGAGCGTCACCGGAGATACCTCAGGTACAACGCTCACACTGGACGCGGACTGCAGGGGGACGTGCAAGACGACCAGCCCCGTATCCAGCAGGCAAGACCTGACTGCAAATGCAGTCGTGAAGGGCATCATCACGCACCAAGACTCCCCAGTTTCTGCACACTCGGACAAAATCCGGTATGCCATCAAGATCGAAAGGCCTGGCTTCTCCGAGGGCGCGACGAACTGGCATTCGCCCATCTACCGGTGCGACGACACCATCAAGGGAATCGGTGCGGGCTGCGTCTTCCCTGAGTACGTTCCAACGCTCACGGAGATGCAGCGGTTGCCCGGCATCGCAGCGAACATCCGCAGGATCCAGCAGGGCAGCCCTTCTCACCTGGGTAATAAAGCACTGGGTGGCGTCGCGTTGACCCGCACCACCAGTGCCACGTTGGAGCAGGCCAACCGGCGTACAGCTTGCCCACGCTCTCGCCCACGTCCCTCTGGCCAAAGTTGCGACGAATATCCCTTTGCCAAAACGAGAGAAGGTGCTTCTCGATCTCCCGCAGCAGACTGGGGGTGGGCCTGGGTGCCTGTCGGTGAGCAGAACAGCCAAGGCGGGCTCGTAAGCGGGTTCTTCAAAGCTCAACGGGTCCTGGATGGCGATAAGTTCTGGGTTGAGGTTTGAGGAGGACGGAATGACCAGAGCATCCACACGGCTGGAAGTTTCCTACGGTCAGTACTGGATCGTGGGCGACGTCTTTGACGTGACCGAATGGGACTACACCGGCTTCAATGGTTTGATCGCGTCACTAAACGCGCCGGGAGGATTGGCGGTGGCCGGACAATTCGCAGTCATCATGACTGGTACGGAGACAGGCGGCGTCTTCGTGACCGTCGATGTTCGCAGAGAGCCTCCTGCAGATGTAGACGTATCGCGCTGGGACGACGTCGTCGAAGTTAGTCTGAGTCTCCCCGGTGACCAACCGATCATCACGGCGGATGGCCCGGACACCGGCCTCCCCGACCTGACTGAAGCACAGCCCGGGCCGTTCCGCGTCCGCGTCCATGCACGCGGACGCGACGCAGGATACGAGCGCGTCATGGTCTACTCCGATGAGGCTCCCGTCGAAGAACACCTCGTCATCATCTGGCCCGCTACTACCGCCCCTGAGATCACGCACAAGCTGACTGATCAGGTGGGCAAAGAGATCCGCTGCCGACCACACTGACAGACATCACCCGCAGTGGCCTGGCCAGCCCCGCGCGCTCAGAACGGCGGGTAAGCCGGGGACGCTGAAGGACGCTGAGCCTACGGACTCCAGGAAGAAGCCGAAGGGGCGCAGCTCTCCTGTGGAACTGGTCGGCGGGCCGCTGGACGGGCTCCTCCTGGACGTCACCGGCCTCACCCACCAGGAACGCACCGCCGGCGCCATGCTGATCACAAACCAGGGACAGTTCGGGCCTGGCGGCCGCGCCGACTACGAACCGCGGGCCAGCGACCCCGACCGATGGGACTGGGCTGGCGACGTCCCCTGACCCACCCACCAAAGCGGCAGACGCACCATTTCCACTCGGGACATTCGTCCCTTCTCTATCCAGTCGCGTGTTGTTGCATATCCGTGTTGCTCGGGATCGTCGCGAAGGATGTAGCTCGTTTGGGTGAACGCCGGCCGTAGCGGTCCTGGCGTGACGTGGGGTTCTGCAAGATCCGACAGGTGAGATGGAGGGTCTACTTTCACGGGGAAAGCGTGGATCTTCCCCTCGCGTACACGGATCCGGTCGTGTTGCAGCACCGGGACGTCCTGGAACGTGCGGCGGCTGGTGGCGGCGAAGGGCTCACACCGGGGACCTGCGCCCAGGCAGACCTGGAACGCTGGATGGCCGACCCTACGGTCAGCTACCGCGACGAGTCCGGCCACTTCGTCCCCTGGTCGGTACAGCACCGGCATGCCCGTGACCTGACCTACGGCACCGTCCGCTGGACCGGCCCGCTCAGCACCATCGATAGCGAGAAACGTTGGGCCGACGCCCGCCGACTCCTCAACGACGGCACGCTGCCGACCCCGGACCGCGTCGCGGGACTGCTGCTGATCCTTTACGCACAGAAGATCGCCACCATCAGCCAACTCACGGTCGACGACGTCCACTTCGACGACGACACCGTCTCCATCACGTTCGGCACCTCGCCGGTCGTCCTCCCCGCGCCGCTGGCCGCCCTGGTCCGCGAGCTCGTCGCGACCCGCCGCGGCAAGGCCAAGATCGGCACCTCGGAGGACGCTCCCTGGCTTTTCCCCGGAGGCCAGCCAGGACGCCCCCTCGGCGACGACCGGATCGGCCAGCGCCTCCACAAGATCGGGATCCGGCCCAAGCAGGACCGCTCCACCGCACTGTTCACCCTCGCCACCGAAGTCCCCGCAGCGATCCTCGCCCGCATGCTCGGCGTCCACATCAAAGTCGCCGTCCAGTGGCAGCAAGCATCAGCCGGAGACTGGGCCGCCTATGCCGCCGACGTCAGCCAGAGGACACAATCGCGACCTTAGGCATTGAGAGAATATAGATTTAGCGTCGTGTCGAGTCAACGGAAGTAAGCATCTTCCACAAGAGGCCGTCCTTCCCCTGAACGACTTCAACGCAGGAGCGGTATTCGGCATGGGAAAGCAACGCCGTATGCGCTGCCGGGTTTCTGTAATTTTTGGTCAGCATCCGCACTTTGGCTACAAAGCCGTCCGCTTCGAACAGCCAATCGGACCGGGGCCACTGGAGAGCGAGAGACCGAAGCGCGGATGCAAGCGGACTGGTCCCATTATTCTGCGACCTAGTCGTGGCTTCCATGAAGTGGGCGAGGGTTCCAAGTTCAATTGGCTTCCCTCTCTTGCAGAACTGTGCCATCCGGCGAAAGTCCCTGTCAGCAAGGTCGGTCGCCAGGTCCAGGTCGGACACTGCATGGCGCAGGGGATCGCAGATCAGGCGGAGGGCCTCCAACTCGACGGCCTTGCACAGGCCGATGATCGCAGCTGACCAGTCGAGCTCGGTGGCCATTTTCACTGCGAACCCGTCCGCGACAGCCTCCGCCGTTGCCAGCATTGTGAGTGCGGGCGCCGAAAGCAGGGTGGATCGAGAATCGCGAGCAAGAAGAACAGTACGCGCCTGCTCAACATCTGCCTCGCCAGACAACCCGACCAGTAGGCGAATCAACTCGGCGTGGCGATCCGAATCTTCAAGATCCCCGGCCTTAATTTCCCAGATCGAGAGCAACCGCCCATAGCAGCCGTTACACAAGAGGAGGCCCCATTCGTCGTGAATGGAGACCACGAGTTTAGATTTCTTATCTCTCCCGCATCGGGAGCAAGTGAATGTCGTTGCTGCAGCGAGCCGGTACTGATGCAAAGGCCCTCGTGGAGGGTACTTCTTGATTACCTCGAAACGAAACGGAGCCGATCCGCGATCGTCGATTCCCATAGATCCCCCCGTGACACGGCAATTGATTGGGATCCTACCTTCTGCGCCTCATCGCCCGCTGCTCTATTGGCCGCGATCGACTGAGCCCGGGTGGGGGTGACTCCACGGAACGGCACTCCACCATCCCTCAACTAGCCTTATTAGCGGCTATCTGCAATGAAACGGGCGATTCACGACAATGCGCACATCTGATGTCTCGACCGTCGGGTGGCTCACACGCTCCCAGGCTGCCTACCAATGTGGAGCTGCTGTCGGGGCATTCAGACAGTTCCAATACCCGACTCCACCATTAGGCAACTACGCGTCTGGGTTCCCCGATGATCTCGCGTTCGAGCGGTGGCTGACCCGGCTGGAGGACTTGGAGGAGGCCGACCGGCGTCTGAAGGCGGGCGAGCACGTCAGCGGTCCGGCGGCGGACACCTACCGGTCCCGGGTGACGGGCGGGGCGACGAAGTTCGCGGGACGGGTGCTTCGCACGGGTCAGCAGGCCCGGCACGTCATGGCGAACCCCTCGCTGCAGATCTACCCGGGCAAGGGCATGACCTGCGTCTTCGCCTTCCCGACGGCGCTTTGCGAGCTGGAACCCGCACTCGATGACGCCCGGGTCACCCCCGACACCGACGACTGCCGGCCGGCCTGCCGCAACATCGCCCGCACCGAGGAGAACATCGACGAACTGAGGGCCGAGACCGGCGAACTGAGACTCATCGTCGCCGACGAGGCCAGCCCGAAAATCCGCTACGGA
Source organism: Streptomyces sp. NBC_01166 (assembly GCF_045039765.1). Taxonomy (NCBI): domain Bacteria; kingdom Bacillati; phylum Actinomycetota; class Actinomycetes; order Kitasatosporales; family Streptomycetaceae; genus Streptomyces; species Streptomyces sp. NBC_01166. Next base: position 158,197 of record NZ_CP108614.1, read on the forward strand.
CGCGAACGCCGGCGCCTCGCCCATCTGGAGAGCCTCATTGCCGAGCATGAACGCGGACGGCCCGAGGGAGGCGTGTCGTGAGTCCTGAGCCGGATCCGCCGGAGGAGTTGTGCGTCAAGCTGCGGACGGCCGCCGACCGGCTGCTGGCCGGGACGCCGCTGCACTCCTCGGGCAAGCTCACCATCCTTGACCTGGCCGAGGAAGCCCAGGTCAAGCGGTGGCTGCTGACACACAAGTATCCGAACAAGCTCATGGCCAAGTACCAGGCGGAGTTCAAGGCCGCCCGGCACAAGAGCGAGCCGGTCAAGAAGGCCGAGGCCGAGATCGACAAGCTCCGCGAGGAGCTGGCCCGGGTCCGCAAGGAGAAGCGGCAGCTGACGGAGCTGGTGGGCATCTACGCGGTCATGATCGAACGGCTGGCGGGGGAACGGGCCGAGGCCCTGACCGAACGGGACGAGGCCCTCACCGCGCGGGACGCCGCCCTGGGCGTCACCGCCCTCCCTACCGCCCCACAACAACGGACCGAGCCCTCTGGGGGACGGACCCCTCGTCCATTGGCACTGCGGAAGAGCCGCTGAATGCCCGCAGCCCGGTTCGAACAGGCGCCGTTCCCCTTCCAACGACAGATCAGCACCGTCCGCGGGGCCATCGCTCCCACCACGGTCCTCAACTCTCCCTTGGCATCCCAACCACCCGCCCCAGGCGGGGGTATAGGGAGAAGCGCGTGATCAAGGATTGGCAGGTTCCCCGGATGTCCTTGGTGCCCCTGCAGCTAGGCTCGCGGGGTGACTGACACCACCTACCTCGCCGCGGTCCGAGAGTCGTACGACACTGTGGCCGCCGACTACGCAGCAACCGTAGTAGCCCCTGCCGAACTGGATCCGCTGTCGCGCGCGATGCTGGCCGCATTCGCCGAACTTGTGCAGGCGGCCGGGCGTGGGCCGGTTGCGGACGTGGGGTGCGGTCCTGGCAAGGTGACAGCGCACCTGGCTGACCTGGGGCTCTCGGCGTTCGGTATCGACGTGTCGCCGAGGATGATCGAACTGGCCCGGGATGCTTATCCGCACCTGCGGTTTGCGGTGGGCTCCATGACCGCGTTGGCCATCGACGACCACGATCTTGGCGGCATTCTGGCCTACTACTCCACTCACCACACGCCGCCGGAGTTGCTGCCGGCCGTGTTCGGCGAGTTCCACCGGACGCTGGCGCCTGGTGGATACCTGATGCTGGTCTGTCGCGTTGGAGAGCGTGAGCGCCAGCGTCGAATGCTTGCCTATGGTGAAAATCCGGCGACCTTCGAGTCCTATCGACTGCCAGCGGACACGATCTCTGAACTGCTGCAGCAGACGGGGTTCGTTGTCACCGCTCGACTGGTGGAGCCTCCCGCAGAAGAGGCGAAGGCAGCGATTTCCAGCTTCTTGGTCCGCAAGCCGGAATAGTGCGATCCCGGTCAGGTTTCGTTCCGGGCGTCTTGCGGCAGGGGGATCACCCTGACTGTCTCGCTTGACTTGGTGCAGAGAAGATCAGAAGAGCTGAAGGGCGAACGTGCACGCATCAGAGGACACGTCGCCGCCCGCGTCGGCTGACCGCTACGTTAGTCAAGACGCTGAGGGCCGTGGGCTCTCAGAAGTGAGGCCAGGTGGCCCGGGGCAATACCGGGAGCCTGGCCTTGCGTGGCTATGACGTCGTCAACCGGCCCCAGCGGGTCGGCCCGAAATGGCCCCACTTTGTGAAGACCACCGACGGTATGAAGGAGTCCACCGCGGGGGCATGCACGAGTCCAGTGGACTTAGGGGTTTGTGGAGCCTTCCTCGGCGAACTGCTGGAGGAAGGCGTGAGCGGCCTCGTTGATCTCTTTGACGGGGTCGGGGCAGCTTTCGAAGTCGAACCACTCCCCGTGGGTGCGCCTGGCGTTGAATTGCTCATGCAGGTAGCGCTCAAGAGGGAACCCACCGCGAGCGCTCCAGAGAAGTTCCAGTTTGGTCGCGGAGCCTGACTGCAACGACTTGATCCGCAGGGCTATGTCTTTCGCAACGCCGATCTTGACTGAGCCAGGGGTGCCGTCGGTCGATATGGCATACACCCACCGGTCATCGAAGCGAATCTTTTCGCGCACTGCACGAGGCATGGGCTGCTCCATCAGTTCGATCATCTCCTCATACTCGCGATCCATCCGCTCTTTGATTGCGGCTGTCAGACGCTCCAGCTTGTCTCGGGCCTGCTCGGCAGTGATCGCTCCAGCTGTAATCAGATCGAGGAGTTCAATCACAGCCGGGACTTCGATGTCAGTGCCCCAGCTGGGAGCGTCTCTTCGCGTATCGCCGCCCATCCCAACCCCCCACTGCAAGGTGACATTCTCGATGCGGTGGCTGCCGAAGGTTAGCTGCACGGTGAAGGATTGGGCCACGAGGAGTCCTCTCAGACCAAGGGGTGGTGTGGTGCCGGGCGGGGCCATCGTCGCCGATGCCACTGACATTGGTGTTCGTGGCGCTTAGGGTCTGTCCGGCGGATCTTGCACGCTGTCCTGGCGCAGGCGGTGGTTCTATGTCACCCACTCGCCGGTGACGCGTCCGAGGGAACTGCCGTCTCTGGCGCGACGCCGGCCGCCGCCAGCTCCGCGCTGTGATTCAGGAGTAGCCCACAGAACGGGCAGAGGAACGACTGGATACTTCCCACCCCCTCGTTCCGGTCGTCGTGCGGGCAGGTGTCCCACTCCCCTTCGCAGGAGCAGCCCCTGGGCTCCAGGTCACCGTAGACGTTGCCGCTGTATCCGCAGGCCGGGCAGTTATGCCACCAGCGGCGTGTGCCGGGCTTCGCCAGGGCGTCTTCCAGTAGACGCCCTGAAGCGCTGACTTCAGCCAGGATCGGCGCGATGGACAAGGCAGGGAAGTCGTTGTGAACCCGACGGATGGCGGCGCCCACGCTCGATGCGAGTACAACCTTCACCATCACTGCGGTCCGCGCCCGCTGCTCGATCTCGGGAGGGCTGGGCGGAGCTTCGAGCGGGAAGGTGTAGGGGCCTATGTCGTAGGCGACGAGAAGCTCTCTCGCAGCGTCCCTTATCCGGTCCCCAGCGGAGTCGAGGGCGGTGAGCAGGGCTGCGCTCAAGGTCGGGCGGGCTACAGCTTCCTGGACGTCGGCGTGCCGCGCCTCAGCCCACCATGAAATGACCGACTGAGCCGTCCGGGCGGCTGTGGTGAGCTCGCTGAAGACCTTCTGGGCTTGGCGAAACGCTAGGTCCTCGGTCGCTCTTTCGATGGCCGGCCGGTCGCTCTGACCCTTCTGGCTCGGCAGGTCGGCAACCTTGTCCAGGTTCGTGAAGACGGGCTGGTACTCGCCCCAGAAGGTGGAGGAGTCGAGGCACAGTTCGGCGCGTACGGCTTCGATGACCTGGAGACCGAGTTTGACTACCTCGGCCGCAGACTCTTCGCTGTGGTGCGCGTAATGAGCAACGCCGTTGCGTGATGCGGCGACCGGGTGAAAGCCGCGCTCGTCGAGGGGCATACGTCCGTCCATGAAGACCGTCGCGTCCCTGAACGCTTCCGTGATGCCGATGGTTCGAGCCTCGGCCAGCGGCTTGACTCCTGGCGCGTTTCCGAATCCGAGGGCATGGAAGCGGTGGGCCCGGTCGCCCTTCTCTGAGATGAGAAGCGGGTCGTGGCGGCACAAGAGGGCCTTGAGAATGTGTTCGCACCCGATGCCGCAATGCAGCACCGCGAAGGCTCGGTTTCCCGCGCGCCACGAATCCAAGCTGGCCCGAGCGAGCTGGCCCGCCATCTCGCTGAACCTCTCCTCGTTCACCTCTACCTCTCCCCACGCCTGCCCCTGACCGCCACCCCGTCCCAGTGCTGGACGGTGGCGCTTGGAGTAACAGAATCACGACTTCCGTTAGGTCGTGGGGCATTGAGCGTCACTCACACGGCCCCGTCGCCCGTCGGTGGTCTTCACAAAGTGGGGCCATTTCGGGCCGTCACACTGGGTCCGGTAGACGACGTCATAGCCACCTTGCGTCTGGTCCGTCAACTTCTGCCATCTCAGCGGGGAGCCCAGAAGAGGCAGGGCAACACGCACAGACCAGCTAGAGAACGGGGGCAGTAGATGCAGGAGCAGCGTTCGCAGCGGCCGACTCCGGAGCAGTGGGAGGACGTGGTGATCATGCTGATGGAGGTCCAGGCCACCCTGGCCGCCTCGATCGACTCCGGCGTCGTGGAGGATCACGACCACCACGTGCTGGGGCTGCCGTCAGGACTGGCGGGAGCAACACCGGGCGGTGCCCGGATCGAGGCTGCACTTCACGCGGTGGTGGCCGTTCGGCATCTCGTGCAGCAGGCAGTGCACGGAACCGAGCTCCCTGGCACGCCGATCCTGGAGCGTGCGCAGCGATACCTCGCCATTTCGGGCGGGTACGTCGCCACCACGAGGGAGACGGAGCTGCACCAGCGCATCGGCCACCACCGATAGGCCAGCCTCGAAGGGCAGATCAGGAGCGGGCGACTGCTCCGGAGACGAACCACTGCACGAGCGTGGCAGCGAGGTGCACGCCCGCGCGGGCGGCCTCCAGGGTCTCGGGCACTGTGCCGCTCTGGGCGCCGTGGCGCGAGGTCTGGCCTTCCCACAGCGCGCGCATCATCGCCTCCGCCGGAGCGATCGGGTTGTCGCTCGGAGTGGGGATCGCGGTGGTGAATTTATGCCGGACGTTTTTGATCTCGCCCAGCATGGAGCCGAGTGTGGCCTTGGTGTTGTTGGGCTGGACGACCGTGTGCGCCGCGGACTCCACCGCCTTGATGGCTTCGCTGTACGCACGCGTCGGATCAGGGCTGCGCCCGTAGGCGGCCTGCCACGCGGCAGCGAGATGATCCGCGGCCGACCCTGCGGCTGGTGCGACTGCCGCATCCGCGACGGTCCGGCGAACCGCGTCCCGCACGCCAGGGGTGACGCGTTCCTCGAGCCCGTCCAAGGTCTCAGCAACGCGGTAGGCAGACCCCGCTTCATCCAGCAGGATGCTGAGCCTGCGGATCGATTCCGGGTCGTTCACTTCGCGCTCGACCTTGTAGGCGAGCACCGCGTCGACCACGTCCAGCAGATCCGCGCCATCGGCGTGGGTCAGAGTCCAGTGATAGGGCGCCGAGGTCTGGAGACGCTGTGGTGGCGACATGCGCAGTCGTAAGCAGATGGTGCGCTCCACGTCCTCCTCGTCGGAGTAGTTGACCAACTCCCTAGATTCCAGCGCGTGCCCCACCCACTCCTGCAGCGGCTTCGTCAGGTGCCCGGGCATGCCCTCGAAGGGGCCGTCATGTTCGGGAGCCTCTGTGAGGCCGGCACGAACAGTGAAGCGCGGGCGAGGCGTGGTCGTCATGCCGGAACGGTAGCCGGACAAGGCAGCTCGTCGGGTAACCCTTTTTCCAGCGTTCCGGCGCGGTCACTACCGTCCGCGATTCGGAGGCGCCGAATCGAAGGTGCGGAAGTCCGTGGGCCATGTTCGGGAAAAGCCGGGACACGGCGCCTACCGGGACGGAAGGATGTTCATCGCACTGAGGGAGGATCACCCACGCACGGACGAGCGGAACACGCCGGACGCCGCGCGTGGTCCTTACTGTCCACGGCCGAGACTCCCGGCCAGTCGGTGCACAGCTGTGTCCTTTTCGAGCACGAGAGGAACCGGCGCGCGACGGAGTCCTCGGCGCGCCGTACCGCCTTCGTGTCCCACCTCTTCACAGTCCTGCGCGAGACGCTTCCGGAATTCCTGGGAAGCCTGGCCGCCGCCGTCGTCACCACAGCAGTCGCCGCCGCTGCCCGCGCCGCACGGACATCCCGTCACCGTCGGCGCTCCGAGCCGCCGACGGCCCAGCTCCCGCCGGCACAGGAGTAGCGCAGACGCCCCGCCACCGGCAGCCCTGTGGCGAGGCCTTGGTCTTATTCAGGCGGCCCAGCCGATGGAGGAGACGTTGCTGTACGCGTCGTACTCGGAGCCGATGTCTTCGATGATCTGATCCCAGATCGCGTCGAGCTCGGCCAGGTCCTCCTCGAGCCAGGCGTCCACTGCGCGGTCCCATACGCCGCGGACGTTGATGCTGCGGCTGGCCACATCGCGCTGGTGCCTTCGCTCGACCCCGGACTGGTCGACCGGGTTGATCTCCACCCGGGTCCCGCGGCCCTCGTTGTTCAGGCGGTGCTTGAGGTCGGTGGCCACGTTGCGACGCCGCAGATCCCAGTACGCCGCGTCCAGCCGGGTCCGGTTCGCCTTGTTCGGGGTGCGCTCCTCCGCGAGCCAGGCCATCAGGGTGCGCGGGGAAACGTGGATACCGGCCCGGTCCATGGCCTCGTATCCGGCATCGGTCTTGGTGAGGTAGCGCAGGCGGGCGGAAAGCCCGCGGTCGCTGTCCACGGGTGAGGCGATGCCGGTGACCATGTTCTCGATTGCCGCACCCAACGCGTCCGCGCCCGGGACGCCGCGGGCGTTGAACATGCCAAGGTCCATCCACCGCCCGGCCATCAGCCGGCCACCTTGCCGACGGTGTACTCACCGGACGCCTTGCCGTCACCGTGCTTGATCTTCATCTGGGCCACACCCCGGCCCTCGGGAAACACCTTTCGCCAGTCGCCCGTCAGGTGGAGTTCGTCGGTGCCCATCATCGCGACGACATCGAGACCGGCCTGGCTGGCCTTGTACGCCTTGCCCCACAGGTTCGCGTAGGCCTGGGAGTGGATGATGTGCATCCAGTCCGGGCGGACCATCTCGCGGTTGTGGATCGACTCCCCCATCGTCGAGATGAACTTGCTGTACATCGCCTTGACGTACTCCAGCGTCAGCGCGTCCCCGTTCTCGATCGCCTCGTCACGGGCGGCGGACAGCAGCTTGCGCAGGGCGTCCAAGAAGTTCTCCGTCGCGCCAGACGTCCAGGACTCGTGGATGACCGGAGCGTCCGTCAGGCCGTACTTCGGACCGGCCAGGCGCTGGAGCAGCCGCAGCGTGCTGTTGGTAACCCAGAGGGCGCCGGGCTCGTCACGGTCGCCGATCGGGTCCGGCAGATGCGCGTGCGTCCACTCGGCGGGGGTAATCAGGTGGACTCCGGAGCGCTTCGGCTCGACACCTTCGCTGCCGGTGCTGTGCTCCAGCTTCCCGATCGGCAGCCAGCACTTGAGCGCCGACAGATAGGCCGCGTTCACATCGAGCGCGGTGACCTTGATGTCGCCGGGGGCCCGCAGCGAGTAGCCGGGGTGGTGGAACTTGGGGCGCGCCTCCCAGATCTGATCCGGGTCCTTCTTCGACGGTTTCTTCAGGATGTCAGGCAGCGCCGGGTAGGCGGTGTAGTCGTAACGGGCGGTGGCCCGGGTCTCGTTGAACAGGTGCATCACGTCGGGGATCGCACGCTTGATCAGCGCCTTCAGCGCCGCTTCCTCGTCCCCGCCGGCACGCTCGGCCTCCTCCTGGACGGCGCGGCTGATGAGGAGAGTGGTGTCGGCCTGGGCTCGGGCCGCGCTGCGGGCTCGGCGCTCCGGCCGGTTAGGCAGGGGCGCCGGCGTCGGTGAGGCAGGCGCGTGTGCAGCCGGGGCGGCGGCTGGGGCGGGTGCCGCCGAAGAGCTGGCGGCGGCGGGCGCGGTCTGTGGGGCGGCGGGGCCGGCGGGCTGGCACAGGGCGCCGGAGTGCAGCGGGCGGCCGTCCGTCGACTGGTAGGTCGTCTCCACACCGCAGCGGATGCAGGGGCCGGGGTCTCCCTCGATGGCCCGCCCGTCCGGGCCGCGCAGCGTCTCCGGGGCCGCGACAAACGCGGGCGGAACCGGGGCAGCTTCCGGGGCCGGATCCGCGGTGATTTCGGTTGCGGCTGCGGGTGCGGAGGTGGCCGGGTAGATCTCGGCGAGGCCCTTGAGCAGCTTCAGGTATGGCAGGCGCCCGGGCGGGGTCGGATCCGAGTGGCCGGTCTCCCAGTTGGCAACCGTCGTACGGCCGACGCCGACCGCTGCGGCGACCTGCGCGCGGGACAGGTTCGCGGCCTCGCGCAGACGCTGACGCTCAGCCGGCGCCGGAATGGAGGCGTTCAGCCTCGCTTCCTCAAGCAGCGCTTCCACGCTGTTCTCTTGGCTCATGCCGCGACCCTAGCGCACTTGGACGACTTCCGGCATTGAATTGGACGTTCAGTGACCAAGTCTTGTGCGAGTGCGCTACCGTCGTCGTCAGCACAACGGAACGGCGCTGCGGGAAGCAACGGCGTCCGGTGCGTCGGACGTCGATCTCGGGAGTGGTGGGTATGCAGGGCGTTATCTCGCTTCGGCCGCATCAGGTCGAGGCCGTGGACTCGATCATCGAGGGCCTCTCACTCCCCACGGACGGCTCCGTGCCTGCGGCGGGGCAGCGCGGGCAGGTCCACATGTCCACCAGCTCGGGCAAGACGATCACGGCGGCCGTGGCCGCGCTGCGCATGGTCCCCCGGGGCGTGGTCGGCGTCCTGGTCCCGACGCTCGATCTCCTGACCCAGACCGTTGAAGCCTGGCGGGCGGTCGGGCACAAGGCCCCGGCGGTCGCGGTGTGCAGTCTCGGGGCCGATCCGCTGCTGGACGCCCTCGATGTGCGGTGCACGACCAACCCCACCCAACTCGCCCTGTGGACCGCGCAGGCCGGTCCCATGCTCGTCTTCGCGACGTACGCGAGCCTCTCCCCCCAAGGCCTCATCGACGACCAGGACGACGAGGAGAACTGCGCGGCTCCGGGAGTGCTGGAACGCGCGCTGCGCGGTTCCTACGGGCAGCAGATGCGTCCGTTCGACCTCCTGGTGGTCGATGAGGCACACCGCACCTCCGGTGATCTCGGTAAGGCGTGGGCGTCCGTCCACGACCAGGCGCGCATCCCTGCCGAACGGCGCCTGTACATGACGGCCACCCCCCGACTGTGGGAAGCCGCACCCGGAAGTGCCGGCACGGACGAGACCGGCGGGCGCCTGGTCGCGTCCATGGACGACGAGCAGCTGTATGGGCCGGTGCTGTTCGAGTTCGGGTTGATGGAAAGCGTCGAGCGCGGAATTCTGGCGCGGTTCGAGATCGACGTGCTGGAGATCCGGGACCCGCAAGCACCCGGGCCGGACGCGTCGCCGGAGGAGCGGCGCGGGCGGCGGCTCGCCGCGCTCCAGGAGGCGCTGCTCAAGCATGCCGACGAGTCGGGGGTGCGGTCGTTCATGACGTTCCACGCCCGGACCATGGACGCCATGGCCTTTGCCCGCGCCCTGCCGGAGACGGCGGCCGAGTTCCACGCCACGGACCCCGTGACCTATCCGGGGCGGGTGGGTGCGGAGTGGCTGTGCGGCGAACACCCCGCCACGCACCGCAGGGTCGTGCTGGACCGGTTCGCGGACGGCATCGACGAGGACGGATGGGTCACCGACCTCGGTGTCCTCTCCAGCTGCCGCGTGCTCGGCGAAGGCGTCGACATCAGAGGCAAGCGCGGCGTCGGAGCCGTGGTGTTCGCGGACACCCGCAGCTCGCCGGTGGAGATCGTGCAGATCATCGGGCGGGGCCTGCGCCAGGACCCCGGCGAGGGAAAGGTGTCCCGAATCGTCGTGCCGGTCTTCCTGGAGGCGGGCGAGGACCCCTCCGACATGATGGCGTCCTCCAGCTACCGCCCCCTGGTCTCGGTCCTCCAGGGGCTGCGCGCTCATGACGAGCGGGTCATCGAGCGTATGGCGCTGTCCACCACGACCGCCCGGGGACAGGCCACGTCCGTGGTCGCACTCGATCCCGTCCGCGAGGAAGGCGACGACCAGGAGGACAACGGCGACGTCCAGGAGGACGACGCCGACCACGACATCGAGGCGGCGGCCGGCACCGAGACCGTCACTGACGAGGAAACGGCAGAGGACGGCACCGCCGAGGAGGAGGAGGAGGAGGAACACCCGGGCGCCAACGTGCCGTTGCTGCGGTTTTCCCTCCCCCGGAATCCCGGGGCGGTCGCGCTGTTCCTGCGCACCCGGGTCCTGCACCCCGACTCCGAAATCTGGCTCACCGGCTACAACGCACTGCGGACCTGGGCGCGCGAGCACGGCGACGCCCAGGTGCCGCTGGACGCGTCCGTGAAGCTCGGCGAGGACCGCATCACGTATGCGCTGGGCGCATGGGTCAGCGAACAGCGCAGGGCCTTCCGACTCGGCACTCTGAAAGCCTGGCGGACCGAGCTGCTGAACGAACTCGGCATGGTGTGGTCGGTCGCGGACGCCGGATTCTGGAAGAACCTCACCGCGGCTCGCACCTACCACGCGGTCCACGGCACGTTGGCTGCCCCGAAGGACGCGATGGTGCAGGGGGTGGCGGTCGGTCAGTGGCTCGCGAACCTCCGCAAGGCCGGCGGGCTCGGCAAGGACGAGGAGCGGGCCGCGCAGCGGCGGGCCGCCCTGGAGAGCATCGATCCGGAATGGTGCCCCGAGTGGTCCGTCGAGTGGCAGCGTCACTACGCCACCGCGCGCGCCCTGCTCTCCGAGGAAGGCGGGCTGACCGAAGTGCTGCCGGGGGTCGTCGTCCACGGCTGCGACGTCGGAGCATGGATCAACCGGCAACGCGAACACACCGTGTGGGAAAGCCTGCTCCCCGAACAGCGACAGCTGCTGGAAGGGCTCGGGCTGACACCTCTGCCCGCAGCGCCGGCCAGGAAGACGGCTCCGGCGGCCGGGGCATTCGAGCGAGGTGTCCTCGCGCTGGAGCAGTACAAGAACCGCACCGGGACCGTGACCGTCCCAAGGGCCCACATCGAAACCGTGATCGTCGACGGAAAGGAACACCCCGTGAAGCTGGGTGTATTTCTCACGAATTCAAAGACCCGCCGGGCCAAGCTCGCCGCCGACAAACTCGCCGTGCTCGCCGCCCTCGGACTCGAGTGGGCAGCCTGACAGATCAGTGCGGCGCACGTCTCTGCCATGGCTTCGTCGATTGCTGAGGACAGCGTTTGTCAACCCGCTCCGCTGTTAATTCTGCTCTCGCTCCTATGTAATGACAGGAAGCCAGTCAGGGCGCAGGTGAACTTCGGTTGGTATTGGGGTACCGACTGCTTCGAGGAGCCCAGATGGAGCAGGTCCAGTAGTCCCGTCGAGGTACACGTGGCCGCCGCAGAACCTCGCGTCGTCAAAGTGCACACTGCCGCCCGAGAACGTCGCACCGTGGAAGTGCACACTGCCGCCCGAGAACGTCGTGGTCATGAAGCGCACGCTGCCACCGGAGAACCTCGTATTGCCGAAGTACACGTCACTACCGGAGAACCTCGCGGCAAAGAGGTCCACGGAGCTGTTGGAGAAGGTCGTGCCAGTGAAGAGCACGTGGCCGCTAGAGAAGTTCGTGCCGACGAAGTGCACGTCGCTGCCGGAGAACGTCGCGCCGGTGAAGCGCACGCTACTACCGGAGAACGTCGCGACACTGAAGTGCACACTGCCGCCGGAGAACGTCGCGCCGTCGAAGCGCACGCTGCCGCCGGAGAACGTCGCACCGTCGAAGTGCACATCGCCGCCGGAAAACGTCGCGCCGGTGAAGTCCATCACGCCGTCGATGGTGACCCCCGTCAGATCAAGGTTGCATTCTTGCCACGAGCGGTGAGTGCCCTTTGGGATGCGGTAGTGCTCCCCGATAAGCCGCAGGATTGTGTGCCGTACTTCGCGCAGTGCGAGGTACCGGTTTTTCTTGTCCTGATGAGCGTCACGTCGTTCTTCAGGGGGCGGAGTCCCGTCGGGCAGGGTGGGCAGGTCGCCGGGGTCGGGAGAGAAGGGCAGCCGGAGGTAGGCGCATAGGACGTCGATGCAGGTCTGGCGCAAGTCGTCGTCGGGGGCGTCGTCGGCGAGGCCGGCCAGGGCGTGGACGCCTCCGAGCCGGACCGCTGGTGAGTCGGATCCGAGTTTGTCGACGGCTTGGGAGAAGCGTTCGGTGTGTAGGCGGGTGGCGTCGCGGTGGGCGCCAGCCTCGTCGACGCGCTGGCGGCGGTAGGCGACGACCAGGGCGACGAGCGCCCCGGCCCCGGCGACCACTCCGAAGGAGAGCTTCACCAGGTCAAAGAGCGTCTTGGCATCGAGCTTCTTAGTGTTGTCGATCTCTTGGAAGTCCAGCAGGTACACCAAGCCCATGAAGATGCAGCCCGCTACCAGGACCGCGACAAAGAAGGAGAGGGTCAGTGCTCGGCCGACCCTCCACAACCGCAGCTCCCGATCGTTCGGCACAGACGGCGATCTTCGAGTGACTGTCATGACGATGAAGACAAACCCCGAACGTCAACGGTTGCAACCGCCCCCGGCCGGTCACTTCAGCGAGACACACGCCTTCGTGGACAGGCCCTTGAACTGCACGCAGATCCGGGTACCGCGCGGGTACACCGGGCCCGTGTGCCCGTCCCTGCCCCATGACGTCTCCACGAAGGTGCCGCCCACGCGCCCCGCGCGCTTCCAGCCGCCGCCGGTCTTCCAGGTGCCGCCGGGCTTCTTGACCAGCCACCGGGCGGTGCCCGAGCGCACGCCCTCCCGCGAGGCGTACACCCAGCCCACCCCACGGGCCGAGGAACCGCGCTTGTACCAGTAGTGGGCCACCGCTCCCGGATTGCAGCCAGCCCTCTCCCCTGCACACGCGTTGACCCGCTTGTCCACGTAGGCCCGAGCCGCCGTGGGAGCGGACACCGCAGGAGCGGCGGCCAGGGGCACGAGGACAGCGGCCAGGGCGGCAGAGATGATCATTCGTTGCATGGGCGGCTCAACGTGCCTGGTCACCCCCGCCGTCACGGGCAAAGGGGCCGGTTCACCCGAAGTCGTTGCCCCCGCCGGACGTCGTTGGAGGCGGTCTCAGCGGGAGATCCGTTTCTTCAGGTGAATCGGTGTCGCGATCGGGTGACGTAGCGCCGATGCCCCGCTGCCCGGCAGGGGGCGGCTGCTACATCACGTCTCGTGATGATCTCCCTGATGCGACGCGGCCTGCCCGCGCTCGCCCTCGCCGCCCTGCCCCTGCTCGCCACACCCGCCGCCTCCGCCGGCACTCCCCTGCCGGTAGAAGAGCAGCCCTTCACCACCTACGCCCCGGCGCAGACTCCCGACGGTCTCCCAGGTGCCCGGCGGTCGCTGGGGCTTTTCGAGGCGGTCGACCGGCTCCCGGTCGCCGAGGAGCACCGGGCGGGTTACCAGCGGACCCTGTACAAGCACTGGAACCGCGGACTGAACGCCACGGACGGCTGCGACACCCGCCGAGAAGTCATTCTCTCCGAAGCCGTGAACGCACCCCAGGTCGCGGCCGGCTGCAAACTCACCGGCGGCTCCTGGCGCAGCGCGTACGACAACCTCGTGGTGAGCGACGCCGGGAAGCTCGACGTCGACCACTTCGTGCCGCTGGCCGAGGTGTACGACTCCGAGCAGACACCGTGGAGCGCCGAGCGGCGCGAGGCCTACGCCAACGACCAGGACAGCCCGGACACGCTGATCGCGGTCTCCGCCGCCTCCAACCGGTCCAAGAGCGACAAGGACCCCGCGCAGTGGATGCCCACGGACGGGGCCTACCACTGCACCTACGCCGCGACCTGGGTCGCAACGAAGCTCCGCTGGGACCTGGCCGTCGACGACGCCGAACGCCAGGCCCTCCTCGGCACCGCCGAGGACTGCTCCGGTACCACCGTCACCTACGAGCCCGCGCCGTAACCCCCGTTCGGCTGCGAGCCGGCCGGAGGTGCCGCATACGACTGCGCCCGCCCCCAGCAGCAAACCGCGCCCGTGGCGGGGCGCTCCCCCGCCGGTCACCACCAGCGGATGCCTGAAACCGGTGCGGCACCCCGGTGGGTGGCTGGCAGCCTGAGCTGATGACCGAGCACACACGGCCGCGGGTCTATGGGGCCGACCACGACGGCACCGACCCCCACGCCACCCGCCCCGACCACAAGTACGTCCCACTGGACGGGGGACCGCTGGACGGGCAACTGCTGGACGTCACCGGCCTCACCGCCGACGAACGCACCCTCGGCGCCTACCTGATCACCCCACACAGCGCCTACGGCCCTGGCGGACGAGCATCCTACGCACCCACCTTCAGCCGTCCTGACGGTCCGTGGGTCTGGGAAGGCGACGTGCCCTGACGATCGCAGCGGCGGCTGTCTCTTCTTGATCCACTCGGGCTGGCAAGGGTGTGGATGGTGGCCGCACCCCTTCACGACAGGGGCGTTGGCCGGCGGGGTGGTGGTATCGCCGGTAGGAGCTCCCACAGGGGACGGGATCCGCCTGCCCAGGTGGCCAGGGTGTGCCGGTCGACCAGGTGCAGTCGCTGGGACGTGGCGAAGTCCTGGGCGGGCCTGGTGAAGCGGCCGTTGGTGACCAGGACGATGACGTCGCCCTTGTGTACGGGGCGTCCGGTGCCGTTCAGTACATGCAGATCGGGTGTGCCGACGGCTGCTCCGGCGAGGCCGGAGCGGCGGTGTTTGCATTGGATGACCCAGCGGCGGCCGTGGGGGTCGGTGGCCTTGACGTCAGCTCCGTTGTCGCCGGCGCCGCCGACTTGGACTGCGTCACGGCAGCCGTCGCGAAGCATCAGATCCCGTATGGCGTGCTCGAACTGGCGGTGATGCAGCTGGTCCAGACGTGCCATCGGGTACCGCAGGGTCCTTGTCTGAGCTTGTTGTTGCCGTTCCTCCTGCACGCGGAGCCGGAACCAGAGGAAAGCTCCGGCTCCTGCCGCAAGCAGAACAAGAGGGAGAACCCAGGGGTTGGAGGCAAGCCAGTCCATCAGCCTGGATATCAGCCACACGAGGACGATGACACCGACGAGCACTTCGCCGCCGGTGTAGGCCTGCTTGCGCTTCCGTGAGCGGGGCCGGCGTCGTGGGGCAGGTCGGCGGGCCGTCATCGGCTGCTCCGGTCCCAGGGGATCGGATACGTCACCGTGGACCGCGGCGCCGGCCGCGCCGGAGCCTTCCGCGTCTCGGGGAACTTGATCGGGTACGAGATGGTCGGCTGAGGCCTCGGCCTGGTCGTCGACTGCTGCGTCCCGGGGAACTTGACCGGATACACCGGTGTCGGGCCCGGGCGGGGTGTTTCCCCCGGGTTGTCGGCCGAGCTCGACGGATTACCGAGCACGACCACCGCCAACCCGACCATGACCACGATGGACATCTCCCGGCGGCCGCCCGCAGCCCACCGGGAATGAGCCTTCACTCTCGTCCCGTCCCTGCGCATGTACTCCCGCACCCACGGCACAACGAACCCCCTCCCCCACCAAGCCGCGCCCCCTTGCGCAGCCGATCCATCAAAGCAGCCACCACTGACAACCCGTCACCAGAAGATCACTTCCGGTCACGCGGCCTGAACAAGACCCCGAGGGAAGCGGCGGGAGGTGGGCACACATGGAAAAGCCCCGATTGGTTGGGGGCCAGCCGGGGCCGATAGGGGCATGGGTGCGGAGGGCGGTCGCCTCTCGGCAGAGGGCTCCATGGGGCTTCAGCCGACCGATCTTCCCCATGGGCTACAGGTGAAGCCCGGGGACACTGTCCCATCCTCACCCACAACAGCCCGGCGTTGTTCCAGGCGTCTGGCCTACGTGTTCGACGGCGGAGTACTCGGCAAGGACCGGCTGGCGGGGTCCACTTGCAGGCGGAGGAACTCGACCAGATCCGGGAGCATTTGGTCGAGCGGCTCGCCCTGCGGGTGGAGGCGTGCGTGCGGGCGCGCGAACAGGGACTGACGGTCTGCCTGGAGTACGTAGCGCCGGTATGGGCGGCAGCCGCTCGGCAATCGGCTGGACCGACTTACGCCGACCGTCCAGCATCAGGCCCCGCGGATTACACGCATCCCACCGCGGCTGATCTCGCCGCGGCGACGACCCGAACACATCACCCACGAACTCCGCCAACTCACCGCGGAGCCGCTCGGCATCCCCCAGCATCGCACCCCAAAGGATGCCCACTACCAGGGAATATCACTCAAGGGTACGGAGCGCTACTGCGTGTAGCTACGCCGCTCGCTGTGGACAATCCCCCACTCATCCTCCTATCGAAAGGCGATGGGTTACTATCGATTTTCGATAGAAGGAGTTACCATGGGGAAACTGACCGTGCTCGCACTACGTACCGTGATCGTGGTGTTGCTCACCGGTTCCGTGTTCGTGCAGGGGGTACTGGTGCCGCTGCTCGCCCGCGATCTGGACGGGCTGGACAAGGATGTTGCGGACCTGCCTCGTATTCCGATCCTGCTCATCGTCGTGCTGGGCATTGTGTGCGCCGAGGTCGTCCTCGCCTGCGTGTGGCAGCTCGTGACGAAGGTTCGTCGCGGGACGGTGTTCTCCCCTTCCGCTTTTCGGCAGGTGGACATCGTGACCGGCGCCTTCGCGGCAGCTGCGCTCCTGCTGTGGGCGCTCGATGCCGTCCTGGCACCGGGTGAAGCCGTCGCACCAGGCGTCGTCCTCCTGATCGGCGGTGCCGGCCTCGCTGTGCTTGGAGTCGCACTGATGGTCCTCGTGCTGCGCACGCTGCTTGCCCAGGCAGTCGCACGCGACGCCGAGGCGGCCCAGATGCAGGCCGAGTTGAACGAGGTGATCTGATGCCGATTGCTGTCGACATCGACGTGATGCTGGCCAGGCGGAAGATGTCCGTGGGTGAGCTCGCCGAACGTGTCGGGATCACTCCGGCCAACCTGGCGGTTCTCAAAAACGGGCGCGCCAAGGCAGTGCGCTTCTCGACGCTCGCTGCGCTCTGCGAAGTTCTCGACTGTCAGCCAGGGGACCTCCTGCGCTGGGAGGCAGCCGACGAGCCGGACGAACTACCCACCCAGGACGCTCCGGTCGCGACCTGACAGCCGGACCAGAAGGCGGCTGAGAGGCTGCCCCGACAACGCTTCGCTCCGAAGGGAGACGGCGGCGCGGGCAGCTGCAGCGCTGGAGGCAGGCGAGATCGGGCAATCCGGGCCTGGAAGGACTCGGCCACCGATCGGGCACCGGTGGTCGCTTACTGCCGAGACGGGGCTTGCGCAGCGACAGTGCTGTAGGTCCTGGCCGTTTCAGGTGAGGCCAGAGGCCATCACTTGACCTCCCCGGCACCGCTTGTCCTGGGTCAAGCTCCAGGGGGCCGACCGGCGCAGCCGGTGCCTTGGGCCGGTCACGGCGGTGGTGGCGGTGGCGCGCGCAGGCCCTCCTGCAAGGCCGAACACGACAACGATCACCGCACACACTTTCTCCATCTCTCTTCACGTGATGGTCACAAACCTCGGTATGCTCCAGGACGCTACATTCGCACCAAGAGGGGGGAATCCTCATGCGTATCCGTCATGCCCTGGCCGCCGCCGCAGCTGCCGCTTCGGTCATCTCGCTCGGCCTCGTGGCCGGCGCCCCGGCCCAGGCAGCCGAGTACTCCTCGGCCCTGAAGATCAAGGGTGTCCAATACGACGCCCCCGGCAGCGACTCCAACAAGTGCTCCGGCGGCAACACCGCGAACGAGTACCTGACGATCAAGAATTACTCACGCACTGCGACCGTCAATCTCAAGGGCTACGTAGTCAAGGACGCCGCCGGCAACAAGTTCACCTTCAAGGCGACCCACAACCTGCAGCCCGGCGACTACATCAAGCTCCGCGGCAACCGCGGCACCGACTCCGACGCCAAGAACGTCGTCTACCGCCAGAACTGCAACTTCATCTGGAACAACGACAAGGACACCATCTACCTGTACAAGCCCTCCGGCGCTCGCGCCGACGTCCACTCTTACACCAAGAAGGCCAACGACCGCGACGGCAACGGCTACATCACGTACCACGGGTAATCCCCGCGCAGCCAACGGTGCGAAGCGCGTAGGACCGTCCTCCGCATTGCGGCAGCCGGCCTGAGACCGGTCAGCAGACCGGCCCATCGGCGCTCGGCGGCGCACCACCGGGTTCTCCGGGCCGCGCACCGTCGAGCGCCTTGTGGGGAGTTACTGGATCTGGACGTAGAAGCGGTCGTTGGTCTGGTAGGGGCGTGGCAGGGTGGGGTCCCAGGCGAGGACCCGGTCATCGACGTAGTACTTGCGGAGCATGCCGCCAGCGACGCGGTTGTCGGTGGCGGGGATGGACTTCACTGAGAAGTCGGGCCTGGGGTGGCCTGCGCCTTCGAGGGTGGAGGCGAAGGGGTATTCGTCGCACTGTTCACCGGAGGAGGGTCGGGTGGGCAGGCCGGTGTCGAGGTACTTGAGCCGCTCGGGGCCGGTCTTGAAGCAGGCGCCGTCCTTGTGGTCCTTGTTCGCCTTGGACTCGGCGGGGTGCAGCTTCTTCGTGATGCGGTGCAGGCCCGGTGCGTCAGGATTTCCGGCGATGTACTTGCCGGGGATGTTCTTGTCCCTGGGCCAGGGGACGCCGGGCGGTGCGAGGAGCGGGTAGGTGGTGTTGGGGCGGTTGTGGGCGGTGTCGATGTGTTCGGCGACGGCGTGGTGGGTGGAGCCGAGAGTGTAGGTGAGGTACGGGGTGACCTCGCTGAAGATGCACGCCTGGGGGTACTTCGCCTTGCCCAGGTTGAAGTAGGCGGCGGAGTCACAGCGCAGCATGCGGGCGGGTGTGCGGCCACGGACGAGGGTTTTGTACTCCTCGTTGTCGGTGTAGAGCTCGACCCTCCACTGGTTGTAGGAGATCTTGTCGCGGCCTTCGCTGACCCGTTCGTGGTTGTAGACGTCCCAGTAGGCCCAGTCAGGGTTGTTGTCCCAGGTCGTCCACGGCATTGTGTAGGCGCCGCGGCTGGCGTGGCAGACGTCGGAGTCCTGTACGCACTGACCCAGCAGAGACAGTGGGACGTTGGGGGCGACGAAGATGTTGTCGAGGGGCCCCCAGTCGTAGTCGACGGAGTCCTTTTGAATTTGGGCGAAGACGCGGGCTCTGCGGTCGTGGTCGTCGCCTTGGGAGAAGACCTCCAGCTTGGCGGTGGTGGTGCCTTCCTCCTCGATCGGGATGCCCTTTGCATCGATCGACCAGTAGACGGCTTCGACGTTCACCCGGGTGCAGTAGGTGAAGCGGTTGAACACCCGGCCGATACCTGTTTCAACGTTGTCGCCCTTGAAGCACGCCTCGCTCAGCGCCGGATCGGGCCGGTCCCCGATCGGCGCCGCAACGAACGACCCGGGGCCCTCGGCCTGGGAGGACGGCTGCGGGTTCGCAGTGGCCGCCGCATTCGATGCTTGCTGACCGCTCAGCAGCGTGAGCGCCGGCCGCACACTGCGCGCTGAGGTTTCGCCGGAGGCCGGCCGCTTGGCGGATTGCACGGTAGGAGCGGGCTTCGGGAGGCCGGTTGTGCCTTCCGCTTGGGCTCGTGACCCCTGAGCACGCAGTTCGGCCAGCGTCTCCTGGCTGACGCCGACCCTCATCGTGATGGTCGTGGTCTCTGCCGTGGAGGGCCCGGCGAACTGCGTGTAGGTGTTGGCGGGTGCGGGCTGAGCGGTGGCGAGGTGAGCGGGTGAGGTGAGAAGGGCGGCTGCGGTGCCCACGGCAAGTGCTCTGGCACGCCATGGCCTGCGGTATGACATCACTCAGTTCCCCCTTGCGTACTCGCTTCCGGGCAGGCGAAGCCGTCTACCCGTTCAAGGCATGTAGTGATGACGCGTAACCGAGCGTGACAGGCCGTCACGAAGCGAAACAAGGCGCACAAGGGGGCTCACGCCCTTGAGTCACCCTTGAGGGCGGCTGGCGGGAGACATTCCCCGGCTGGTTGTTCTCCCCTCGCACAAACAAGCGGCCCCGAGTAATCTCACGCGCCGATGACGCTGATGCCTCCGAGCCACGGACCCTCAAGGTGGTCATCTTCCAGCTGGACGCCGGTCACCTCCCGCAGCGCCAGCGCAGCGCGCTCGGATGGCTCCAGTGCGGCGGCTTCTCCTGACGGTTCGCCGTCTGCTGTATCGGGAAACCCGGCCGCGGTCAGGGCCTCCCCTGCCGAGCCGAAATCTTCGCCGAAGCGTCTGCCGGTGACGGCGTCGAGCCAGCCGAGCACCGCGCCATTCACCGCCATATGGACCGTCAACTGGTTGGGATCCTCATACGCGGAGACCGCGGTCCGCCCGTCCCCGGACAGAGCCGCCAGCACCTCTTGGTTCGCTCCCACCCAGCCGGTCGTGCCTTCGAGTTCGACCACCAGGGTCCAGCCTGCTGCCACCTCGCACCCCAGCAGCAGTACGCCGCTATCGTCGCCGAGGACGAGCCGCTCGGTCGCCCGTTTCAGCCCATCAGGCATCACCCCCAGGGCCGCGACACCCATACGTTCCAGCGCTTCCGAAGGGTCCCCGGGCGCCAGCGTGACGCACCAGGCCTCCCCGAACAGCTCCGTCAGATTCACCAAACCGACCCCTCCCGGACTTGGCCCAGCCAACGCTCTGCGCCAAACAGTGCACCACGCGGTATCACCGTTCACCGGCACCGCCTCGGTCAGCGTGATCGTGTCAGCTCGGTAGGTACACCCCGTACCCCGTCATCGGTCTTCGGCGACCAAACCCCTAGGAGCTGTCCGGCCGATCATGCAATTCTTGGCTCGTGATTGATCACGGTATTGCTCTGCCGTACTACCGTCTCCATGTGGTGCCTGCCGTCGTGGCGCTGGCGAGCCCGACATGGCAGCGAGAGGTGTGGCTCGATCCGGGTCAGTTCGAGGACCTCAACTACACGGTGCATGTGCTTTTCGACGACTTCTGCGATGCGGGCAATCCGTCGCCCTGGCTGGGGCAGTGTCTCCGCAGCGAGGAGGAGGTTGAACTGATGGCAGGTCTTGGTACCGCCTACAACGCGGTGCAGGACTCGATCGGCTCCACGGCCCGCGACGAGGTCTATCTGGATTCACCAGGCTGGTCTGCCGTGGTCGCCGCGGCAGCCCGGTTGGCCCAGGTGATGGTGTCCAATGATCGCTCGGCGTTGAGCAAGCTGCATGACGCCGGCTATCGCCGGCCGCGGCGCCAAGCCGGTTGTGTCCGGGACGGATGACCAGCACGGCGAGTCATGACCACAGCTTTTCAAGTGGTCCTCCATCTGGCCGGGGCATCACCCAGCCTTGGCGAAGTGCGCAGCACCGAACGCCTGCACTCCGCCCTCGGCCACCTCCCACCCATCTCGAAGCCCAGCATCACCGATCCCAGGCGACAACGAACACCGCCTGAAACCACAAAACCGGCCGCGTGTCGCCGCACGGAGCACTGCCTCCAAGGCGACACAGTGACAGCGGGTACGCGCTCAGCTCTCCAGCCAGCCGCCGAGCGCCGACCCAGTGCGGCTGCCGGGGGACTCAGCCCCCGGCAGCCGCAGCACCAGCTGTGGCTGCCGGGCCCACGGGCTGCACCCCCTACGCCCCCCGGAGCCACAGCCCCCGCCACGCCGCCGGTGGCGGCTTCCACCTGGTCTCTCCGAGGGATCGGTCCCTGAGATCAAGTACGCGGCTGGACCGGCGACCACTCCTAGCCGTCCCACCATCCACACCACCTCACGATCCCGTAACCGGCCCCCGGGCCCCTCGTTACCAAGACCAAGGCGATGCAGATCTACCCCTGTGGGCTGCTTGCCCGTCGAACGCCCCGCAGGCTTCACTGCGGGGCGTTCGACGTTCCCCTCCCCTCCCCTCCCCTCCCCTCCCCTCGCCGGGCGACACGATGCGCCCACCCCGATCCGGGAGGCCCTCACTCGCTCCTGTGGACTGACCGAGAGGGTGAGGCTGCTGGCATTCCGAGTGTCGCGGGGTGGCGGCCCGGTGGTTATGGGGGACAACACGAGCACGGCAGGTCAGCGGGGCAGCCGGGCAAGGGTCCGCCTCTCTGGCCTGCCCCGGTTCACGGGGCGCCCGCAGGACCCGCAGGGGCAAGTCAAGCGTCCCAGCGCCCGCATCTCAATTTTTTACGGACTGACGGGAAGCCCAGTCGGGTCAGCGCTCGGTCGGTCCTCCACAACCTCAGCTCCCCATCATTCGGGGAGGGCCCGTGAACGCCGGCGGTGTCTCATGCGAATGGAGACACCGCCGCGCCATCGACGGTTGCCGCCCACCGGTCGGCAATCCCGGGCGGCAGCGGCTCTCCAACCGGCCGCGAACCGACTGCGGTAACAGCCCTGGGGTACACGGGAGTTCTCGACAGCCAACGGAGGGGACCTCGATAATGAGCCACCAAGGGACGGACGACCCGTCGGAACTCGGCGATCTCGAACCCGGCACCCGGCAGCGGGAGCAGTTGCGCAGCCGCGTCCAGAACATCGCCCTCACCGCGCTGGTCGTGGTGCTTCTCCTGTGGGGGATCTGGTCCACTGTCGGCCTGATCAGAGGCGAGTCCGGGTGGGCGTACTGCGCGGTGGCCTGGATCCTGCTCGCCGTAGCCCTGTACGTACGTCTGCTCTCCTCCCGGCGCAGGAACCGGCTGGACGAGACTACATAGGGGCAGCGGGGTGGGCGCACCGACGAGGCCATCGCCCTCCAAGAAGCCGTCCTCACCGACCAGGAACGACTCCTCGGCCCAACACCCCGACACCCTCACCGCCAGCAAGAATCTCGGCCCGCCGGCGCCTGGCGGGCGGTGGCGCCTGGTGTGAGGGGGTGGCGGCGGGATGTGGCGGTGCGCCATCCCTTCCGCTCATGCCAGACGAGTGCTGGGGTCGGCGGGTGCGGGCCGTCCAGGACAAGCACGGCCGCCACCAGGTCGTCGGCAGGGAGCTGAACGTCGGGTGCGGCGGCCGCTGTGGGCCAGCCCTCACGGTGCAGCGCTCGGCCGCCACAGCCTCACCGCCGGCGCACTGGTGCCCGCTGGTTGGTCGGCGTACTGCCGTCCAATCAGCCACTTACTTGCTTGGTACCGGGCGGTCCGCACCTGGTTTGCAAGAACGCCGGCGCCCGTGGGGTCAGTGCTGTGCGGCGAACCTGTCTTCGATTGCCTTGACTACGAGGTCGGGGCGTTCCGTCGGCACCTCGTGGGAGGTGCCCTTGGCGGTGACGAGCGTCCGGTTGGGCGCTTCCTTGACGAATGAGGCCGCCGCATCACGCCAGTGCTGGGCGTCCGGGGGAGAGCCTGCGAACGGGGTCTTCTCGGAGACGATGACCGTTGCAGGCACTGAGGTGGGCCACACCACCTTGTGGAAGGCGTGGTGTGCTTCGGCGAAGCCCTCCGCGGTAGAGATGAGCTGGCGGTTGGCCGGCTTCTCGGGGTCCTTCTTCGCTGCGTCGACGTCCGGCTGGGTCGCGGCGACGAGGCGGGGGATTTCCTCGTCGGTGAAGAACTGAGGGAGGTTGGCGTCGACCAGGACCGCGCCGGAGAGCATCACCGGATCGTCCTGGGCGAGGTTGTTCGCGATCTCGCCGGCCTGGGAGTGGGCCACCAGGGTGACGTCCTTGGCGACGCCCAACTGTTTGAGGCCCGCCTTGAGGTCACTGACGGCGCTCTGGACCTTCCACGCGCCGGGCACCACGTCGCTCTTACCGAGGCCGGCCCGGTCGTAGGTGATGACGGTGGCGCCGGTGGCCGCGTGAACCTTGGGGGCGATGTCCTTCCACTGCGAGGAGTCCTCGCCGCCGCCCGAGTCCAGGACGATGGTGGAACCGTTGCCTTGTATGGCGTAGAAGGCCAGGCGGTGACCGTCGTTGTCGACCATGTGCAGCTTCGCCTCGGCCGCCTTGCCGGTCCCCGCAGAGGCGGACGGGATGGCGGACGTAGAGGCCGAGGAGCCGGCCGAGGAGTCGTCGCTGCTGCACGCCGTGGCGGCGCCGGCAGCCAGGGTCAGCACGGCGAGAGACGACAGCACGCGGTACATGGACCGGTACCTGCGGGGGGTGCGGGACATGAGTGATCCTTCAAGAGCAGAGGGTGCGCCGTGTCTGCCCAATCATTCGAGATCCCGGCAGCTCGCACGATCCGGCTGACATGTCTAATGGTGGTGGCGCTGGGACCAGCGAGCGCGGTGGGGTTATCCCCCGCGAGCGACCGCTGAGACTGTGGATCATGTGGGCCTGGTCACGGGGCTCACGCGTGCGCTTTCACGAGGCTGGGCAGGTGGAGCCGAGGGGCGGCGGCACCGTTATACGCGACCCACTGCAACCTCAAGTTCGGCTGCGGCGCGGCCTCCCTCGGCACCGGAAGCAGATTGGGACGCGCGTCCTACTGATGAAACGCTCACGGCGATGCCCGCCCCGATGAACGAGGGGCGTTCATCAACCGACCGAGAGAATGGGGCTCACGCACCCCTGAACTGGGCTTATCCACAGATCGGTTATGCACAGGGCTATGCCCCTGCCCGCTCCGTGCCCCTGATGCCGCGACCGCACGCTCCCGGGATCACCACGACGTAGTTATTGGCGGTGGCCGTGTACGCACGACCGGAGAGACACAGATTGAGTGCCGTCGAGCCCGTACGAAAAGCCCGCGCTGGTAGTCCATCCGGGAGGCCAGATCACGAGCGACCACGAGCGTGGCCGGCCCCGACCGTGGATACAGACCAGACCCGACCAGCCAGACAACCGAGCGGATCCAGGCGCGCGGCTCCGACCGCCGTGATCGCGTGGTCGCGGGCGGCACCCATTAGCATGGCGAGGCAAGGGCATCGCGCAAGGCTGGCTCCCACGAGGAGGGGAAGTTCGGCGCGGCCGTCCTGTCCGCGCACGAGCCGGAGCTGACGGACTTCTACACGGGGCTCGGCTTCACCCTCTCCCCCGACGGCATTGGCATTCCCACCCCGACCGGGGCTTCTCGGTGAGGCCGCTGCGCACCGGTATCCAGATGGAACCCATGGCCACCCCGTACGGACGACAGCTGGTCGTCCGTGGCGTCCGGCCTGTCCCTGCGCGCTGACGTCAGCGGCGGGTGACTGCGTAGCCCGCGTCGCTGACGGCGCGGGACCACACGTCGCGGCCGAACCACTTGGTGGATTTCGACTGCAGCTTGGTGATGGTGCGCATCCGGCAACGTTGATGACGACCGGGTACAGGTCGCCGCCAGTCTGCGCCAGCGAGTCCGGCACCCCGGCGATGACCAGGGCGAGCTCCGGATTGTCGATCGGATTCGGGGCCTGCCCGACACTCTTCCCGCTGCTGCTCTCCTCGTATGACGCCAGGCTCTGCACGAGCCGGTCGGCGGTGACGGAGGCGTCGAAGGAACCGCCAGGCGGAGCGCACCTGGATCCCAAGCCGCTCGGAGACGGTGGTGATCTGCTTCTCGATCGTGTCCACCACGGTCGCCGGCGCAAGGGTCACCCCCGGCGGGCCAGCTCCGCCAACGTCCGGTCAACGGCTTCCTTGAACGCCTTGGTGTTACGCACCAAGGCGTCGTAGGCGGGCGGGAGCAGGGCCGGACGGCTTCACCTGCATCGGTGAAGCGGAAGCTAAGCGGCTGCGGTGACTTACAGCTGTTGCTGGACCCACCAGAAGCCGAGACCAACCAGTCCCGCCCCTGTGGCATAGGCGGCGCCTCGGAGTGCGCTGGAGAGCAGGGCATGGCGTCGACGGAGAAGCCAGTGCTGTGCGCGGCGGACCCGCCGGACGGTGGCTGAGCTAGGTGAGCGATGGCTGCTCTGCACGAGGTGACTCCGCTTCTTGGGGGTGTTGTTTCGCAGTCCGGCTGGGGCTGGGCGGATTGAGGAGCTCCACGACCAGGTTCGTCGCTGACTGAGAATCGTTTGAGCGCTGGGCAATGTGAGGATCCGCCTGCGGTGGGTCTTCGCGCGCAGGTTGGATGTTGTTCAGCTGACAACGCCGGGTTGTTCGCAACAACCCTTGAAGGGGCGTCAAGCGTGACTGGTGCGAAGCGGCCAGGTCGTCCGTGGGCGACGGCGAAGGGGCCCTGCACTGAGATCAACGATCTTGTCGGCATCGTCCGCTCATGGCTGGACGAAGCCGCCTTGAGCGTTCCGGCGTTGCATGTCCGGCTTGTCTCTGATCACTTCCATGACGGAGTGGTGCCCCCGCTTAGGAAACTACGGGACCGGCTCGCTGGTGACGGACTGACATGGGACCTGGTTGAGGCAGTGGCAGACTCGTGTTTCCACCACGAACCCCAGCCAGCAACAGATCGCCGTTTAGCCCCCGCTCGATCCGTGTGGGAAGCCGCTGAGTCGAACCCCACGGTGCTCGCTGCCAATGGCGAGCCAGCCGTGTCCGTCCGTGAGGTCTTCCAGGCCCAGGAGCGAGCTCTCAACGCCCTGGAGGAACTCAACCGAGTACGACAGGCTTATGAAACCAGCGAGCGAGCACGCAATCAGGCGTTGCAGGTCGCCACGGTCCTCTTCAACCTTCTAGGGCAGGCTCAGGCCCAAATTTCCGGGCTTACACACCGCCTGGATGCTCTGGTTTCGAGGCCAGGTCCCGGAGTCGCGAACACTGGTCCCCTGCGTCACCGCCTAGGGCGCGCCACGGTGCAGAGAGGTGACCTGGAACTTCACCTTGCCCGTGCGGAAGCCGAACGAGTGAGGGCTCAGGCTGTTGCGGACATGGCTGCACGCCGGATTCTTGTACTCGAGGCTGAGATTCAGGATCTACGGACCGCTGGCAATCCAGGGTTCCCACCCCAACCGGACTCGAGCATCCAACTCCCCCAGCAGCTCACCGGTCCTTCCGATGAGGACAGCACTCTTGACCGGGTCGACGAAGCGCTCGAGACTGCCCGCTTCGTACTCGACCGTGAGCACGAAACCGTGGAGGAGATCGCTGACGAACTGGGGTGGCGGGACCTCCTCGGAGACCCACGGCCAGGCATGGGGGAAGCCGCGATCCCGAACGGGCCCGAAGCTGACGGCTGGGGCGTTGGCGAGGGGAGGTTGTCCGGAACAACCCCGGATAACCCTCCCAGCAGGAGAGATGGACCAGGAGCCGAGCTCGTCGTACGAAGGGATTCAGACCGGATTCGGTTCGTCGGATCCCGCGACCCGGCGTATCTCCCGCGGCATGGACCTGGACGAGATCGTGCTGGGGCTATGCAGGGCCAGCGTGCCTACATTCGCCGACGCTGTATTGGTCTACCTCCGTGACCCCCTCCCCGTCGGTGACGAACAGCCGGTCAGTCCGTTCGTGCTGCGGTTGCGTCGCTTGAACCAATTACACGAAGACGACAAGCATGCACCGAATTTCATCGACCTAGATGTGCTCGACTTGAGCGAGATCCGTCCCGGTAGTGCACTGGCGGAAGTACTGCGCGGGGTGCGGCCGGTCTTCGGGGACTCCGCCGTGGCCCGCGTCGCCCTGCCCGAACTGCTGGGAGCCGGCCGGACCGTGCCGACCGGGCACCGCGCGATCCTGGCCCCGCTCCGCGGACGCCGCCGAGTGATCGGCGCCACTGTCTTCCTCCGCGGGGCCGGACGCCCTGCCTTCGATCCGGATGACCTATTAGCCGCTGCCCAGCTTGCTACGCAAACTGCGCTCGGCATCGACAAGGCCGTGCTGTACGGCCGAGAGGCCTACATCGCCGACGAGCTCCAGCGCACGATGCTGCCCGACTCCCTGCCGCAGCCCACGGGCGTACGCCTGGCCTCGCGCTATCTCCCGGCCGCCGAGACGGCCCGGGTCGGCGGCGACTGGTACGACGCGATCCCGCTGCCCGGCAACCGTGTCGCCCTGGTCGTCGGTGACGTGATGGGCCACTCCATGATTTCCGCCTCGATTATGGGGCAGCTGCGCACCACCGCGCAGACCCTGGCCGGCCTCGATCTGCCGCCGCAGGAGGTCCTGCACCATCTGGACGAGCAGGCGCAGCGGCTCGGCAGCGACCGCATGGCGACCTGCCTCTACGCGGTGTACGACCCCGTCGCGCACCGCATCACGATCGCCAACGCCGGCCATCCGCCGCCGGTGCTGCTCCACCTGGGCGGCCGGGCGGAGGTGCTGCGGGTGCCGCCGGGCGCGCCGATCGGTGTCGGCGGGGTCGACTTCGAGGCCGTCGAGCTGGACGCCCCGGCCGGCGCCACGCTGCTGCTGTACACGGACGGACTGGTGGAGTCCCGGATACGGGACGTCTGGACGGGCATCGAGATCCTCCGCGAACGCCTCGCCACGACCGCGCAGCTGGCCGACCCGGGCCAATCGCCGCCGCTGGAAGCGCTCTGCGACGACGTTCTGGACATGCTCGGGCAGGGTGACCGGGACGACGACATCGCCCTGCTGGCGGCGCGGTTCGACGGGATCGCGCCGAGCGATGTCGCGTACTGGTTCCTGGAGCCGGAGGACGCGGCGCCCGGCCGGGCCCGCAGGCTGGCCCGCAGGGCGCTGAGCCGGTGGGGGCTGGACGACCTGTCGGACGAGGTGGAGCTGCTGGTCAGCGAGGTGGTGACCAATGCCGTGCGGTACGCCGAGCGGCCGGTGACGCTGCGCCTGCTGCGTACGGACATCCTGCGCTGCGAGGTCGGCGACGACTCCCCGCAGCTCCCCCGGCAGCGGCGCGCCCGGGAGACCAACGAGGGCGGCTGGGGGCTGTTCCTCGTCAACCGGCTGGCGCGGCGGTGGGGGGCGACGCGGCTGTCCACGGGCAAAGTGGTCTGGTTTGAGATGACTCTGCCACCAAGATGACGCTTCGGACTATCGACCTCATAGATCGCCAAGCGGTGTTACCTGGCGGGCACTGGCTGACCTGCTGCGCTCCTCTACGGTCGACCTGTCGGTGCTGGTGGTGTGCGCTGTGTCCCTCGCCCGGGCGTGCGGTGCGGCTCGCACCTCATCAGCAGCGGTAGCCGTTCGGAACGTGGAGAAGAGCCACGAAGATCCAGACCATGACCGCAGCGCCGGCCGTGCCACCAAGGAGGGCAACGGCGAGGTTCCAACGTCCTACGTAGCCAATGAGCGCACCCCACCACACTGCCGAGATGATCGTGAGCAGAGCCCCGTAGAAGATCAGCGCAAGACTGTTGGCCGCGCCGTTCACTCCGACGTCGCATGCGCGCCAGGCGGCCGAGAGGAGTACAGACCCGATTACGCCGGTGGCCAGGCCTCCTACGGGGGCGGCCACACAGCCCCACTGCCCGCGCGTCACTTCCGGGTCCTGACCTGCGGGACGTTCTCGCCGTTATGCTGCGCTTGCTCCATCTGGTCCATCGCGTCGTTGATTCCTTGCCGGAGCTGTTCCTCGGTCAGGTCGTCACCGTACTTCTCGTAGAGGTCGATCCCAACCCGCATCGTGATCTGGTCGCCTTGGTCGTCGTCTCCCGTGAGCACCGTTTCTCCGAGGGAGGCGCCCTGGATCAGGGTGTCCGTGTCGAAGCCTGCGGCCCGGCCGACGTATCCGTAGTGAACGTTGGAGTAGATGTCGTAGAAGACTTCGCGGTTCGTTCCGGGCTGCTTGAAGTAGTAGTCGTCGATCGTCTGGAGGTCGTACCGCTGCTGGAGCTGGGGCTTGTGGTCCCAGTCCTGGCCCGGGGCCACCTTCGCACCCCACATCACCATCGCCGCGTTGATGTCGGATCCGTAATTCCGCCCGAACTCATACCATTCCGGCTCATCAAGCAGGGCCTTTATGTTGCCGACGGTGTCCGACTTCGCGTTCCGCTTCATCTCCTCAAAGATCCACTTCTCCGCGTCGGTGAACTTCTGCTCGCTGCGCTCCTGCCCTGTCGGGGGGATGACGGGCGTGGCGGTGGCGTTGAAGCCTCCGACCGTGCCGTCAAGCAGGTTTCCGTCCACAACCACGGCTTCGAGCGCTTGCTTGACGGCCTTGTCGAATTCGTCCACGGCGCGTACAGCTGCAGCGATGTGCGAGGTCCAAGACTCCTCCACACCTTTCAGGTCCGGGTCGTGGCGCAGGGCATGTTCCTGCGACGGATCCTTGAGGCGTGTGAAGTCGAAGCCGGCCCGTCCTGCTGCCGAGACCGCCATGCCGGCGGCCACCGCGTCGTCCCGGGCCGATTCGACCTTCTTCTTCAGGTCCACGAAACCGGTGTGCGCGTCTCTCAGGATCTTAGACCGTGTCCTACATGGCCAGTTGGTAGTTATACTGGGCATGGGGAGTGGACGGTGGGGATGGATCGTTCCGGACGGACTGTGGGAGATAGCGGGGCCGTTGCTGCCGCCGGCTCGGGTGCGCCCGCAAGGGGGCGGGGTCGCGAACATCAATGATGAGGCGGTTTTCGCGGCGATCGTCTACGTGCTGGTCAGCGGGTGCGCCTGGCGGGCCTTGCCGCCGTGCTTCGGGGCGTCGAAGTCGACCGTGCACCGCCGGTTCGTCATCTGGTCGAGAGCCGGGGTGTGGGGCCGGCTGCATCAGAAGATTCTCCAGCTTCTGGACGAGCGGGACTTGATCGATCTGTCACGGGCGGTCCTGGACTCCGCGCACGTTCGCGCTAAAAAGGGGGCGAACTTGCAGGTCCGAGTCCCGTGGACCGGGGCAAGCCAGGTTCCAAGATGCACGTCCTGTCCGACGCGGACGGACTGCCCCTACGCGTCGGGCTCTCCGCGGCCAACACCCATGACAGCCGGGCCCTGAAGCCGATGCTGTCCCATTTCCACATGGGACACGAATCCCACGCGACGGAATCGAAGCCCCGCCGCCTTCACGCTGACAAGGCGTACGACGTCCCTCACCTGCGGCGATGGCTCTGGGGCAAGCACATCGGGGTGCGTATCGCCCGCAAGGGCATCGAGTCCAGCGAGCGGCTCGGTCGACGCAGGTGGGTCATCGAGCGCACCATGTCCTGGCTCACCGGATACCGCAGACTCAACCACCGCTACGAGCGGAAACCAGGCAACTACCTGGCCTTTCTCGGACTCGCAGCCACCCTCTGCTGCTACAAACGGTTCCTCAAACTGACCATGTAGGACACGGTCTTAGCGACCGACTTTGCCTCGGTTTGCGCGGACGTGTATTCGCGTCGGGTCGTCGCGAACTTCGTGTGCGCCGCTTCCACGCTGAGCCCGTGCCAGTTCTGCCCCAGCGTGATCTTCTGGACGGTCTCCCCGTAGCGCTTCCCGACCTTCGCTAGGTCGGCGGCCATGGTTTCCCATTTCTCGGCAGCCTTCGTCAGAGCACTGAGATCGGTCGTCATGACTTCCTGATACGTCAGCACGGGCCGGTCCCCTACAGCTCGTCAAGACTGGATCTGACACCTCGGAGCTCGCTGCCCGTGCCGAGATCATTCTGGAAGAACAGACCCGAGGTGTTGCGCAGAGAAGCCTTCTCCGCGGCAAGTCGCCCCATCAGCACTCTCACCTGCTGGTCCCAGGTCCCCACGACCTTCTTCAGGCCGGAGGCAGTCTCCCAGCCGTCAAGCGTCCTGGCCGCGGCATTCGTGCTCTCCCTCGCACCATCTGAGACCTTCTTGGTGTCCGGCTCCAACTCGGTCTCGATGTCGTTCGCCGCCGCACTCTTCTCCGCCGGCGACGAGCCGAACAGACCCCCGCCACCCGGAGCCGACGGGCCAGCCGGTGTACCGCCCCCGCTGCTCTCATCCCACGCCACGATCAGCCCCTCCCTGAACCCCGCACAGATCATATGCAGAACGACCGGTGCCCCGGCCCCCTTTGTTCGTCAAGAGGCGTAAGACAACGATGACTTGCAGATCCGCGCCTTCAATCCACGCGGCGCACCATGCGCACAGGAACCCCTCTTCCATCAAAACGTGATTGACCGCGTGATTATCCGAGTACCCCGAGATCGGTATCGGGCCGGCAGTGATCGCCACGCCGCAGGAAGCCGGCGCCGGCCCATCGACCGGGACCAAGCCCGTTCCCTTCTCGCCGAAGGAATCCGAGCCTGCGAAGTCCGGGCGCAGGCCGGCTGCGACGTCGAAGGCGCACGGCGGGGCTCTCTTCTCCGTTGCGCAGGGTCGTCCTGCCCAGCGGCACCGTCAAGGGCCCGCAGTGAAGGCAGCACTCCACGTGGCACCGGCCTCTGCGCGATCATCCGGTCGCCGTTTCGCCCGGCTGTGTCAGTGGGTGCCTTACCCTCCAAAGGTCAGTTCCCGTACCGCTTTTCACCCTGGGGGCAAGATGGCCAGGGACGCTCGTCCCGTGCAGACAGCGGTGCTCGACAACGCTGATTCCGAGGATCCGGTGGAGTGCCCCACCAAGGCGCCGGAGCTGGTGAAAGGCGGAACGTCTCAATACCGACTTCTGGGGCAATATGGGCGAGCATGGTTGACTTGTCTGTCACGGGTGCGAAGGTCGCTTCCTGGGCGGCTGCAACGGATCCAGCCAGCCCAGTCAGCAGGCGGACCCAGAGGAAAACGTCGGCGACGTGGAGTCCGGCCAGGTACATGGTCGCGGTCTTCTCACTGGCATGATCTGCCCAAGAGGTTCGGACCGTCGAAGACCGTCAATGAACGCCACCTTGTGGGTCGGCCTACAGAGCGCCTGCTCCAGTGGGTCCAGGCCGAGGCCGACGCGACAGGTCAGCTCGAGCCAGCACACTGCTTGCCCTCGACAGCATATGTCGTATTGCGTCGCGCCCCAGAAGGTCGGCGGTGATGGGCTACCGGCTTGGCCGCTGAGCCCGTACCCGACGGCGACTCGCTTCGGCAGCTTCGGCCACCAGCGGGGCACTACCTCATTCCTCAAGCGATCGTGATGACGTCCGGCATGACGGTGAAAACCAGCGCATTTTAGGCAAGCGTGGCTGTTCCCGCATAACAGTCAGGTACTGGTGGCTGCTATCGCGGCGGGGCCTCGTTGGGAGCGGGGGGTTTTGTCGCCGACGCGGCGGGGCTCGATGGTGCGCGGGTCGACGGCTTCGCCGGGTGCACCTTCGTGGTAGGGGCCGTCGGGGGCGGCGTCACGGTCGTGCGGCAGGAGAAAGAAAACGCGCCGGAGCTGTAGGCCGCTGTCAGGGTCGGCTTCGGCGTGGGCGTCTAGTTCGGTGTAGCCGACCATGCGTCCGTCACGCTCGTAGCGGGGCTTGCCGCGGCGTCGTGGTGTCTTGTCGAGGGCTTGGCGGACGTAGTCCAGCTCATCGGGGCTTTCCAGCCAGACCACTGCGTTCTCGTGGCAGAGGTCGCTCTCGTTCAGCAGCGAGCTCATGGCTGCAGCCCCTTTTCGTTGTCCTTGCCCGTTTGTGGGCCAGTGTCTGTGTGGTGAGCACGTTCCCGGGTGAGGGCACCGTGTCCAGGATAGGCGGCCAAGGTGTGCGTGCGTAGGGCGCGAAGGTCAGGCATGGTCGTCCTGGGGGTCTTCGTCGGTGAGAAGGCCGAGGCCTGGGTAGTACTTCTTGCCGCTGGATTTCATCATGTCGGCGGGCGAGGCAAGCGAGAGTTCTTGGCGGACTCGGGTGGCGAAGGCTCGTGCGGTGGCGGGGCGGATGCCTTCGCCGGCGCTGCACCAGCTGCTGTAGGTGGCGTAGAGCAGGCCTTGCTCGACTCGGAGGTCTCCGGGGGCCCGGTCCGGGCTCTTGTCAGGGCTGTCGGTGGTGCAGCATTCGGTGAGGAAGCGGCCGATGTGGTCTTCGGTGGTGGCGTAGGCCTCGGTTGCGGAGCGGACTGTGGCGGGACCTGCGAGGGGGTCGCGGGTGGCGAGGTAGAGCTTGGCTCCCTCGATGAGCCATTGCAGGATGCCGGGTCCTTCGCTTTGGACGAGTTCCTTAGCCAGGTTGTCGATCTTGCGGGTGGCAGAGACGACGCGTTCGAAGGGGATGAGTCGGATGCGGCGCCAGAAGGCGTGGCCGCCGGTGCCGACCTCGGGGCGGTGGTTGCCGAGCAGCCATAGCTTGTGGGTGGGGTTGAAGCTGAAGTAGTCCTGGCGCATGCGGCGGGCCATGATGCGGTCGCCACCGGTCAGGAGCTTGACCCGGGATTCGTCGAACTTGTCGTTGGGCTTGAGCTCGGAGCAGACCACGATGCGTCGACCGTGGAGTTCGGTCAGTTCGGTGGAGTGTTCGGAGAACTTGCCCTTTTCCATGAGAAAGCCGGGCGGGGCGGCCTGGGCGTAGTCACCGAGGATCTGCGTCATGACGTCGAGCAGCACGGACTTGCCGTTGGCGCCTGTGCCGTAGAGGAAGGGCAGGACCTGGGCGCCGACGTCGCCGGTGATGGAGTAGCCGAGCAGCAGGTGCAGGAAGTTGATGGTCTCCTGGCCCTTGGCGTCCTCGCCGAAGGTGTCATGGAGGAAGCGGTGCCAGCGGGGGGTGGGCATTGCTTCGGGAGCGACGCGGGTGGCCCTGGAATGCATGTCGGCTTCGGGGTCGGGCTTGTGTAGGTCACCGCTGTGGAGGTTGACGACTCCGGCCGGGGTGCACAGGGCGTAAGGGTCGCCGTCCAGGACATCGGGGTCCAGGGCGAGCGCGGGAGACGCCTTGGCCTGGGTGAGCAGCGCCTTGATGCCGGGGGTGGACATGGACCTGCGGCGGTGGGCGTTGATTTCCCGGTCGTGGAAGGTGCCCGTCGGGTCGTTGGTGGGCATTTGTTCGGCGAGGTCTCCGGCGGCCCAGACTGCGGCTTTCTCTCCGCCGGTGCGCTTCCATCGGTACTGGTCCCAGTGGTACCAGCCCAAACCTTCTACGTGCCGGAACTGGTCGCCGAACATGATGGCGAACAGTTTGGCGTTGCCGCGGTCGGTGAGCATGGCCGGGAGTAGGCCTCGGGGCATGGTCGTTTCGTGCACGGTGACGACGCTGGCGGTGTTTTGCTGTGCGGGGAGGCTGGGCTGGGTGCTCTGGACTTCGAGCTCGAGCATTTGCTGAGCCGCTGCCGTGGCGTCGAAGCGGGGGCTGTCAGCGCTGCTCATGGGCGTCCTTTGAGATGGAGCGGCCGGCTGGCGCCGGCGGACAAGGCAGAGGAAATGACGGCGCTGCTGTGACGGTGGCGGTGGGGGCGCGCGGCGTCGGCGGCCGCGGTGAGCAGGTCGTGTGCTTGGTTGTGGTCGAGGTGGCCTGCGGCTACGAGGCCTCCGGCAGTGTAGGCAGCCCGGTTGAGCTTCTCTGTGAATGCCGTTCCTTCGGGTGCCGAAGCGCATGCTTCGACCTGGGCCAGGAGGGGTTCGAGAAGGCGTGGTGCCTGCTCCCTGGCCGGGGCCGCGCTTCTTCGGCTCGGGCGGGGGCTGGGCGCAGGGAGGTTGTTGACTACGTGCCCTGTGCGGCGGAGTTCCGTGGCCAGCCAACTGGGCAGGGGGGCTGGGATGCGGGTTGTACCGAGCGCACGGTAGGTACCGGCGGGTGTGCGTGTGGCGGGTGTGACGATGTATCCGCCGGTGGATCGGATGTCTACTTGCCAGGCCAGAGCTACGTTGGGGCTGGAGCCTACGGAGGACTTGTAGTGGGGGCCGTGGCTCGGGGCCTGGTACCAGACGTGGAGTCCTCCGGAGGGGGTTCTGACACGGAGGGTGGAGTCGTCGTCTGCTGGGCTCTCCTTGCCGCGGAGGGCGGCAAGGAGAGCCAGGGTGTCGAAACCTGAGGCCAGGCCGTCGAGGTTGACGCTCTCGTGAATGGGGATGCCCGGAAGAAGCCGGTCGCGGTCGGGGACTTCCACACTGTGCGCGTCGATGTCGAGGACGACCAGACGTGCCGGCCCACAGGAGACTCCGACCCCCAGGGCTGGATTGCTCCCCCACCAGGCGTCCAGAAGCTTGGGATCGGTCGTGGCTGCGTGGAAGCCGTGGCACCACTTGCCTTTGGCGTGGCAAGGGCACTGGTGAGGTCGGTGTGTGGTCTCTCGGCAGGAGGCACAGTTGGCTGCTGGGGTCTTGCGTCCTGAGGCGAGAGGGTGAACGGGCCAGCCGTTTCCGGCGCACCAGCGCGCAACAGCGTAGGGACTGGCGTGTCCCGCGGTACGGGGAACGCTGGTCTCGCTGTGACGCGGCACGCTGATCGTCCTTGCAGGGGGCCAACAGTCCTTCAGTCCCTGGCCACAAAAAGACCTGGTCAAGCGTCTGCTGCTGGCAAACGAGGGACCGAAGGGACTGAGTTTTCCAATGAGCCCAGAGCCTACAACAGGGCGTTGGGCTTCCGTGTAGCCGATTCCAACTTTGAGTCCCTTCGGTCCCTTGCGTCCCTGGGGAGTTGGGTCGGGTAGCCCTCCTCGTCCTAGTTGCAGCGCGTTTCCGGCCCGGGCGTGTCGGTGCCCACGCCGCGTTCACCGGCAGGGAGGGACTGAAGGACCACGTCCTGTTCGGTCCCTGTTCAGTCCCTCCCCTAAAAGTGCAGGTCAGATGCCCCTCCCCCCCTTTTTGAGGGACTGAAGGGACTGAAAGTTCTAGTTATGAGCTACACATGACTAGAGTTCCTTAGTCTCGCGCGTACGCATACACACGCACACGTGATCCGTGGAACTGGAAAGTTCGGTCCCTTCAGTCCCTTCGGTCCCCCACTTTTGTGCTCACAGCACCTGTGACCTGGCCTTATGCCGAGGGACTCAAGACAGGGTCTGAGTGGGAGACGAGCTCCCTCAGTCTCTCGCCGGGCGAACCCGCACCCCGGCGTGCGAGCGAGGAGGTGGGCGCATTCCTCTGACCCAAGGTGAGATGGCCGCGGTGCTGGACGTGTCCCGGACGAAGGCCAACGAGGGCCTGGGCGAGGTCATGTTCCACGGCATCGTGTTCAAGGTGAAGCGCGGCGTGTACCAGTTCAACCCGCCCTACAGCTACCGCGTAGCCGAGTTCATCCCCGGCACCGAGACGACGCCGGCGGAGTACGTGAAGGTCGACCAGCACGCAACGATCGCTAAGATCCGGTCCGACCAAAGTCTCCCGGATCTGGTGCGCTTCCCCTCATTCGAGAAGATGCGTGAGAAAATCGAGAGGCTGCGGAAGGAACGGGCGGAGCAGCCTGAGCAGCGCCGCCGGGACCGCAGGGCGGGTGACCGTTCCGTTATCCGCAGGAGGGCAACCAGCCCCCCGGTTCCCTGGTCGAACCGACGTGATCACAAGCCGCCTCCACCCGCTCTGCGCCGTCGCCGCGTCCGCCGCCCTGCTGCTGACCGGCTGCTCCGGCGGCGCGGCGGACGACAAGCCCGCCCACCCGGTCTTCGACGTACCGGTCGGACAGCAGCCGCACCAGGCGCTGCTGGCGACACAGGCCGCGCGTTCGGCGGCCTTCACCCAGACCCTGACCTTCAGCTCACCGTCGGGCGACACGGTGCAGACGACCTCGGGGCGGCTCGACTTCCCGGGCGGCCGGGCCGTCGGCTCGATCGACTGGGCTCCGGCCGAGAAGCTCCCGCAGCAGGCCCAGGACACGCTGCTGGGCACCCGGCTGGCGGGACGCGCCCCGACGCGTACCCGCTTGGCGGTCGACCCCGGCACCATCAGGCTGCGTGCGGGTGAGGCACGCTACTGGCTTCTCTACGAGGGCAACTCCGGCGCCATCGCGCCCGGCGCCGCGGTCGACACGCTGCGGGGATCCGAGGCCGCGTTCGGTGGCACCCTCCTGGAGGTTCTCAGTGCCGCTGAGGACGTGAAGGAGGCGCCGGCGAAGAAGGGCGGGCGCGTCTACCGGGCAGAACTCAGCCAGACCTACGCCCTGCGGCTGTTCCCCAAGGACCTGGGCTCAGAACTCGCCATATCCATGGACGCGAACGGCGACGTCCCGTTCGTGCCGCTCAGCATCTCCGTGGACGCCAAGGGCCGCGTCCTGCGGGCGGAGGCGGACCTCTCCGCCCTGCTCGCCCGGAAGGACAGCGCCCTGAAGGGCATGACCGGGCTGCGCGCCCGATTGGACCTGACGGGTTTTGGGGTCTCCGCCCCGGTCATGCCCGCGGCGTCCGAGCCGGCACTCGACGCGAAAAAGGCCGTGACGAAGGTCGCTAAGGTGAAGAAGGGGGGGTGTGCCGACCTCGCCACCGGCACCCGCACCTTCGGCATGGTGGTCTCCCTTCCCTGCGAGCAGCCTCACGACATCCGCGTCTTCGGTCACGCGCGGTTCGACGCCACGTATCCGGGCAAGGACGCGGCGAAGCGGATGGCCGGTGAGGCATGCGACGACGCCCATGACGCGGCGCCCTCCGCCTGGACGAGGGAGGCAGTGAGGAAGGGCCACTTCACGTACACCTGGCCCCGCGCCGGCGGGTGGGGAGCCGGCTCCGACCCGGTGATCACGTGCTACGTCAAGACCCGGTGAGGCGGGCCCCACGGCACTCCGGCGCATCAGCGCGCCGCAGGGGCTGACCACTCTGGTGTGGCGTGCCGAGGTCCTCGTGGGCGTCGAGGAGCACACCGCGCGGGTCACCTGCCGGGCGGAAGGGTTGCCCTACGACGGTCCGAGCGCGCCGGTGGCCGCTCTGCGGCGCGAGGTCGTGGAGTGGCTGAGCCTGCTGAAACGGCCCTTGACCAGCGAGGAAGAAGACCGGGCGACCGCTGAGGCGTCGCGGCTGGTGCAGCTGCTGGAGCAGCGCGGGGTCTCGACCGCGGGGGCGCGGTTGTCACCGCACCGCCCGCGGCCCCCTGATTTTCGGTCCGGTGCAGGCCCGTACTCCGGTCCTGGACAAGGCGCGGCAGGTGACGCTGCCGAAGTACGGAATGCGACTCGGGCTGGTCATTCTGTCCGCAGCGATCGCAGCCGCTCTGCGATGGCGTACGAGTCCAGCTGCAGGGTTCGGATGTCGGCGATCAGGTCACGCCACGCTTCGAACTTCGTGTTGATCTGCTCCCCGTGCATGCCCAGGTAGGCGACGGCGACGCCGAACCCGTACAGCTCGTTGCGAGCAGGTAGCGGACGCAGGAGAACGCACTCTTCCAGCATCACAGCGGCCCGCCAGAAGGGGTCCGGGGTGTGCTGGTCGTGGCGGGGCGGGTCGGTCTTGTGCCGAGCGGCCAGGCCAGCGAACACGGAGTAGTCGTTGACGGCCAGGTCGTCCAGCAGGTCGGCCTGCCGCTCCAGGAACCAGCGGTAATCGACGTAGTACTCGGCAGGCACAGGTCAGGCCGCCCGCGGAGCGAGCGTGGCCGCCGCGGGTCCGCCGTATTCGGCGTCGAATGCTCTGGCCGTCGCCGTGTCGCCGGTCACCCGGCGAAAGATCTCTGCACCCTCATCGAGCGCGAGCTCACGCCTCTTCTCCGCGGCTACCTGGGCCAGGTAGTCATCCAGCGGAAGACCTTCTGCGTCGGCCAGGGCCTGCAGTGCGTCCAGGGTGGTGTCGTCGATCTCGATGCCAGCCATGCGTCGAGTATGCCGCGCTTCTCCGTACCAGGACCACCCACTACAGAAAACCGCGGGGGCGGCGGGCCCCCTGTCGCCGGCGCCCTGGCGGGGTGGTGCCGGACAGCACTGCGCCCCGCCCGCTGATCAAGCTTCTTGCGCCAGGGCCTGTTCCCTCTCACTCCGAGCAGGGAGCAGTGCTCCTTGAGATGTGGAGTCCGCAGCGAGGCTGGTGGCGAGCCATGCGGCGAGGGCAGCGGTGGCTGCCGGGTCCACATGGGCGAGACAGCCTGTGAAGGGGAGTTCGGTTACGTCGGCTGGGGTCCCGGTGCGGGCGAGGGCAGAGAGCAGCGCTGCGTGGGCGCGTATAGCTGCGGGCAGGGTGGCGGCGGCTGCGGTGCGTGTAGCGGGATCCGCGTAGTGGCCGTTGTGGTCGGCGAGGGCTTGGGGGAGCCAGGCGTCGACCTTCTCGACCCGCCCGTCCCCCTGCTGTGCGAGATGGTCCCGGGCGGCTTCGTCACCAGCCTGGCTCACCGTCGTGGTGTCTGGGGTACTGGTTTGCTGGGCCAGCTCGTCGGCCCTCTCGGCAATGCGCTGCTGCACCTCGAGCTCGGTCTGCACGGCGTCCTGGCGGCGCTGCTCGATCGCGAGCTCCTCTTGGACGAAGGGGTCGGTGTCCGGTGTGTAGGGGCCGTGGTGTCGGCGAGCAGCTGCTCGATGCGCTCCCACTCGGCGAGCACCGCTTCGCCGCGGCCTCCGTCGTCGGCTGACTCCTCGTGTCGTAGGTCGAGGCGCGCGCATTCGAGGGCAACGAGGACGTCTGCGTGGGTCAGGCCTGTCGCCCTGCGTGGAGCCGAGGAGCGGCCGGCTGTCATCGGGTCGACGCGGGCGCGAGGGGCGGCTGTTGTCGTCCGGCTCCGTGGGATGCGGGAGTTCTAGCGGTGGGGGGCGGGGGTGGTCATAGCGTCTCCGTGGTGGCTGGGGAAAGGGCGCCGGGCGCGACCCTGGAATCGAGTGCTTCTGCGGCGAGCCATCCGTCCTTTTCGGCGACTGCGGGGCCCACTCCGGCAGTTACTTTGAGGCCCACTCGCTCCTGGAGTCAGCCCCGGCAGCCATCGTCGCCGTGGGCATCCATCAGTCCTTCCGGGGTGACAGTGACACGAACCCCGCGTGCGGATTCCAGAATGTCCCGGACGACTGCGTCCCCCACGACTTCAAGGAAGCCGAAGCCTCGACCGGCGACCACACGACGTGTCTGACATCCGCTCCCGAAGGTGCTTTTCGCAGAACTACCCCCATCGCCTCATTCGTTGCCACCAAGCAGGTCGAACTGTCGGACGACATGTTCCAGTCCCCGTACATCGTGGGCGGGAACTACTGACCAGACGAGCGATCCCATCCCACGTGCTCGGGCAGCGGAGACGGCTGACACCCCGGCTCTCCCGCCCTCACGTGACGGTGACCCGAGTACCTACGGCTCCCCCGCGCTCCTAGGGCTGCCCCAGCCGCCACCGCATCAACCGCGGTGGAACCGGCACGCCAACACTGCCCTCTACACCATCATCCTGGTTCGCATGCAATACGACGCACGGACCAGGGATTACGTCGCCAGACGCACCGCCGAAGGCATGTCCACCAAGGACGTCATGCGGTGCCTGAAGAGGTTCGTCGCCCGCGAGGTCTACAGGCGCATGAAAGCCTCCGGCGTCCCGGTCCCGGCACGGGCCACCTACGAGGCGATTACATCAGCATGGGCCGGTGCGCAGGTCAGGCCAGGGATACCCGTCCGGCGGCATGCCGGACGGGCGGCCGGCCTGGACGAAGTCGCGGTACTCGTCCTGCACGACACCCTGGTTGACCCATCGCCGCGAAGGGCTCCCGTGCACTCCTCGGCAAGAACCAGCGCGTCCTGCGGGTCCTCAGTCGTGCCCAGGAATTGGCCGAAGTCCTCGTCCTCGGAGTCCTGATCGAACGGCGGGAACACCTCCAGGTCCAGAAGACTCTCGTGCCCGACATCTTCGACGGCATGGACGTAGACCTCGTACGACGTCCTCGCCGCCCGGACCTCGGCATATCTCACACCGGGGCGCTCGGACGAGCCGACCGGCCCGAGGAACTGCTCGACCGAACGGCCCCGCCTCAAGGCCCCGATGATGAAGGGCTCAGCCAAGTAGCGCACCCAGGCACAGTACGACCCAGCCATGACAGCCGACCAGCTTGACGATCTATAGGAGCTTGAACAGAGCCGCCCCCGGGTGCCTGCGCCGTGTGGAGGTGCCCGGGGCGACAGTGCCGACCGTGGCTGGGAGCGGGATCAGGGCAGCCGCGGATCGCGGAGACGATGTGGGCCAGTCGAGGTCGGCGTCGGTGAGGTGACCGTTAGTCTGTGCGACGCGTTCGGCGGGTCCGGGAGCGGCTGGGTAGGAGGTCAGGCGCCGGTGAGGTAGGCGGCTGCTGCGTTCACGAACCGGTCGTGGGCCTCGCGGGCGTCCTCCCGGGGTGCGATGAGCGCTTCGGTGCTGTGCGCGTGGTCGCGCATGAAGTAGGCGTTCTCAGCCGCCGCGTTCAAGTCGCATGTGCGCAGTGCAAAGCTGTCCGGCCAAGTCATGGTGAAACCATCGGGTCGACCATGGAGCCGGGGACTACTACTTCGTCGTCAGTGATGGTGGCGGCGGAAACGTGTCGGTTCGCTCGCTGACTGTCACCTACTGATCACACTGTCCCCGTGCCGCTCCGCGTGCGGAGCGGCACGGGGAACATGTTCTGTCGATGAGGTTGTCTTCATGCCGTTGCACTACCAGTCCTGTACGTTCCGCTACAGCCGCAGGACGCGCCCTGTCATCGACAGACTCGATCTGAGTTTTTCGCCGGGCAACACCGTGCTCCTGGGCCCGAACGGGGCCGGCAAGAGCACACTGCTCGCGCTCGCAGCGAGCGCGAGCGTCCCGCAGGGGGGCACGGTCCGCTTCGGTGAGCTGCGGTCCACGAGCAGCAAGACACTGCACGACTACCGGCGCAAGGTTTCCTGGCTGCCCCAGCGGGCTTCCTTCCTTCCGGGCATGACCTGCCAGGAACACGTCGCCTACGTCGGCTGGCTCAAGGGGATGCGTGAGCGCGAAGCATGGCGTGCCGCCCCCGCCGCGATCGAGCGTGTCGGACTGACGGCGAAGAGGAAGGACAAGATCGGCACCCTGTCCGGTGGGCAGCGGCAGCGGCTGGCCATTGCCCAGGCCTTGGTCCACGACGCGGAGCTCCTTCTGCTGGATGAGCCGACGGTCGGCCTGGACCCCAACCAGCGCCGTAGGTTCCATGACCTGCTCGTCGAGCTCCGCGGAAGCGTGCAGGTGATTGTCTCCACCCACGACATAGCCGATCTGGACCAGGCCTTCGATGAGGTCGTCGTACTGGAGAACGGCCGTCCGAGATTCCAGGGCGGAGTAGCGGAATTCGAGAGCTACGCCGACTCCGAAAGTGTTCCAGGACGGCGTCTGGAGAGCGCGTACTCGGCTCTGCTGGGATCGGTGGAACTGTGATCTCGTTCGGGAACCTGCGCGCGTCCTCGACTCCCTGGCTGCTGCTGCCGGCGCTCCTCTACATGGCTAGCTTCGTGGGGGGCGACAACTTCTGGGGCGTCCCCGACTACGGCCCCTCCTCGGGCGAACTCGCCTCGTGGGGCATCACGGTGATCGCCCCGGTGGTGGCTGGAGCCGCCGCCTGGGAAGCCGGCCGCCAGCGAAGTATGGGAGACCTCCGGAAAGTCAGTTCACGAAGCACGGTGCGACAGTGGTTCTGGGCGGCTCGGCCCGTCTTCGTCCTCCACCTGCTCCTCGTCGCCGGCGCCCTCATCATGGCCAGGATTACGGTCGGCGTCTGGCCGAGCGGCGCCGGTCTGCTCGCAGTCGGGCACCTGCTGGTCCTCCCGTGCGGCTGGATGGTCATCGGCTGGGTACTGGGACTGCTGTGTCCCCGCGCCGTAGCCGCACTGATCGCGGCAGTCGGCAGCTGGGCATGGCTGGCCATGCCGCGTTCCTTGAGCGCTCCGGCATGGCGTCACCTGGCCGGGTTCGCCACCGA
The DNA here is from genome assembly GCF_045039765.1 of Streptomyces sp. NBC_01166. Classification (NCBI taxonomy): domain Bacteria; kingdom Bacillati; phylum Actinomycetota; class Actinomycetes; order Kitasatosporales; family Streptomycetaceae; genus Streptomyces; species Streptomyces sp. NBC_01166. The sequence goes on from NZ_CP108614.1 coordinate 201,176, forward strand.
AGGATCCACTCTCACCGACACCCTCGACCCGCTCGTCTACCTCATTCCATGGTTGATCACAGCCGGTCTCACCGTGGCTGTCGTCCTGCTGACGGGGGCCCGCCGTAGGCCGTGGCTGATCGCGGCAAGCGTGGCAGTGCTCGTAGCCACGCTCGTCACCGGCCGCGCTCTTGTCTCGGACTGGGGATACAGCCCGCTGACCGAAGCGCGTATCGGCCACACCGTCTGCGTGGGCAAGTCGCCCGCACTCTGCCTGCCCGAGGAATACGAGAAGAAGGCCGCCGGCCTGCGCAATGACTCCCTGCCCGCGCTGGAGGCACTGCGGGCCGCCGGAGTCCCCTCCCCGCAGACGCTGCAAATGAGCTCTGACGACGTCGGCCTGGAGCCGGGCACGTGGCCCTTGTACTGGTCGCCGGAGAACTCAACCGAGCAATTCCAGATCGACCTCGCACGGTCGGCCGTCACCGGCGTTGCCGCACTCCATGGCGTGCGGGCCTGCCGACAGCCATACCTTGCCGAAACTTGGGCAGCGCTGGTCGTAGGAGTGGAGGAGAAGGACGTGCAAGCGAGTGTCCCTCCCCAGGACTGGACACAGGTGCAGCAGATAAGGGAACTGCCGTCCACGCAGCAGGCCGACTGGTTCACCAAAGCCGCCCTTGACCAGACGCACTGCGTGGTAGGCCAGACGTGAAGCTCTACTTGTCCGTCGTACGACGCTGGTGGTCAGTGCCCGCAGCACTCGTACTGCTCACCCTGGTCTGCTGGGTACTCGGCGGGACAGAAGTACCCGTCCCCGGTTTCCTGGGCGGAATGGTCAGCATGCGCCTCCAGTACTTCACACCCATCCTGGTCATCGGAGCCATCCTCTACTGCCTTGACCGCCGCCTCAACGCATCCGAGATCACGGCAGTTGTACGCATAAGGCGCTGGGACCTCACTGTCATCACGACAGCTGTGGTGGTGGCTCACCTGCCCGGCCTCATCGTGGGCATGGACATTCCACGCAACCTGATGGTGCTCATCGCTGTGGCTCTGATCGTCCGCAGGCTGAGCAACGAGGCAGCAGCAGGCGCCGTCTGTCTACTTCTTCTACTGGCCAGCGCCAGCCTCGGCCGCGTCTATCAACCATCCGGGCAACCTACTGGCGAATGGTGGGCTCTGACCCTCTACCCGGCCGACAGCCCGAGCGCGTGGGCTGTAGCCGCGGTTCTGTTCGGTCTGGGCCTACTGGCATCAGGACAGCGCCTCGCACCTGCGCGATCATTCACGTGACCTCTCTGCGCTGAGTGATGAGGGACGCATACGATGCGGCCCACCCCGGCAGGCCCCCCGCCGGGGTGGGCCTGCCGCTCGTTCCGGCGGCGTCCACCCGGCTCACGGAGACCGTCCGGCCAGGCAGACTGCGCACGGGCGGCATAGGGCCCGGGGGCGTGACGGCACGCAGCTGCCCCGACCTATGACGGATACTGCGCTGGAGAGCTACACGCTTGCTCTTCGGTGCCGTTCTCTTGTCCCGTTGAGCAGTTAGGGACGGGGACCGGAGAGGTGGGCGGGCGCCAGGTGAGCATCCAGCCTGCAGTAAGTTCCGCCGCGCCGCCTGCGAGGGCGATTGCGCCGCCTGTTCCGACGCCTGCGGCCACCGAGCCGAAGCAGGCCGGCCCGCCTTGGTCTACCGTGCCCGCGGCACCGCCACCTTGTGGGGCGAACAGGAGACCGTCCCCCAGCCGGACGCGCTGACCGCTCTGATCGGCCGGGCCCGAGCCCGGCTGCTGGTAGCGCTGGACGCCCCAGCCAGTACCAGCCACCTCACGGCTGCGGCATGGCGGGATCGCAGATGGTCGCTTCATCCTGAGGGCATGCCGGCACATGACGTCGTGTGCCAGGGTTGCGGGTATGGATTGGCAGTCTGAGAGCCCGGAACTCTGGGCGTACCTGGAGTCCCTGCACCGCGGCGACATCCTGTCCGGCACCGTCGTGGCGATCGAACGGTTCGGGGTCTTCGTGGCCTTGGACGACGGGCCTGGTCATCCCACCCTGCCCGGTGTCGGGTTCCTCGGTATCCCCGAACTGTCCTGGCGGCGCTTCGATGATCCCACCGAAGTTGTTCAGGTGGGGCAGCGTGTCGCCTGTGAGTTCCTCGGATCCGACACCCACAACGCTGAGGCCAGACTGTCGTTGAAGGCACTGGAGCCCGACCCCTTCCAGGCTTTCGCCGACCGCACAATGGTCGGCCAGGACTTCCGCGGGACGGTTGCGAAGGTGGTTCCCATCGGCATCTTCGTCGACCTCGAAGATGGGATCTTGGGGCTGGTCCCGTTCGGAGAGATCGACGGGCGCCCTGCGGCAAGTCCAGTAGAAGGCTTCGAGGCCGGCGACGAGATTGCCGTCGCCGTTCGGGAAGTCGATCTGCCAACCCGCCGGGTGTTCCTCTCCAGACCCGAGAGCGGCCAGTACGCAGGGGGCGTGCAACCCATGTGACGGCCGCCGTGCCCGAATCGTTGAGCTGAGCATGAGGCCAGGCGATCTCACAGACGCGGAGTGGGCACGACGGCGGCCATTCCTGCCGGGCACTACTCACACGACTCGCACGCGCAGTGTGTACGGCAGTCCCGTGCTGATGGCCTCGGCCTGCTCGCGCAGATCGACCGGGGTGAACTCCAGCAGCGACTCTTCGGCCGCCCGACGCAGCAAGGGAAGGATGTCGGTGGCGGGGCGGCCGCGGTGGCTTTCGGCGAGGCGCTCGAAGGCGTGCTGGTAGGAGGTGCCATAGGTGCTGGTGCTGTCTGCCAGCAGCCGGTCCAGGTGCTGGCCCTTCATTTCGATCTCGCCCATGATCCGCTCCTTCGTCCTGCGGTCCCGTCCTCATTGGGTACCTGCTTACGACGGTACGAGCGGGGTCTGACAGTGAGGATGTACTCGGCATTCCCCGGGGGCCTGACTCAGGGTCCGACTGACGCTTCGGCTTTCTGTGCGTTGATGCCACCGCGTGTGCTCGCGGGCGTCCGTGACCTCATAGGAGCTTGGCCGTCAGGCTCATCACTGTCTTGTCCGTCTGCCCGGGCAGCACACGCTGATCCTGTATCCATACGGAAGGACGGCAGAGCCGAGCATGTCAGCGCCCGAGATAGCGGTGATCGGTGGAATCGACACCCACACCGACGTCCACCAGGCCGCGGTGATCGACTCGGTCGGCCGCCACCTGGACACGCAGCCGTTCGAAACGAACTCGGCCGGCTACGAACAGCTGCCGGCCTGGCTGCGTGCCCAGGGCGAGGTCATCGCGGTCGGGATGGAGGGCACCGGCGCCTACGGCGCCGAACTCGCCCGGTTCCTCACGCCCAGCGGCATCACGGTCGTCGAAGTCGACCGCCCGGACCGAAAGCCAGGCGGGCCCACGGCAAGTCCGACCCGATCGACGCCTACGCGGCGGCCACCGCCGTCCTGTCCGGTCGCGCGAACGGAACTCCGAAGAGCCGGGACGGGATCGTGGAAGCGATCCGCGCGCTGCGTGTGGTCCGCAAGAGCGCGGTCAAGACGCGGACGCAGACCATCAACCAGATCCGCGCTCTGATGGTGACCGCTCCCTCCGCCCTGCGGGACAAGCTGCGAGGACTGCCTACCAGTCTGCTGATCGACACCCTCGCCCGCACCCGGCCTATCGGCGACCTCACGGACCCGGCCTGCGCGGCCAATACGGCACTTCGCCGCCTCGCCCGGCGCTACCAGGCCCTTCAGCAGGAGATCAAAGAGGCTGACGCAGACCTGGCTCCCCTCGTGGCTCGGGCAGCGCCCAGCCTCGACGCGCTGCCCGGGGTGGGAACCGAGACAGCCAGCCAACTGCTGATCACTGCGGGAGACAACCCCGACAGGCTCCGGTCCGAAGCGTCTTTCGCGCCCCTGTGTGGGGCCGCCCCGATCCCCGCCTAGTCCGGCCGGACCAACCGTCACCGCATCAACCGCGGCGGAGACCGCAACGCCAACAGTGCCCTTTACACCATCGTCCTGGTCCGCATGCGGCACGACCAACGGACCCGGGACTACGTCGCCAGACGCACCACCGAGGGCATATCCACCAAGGACATCATGCGGTGCCTCAAGAGGTTCGTCGCCCGCGAGGTCTACAGGCACCTCAGGAGCACAGGCATTTTGAACACGGCGGGCTCGGGCGGAGCCGGATCATGATGCCGACTGGCTGCCATCCGAGTCATCGAGCGACGCGGCCGCGGCCAGCCGCTCGACGAACGTCTGGAAGTCCGTTGCCAGCGGGAGCTCCGTGTCAGTGTCCACGTCGAACCACGTCACGGACGGCTCCCCGCGCTCTCCGCATGTCCGGTAATCGAGGGCGATCCAGCAGTGGCCATCACCGGAGAGTAGAACGAGAGGTGAAGGAAGACCCCATTCCTCGACCAGGTAACCCGAGTCCAGCAACGACGGCTGGCCGTCGTGACGGCCGATGCCCATCATGTCGTCGAGCGGAACGTGGTTCTCGCTCCACGACGTCGGCACATCGGTCGGGAACGCGTTCCACACCTCCGCCACCAGGCCGCCGTTCTGGACCCGCAGGATCTCCAGCAACGAGGCTGGCAGACGGACACCGAGCTGGAGCTCGGCATCCTGAACGACCGCGTCGGTTAGCGGTGGCTGAACCCCGTACAGGCCCTCGCCCCAGAACGTCGCCTTAACCTCATCAAACCGAGCCACGAGCGCATCCTATGGACCTCGCCGCCCGACTTGACGACCTATAGGAGCTTCAACAGAGCCGCCCCCGGGTACCTCTGCCGTGTGGAGAGGTACCCGGGGGCGACTGGGCGCTGTTCTACTTCGCGACCTTGTACTGCACGGTGGTGTCGGGGCAGGCTTCGGCGAGCTTGAGCAGTGCGGCGCGTTCCTTGTCGTCGGCGGTCAGGCCCCAGCGGAGCTTGGTGCCGGTCCAGTCGGCTCCATAGGTGCAGTGCGCGGCGTCGGCCGGCGGCAGCCACGTGGCGGGGTCTTTGTCGGACTTGGACCGGTTGCTCTTCGCGGTCACCGCCACCAGGGACCGCTCGGCCCCGAGGTCATTGGCGTAGGCCTGGCGGCGCTCGGCGGTCCAGTCGTAGGCGCCGCTGTCCCAGGCCTCGGCCAGCGGGACCATGTGGTCGATGTCCAGCTTCCGCGCTTCGGTCACCTCGACCTCGTCGTAGTACGAACTCCACCCCCCGCCAGTCAGCGCGCATCGCTCCCCCTGCTCCGGCTTCGTGGTCGCCTCCGCCAGGAGGACCTCGGCCCGGGTCTCGCAGCCGTCGTCGTCCTCGTCGACCCAGTGCTTGAAGCTGTCGCGCTCGTACCCCTCCCGCTTCTCGACCCCGGCCGGGATCTTCGCGAGGGCGTCTACGAGCGACAGGCCACCCTCGGCAGGGCCGCCACCGCCCGCACCAGACGGTGCTGCGGCCGAGGCGGACGATCCAGCCGCCCCGGACGGCTTCGCGTCACCTTCATCAACCAGCTGCGGGTTGCACCCGGCCAGCATCACAGCGAGCAATGCGGTGGCGATAGGCAAGATACGGCGACGATTCACTGACGGACTCCCGGTGCTGGGCGGTGTTACACCCTCATGCTCCCAGGGCCGTAAGGCACTTGACAGGCGGTCATATGTGCTGGTCGTCACCACGTAACAAAGGGCTCGGAGACGCACGCCCGCGCCGGAGGCGGAGTCACCAGTCGACGTGAGTGCTGATCCAAGCGGTCAGGCCGTCTTCGTCGTCAGCGGACGGGAGGTCGGGGCCGCAAGTAAGGGGTGTTAGGGACAGCTGCAGGTGGGTGAGATAGGCGTAGGGGCCGTTGTCGGCATGTGGCCCGAGGATCACAGCGTGGGCTGGGGTGCGCCAGATGCGGTGGGTCAGGGGTGGGCCGGTGGCAATGGCTGCGGACGACAGCAGTGTCCTCTCCGGACCTGACCCAAGGTGTTCGGTCACGGCCTGTGCCGCCTCGGCGAGAACTGCTTCACAGGCCTGGTCTGTGGACGGCCGGCGGCCGCTCCAGCCGGGCAGCTGCTGCCAGTCGTCCATGATGTCGTACAGCCAGGGGCCGTTGTCCATGCTGTCGTCCTCCGGGTCGACGGGATAGATCTCGCCGAAGACAAGGAAGCGCCGGGCATCAGGGCGGCCGAACGGCTCATAGCCGTCGGTGCACAGGATATGTCCGTCCCGGGTCCTGACGGAGTCGCAGACCAACTCGTGTTCCCAGCTCCATCCACGCCGCTGTACCTCCGCAGCCATTGCGTCGTCGGTGTCCGGGGCAGCCACAGTTGGTAGGGCAACGAGCTCGGCGACGACAGCCGCGGTCACCGGCCGGTGTGCAAGCGCATGTACGGATATCGGCATGCCGATTACTCTAGAAGAGGACGAGGAGCGAGGAAGAACTACGGCTGCTCGTGCGTCCGCAGAGGACCGGATCACGTGAAAGCGTCTGTTTCTGACCGTCACAGGCAGACAGGTGCGCAGGCCCAGAGTTCGGTGGCTTCGGTCAGGAGTCCGGTGCCGGAGCAGTGGATACCCAGAGACCGGTCGGCGTGCAGGCGTGCGCCACACAGTGCGCAGTTCCACCCCTTGACCTGCCCGAAGGTCAGGCGGGCCAGGTCGAGCCGCGGGTCATGAGCGGTTCCCGGGTGGCTGCGCAGGAGGGGTTCCAGGGTCCTGCGCAGAGTGGGGGTGTCGGCGAGGGGCTGCTGGCGGGGAGTGAGCCAGTAAGGACCGGGTGGTCTCTGCTCTTGCCGGGCCGGCAGGAACACGTGGCTTCCCTCGCCGAGCACTGCGGCGGGGGCCATCGCGGTCCAGGCGTCGGTGGTGCCGGGAGGTACCAGGAAGTACATGGTGCGGGCTCCCGGATTCACGATGACCGGACCGACCTGAGGGCCGAGGCCTCGATGACCTGCAGGCCCAGGAAGCGCGGTACGCGGATCGCGTCCCAGTCCGCACCGGCCGGTGTCATGGCGCCCTCGAATTTCACTGCTGACCTCTCCCGTGCAGCGCTGCCCGTGTCCATCCCGCTCCCCCTGGCCGTGGTTCGAGGTGTGACCGTACGACGAGGAGCGGGCCGCGACCCGAGCTGAGAGTCCGGGTCGCCTGAGGGCCCGGGAGAGCTCAGAGGAGGGTCAGGCGCTCGGCCAGCGCGGTGGCCTGCCTGCGGTAGGCCGGGCGGGCCCGGCCAACGAGAGAGACGACCAGGCTCCTGCCCAAAGTGCTGCGCTGAAGGTCCTGCGGGGCGAGGGCTTCCAGCTCCAGCAGTTGCACTAGCACGGCGGCATCGTCGCGGCGCAGGTCGTAGCAGCGGGCGACTTCCAGTCCGAAGGTGAACTGCCGCTCCCTCGACGGGAGCCGGTCGGTATCGACCCGGTCGGCCAGGCGGAGCGCTTCGGTCGCGTCGCCATCGGTCATCTCCACCGAGACCGCGTGCAGCAGGGCGTTCGTGGGCCCGAACACCGTCCACCTAGTGTTGGCTCAACCGGATCGAGGCCCAGTTCACCGCCCTGCGCTACTTCGCCCTCGACGGCACCGATCATCCCAGCCACGAGGCCCAGGGCAGCATGATCCGCCGCTACATCATCTGGCGGAACAAGCACGCCGCCGACGAGCGCCTACGCGAAGTCGTCACCAGGGCGAACGTCGCTTGACGCAGCGCCAACTCCCTATTGTGCGCTGCCACCTGTCAGCTACTGCGTACTACCGTCGTCGAGTCCAGCGATGACTCTGACGTCCGCTTCGGACATGTCCAGGATCCCGGCGATCAGGCGGGCCTGCAGCAAGTTCGGATTGTGTCCGCGGCGGAGCATGTGGATGGTGGACATCGACAGTCCGGCGGCCCTAGCCATGTCCCTGACCGGAATCCCGCGCTGGTCCATCAACCCGGTGAGCAACCGTCCGAACGGATGGGGCTCCGACCGCCCGGCAGGGGAAACGGCCGGGCCGATGACAACGTCACCGATCTTGGCCTGGAAGCGCATGAGTTGGTCGCCCATGAACCCGACTTTCGCGACGAACGGCAGGCTCTCGCCGTTGTCGGAGGCGACCGTTCCCGGGATCGACACCTCGGTGAACCTCACGGCGGGATCGCAGCGGTGATCCCCGGTCTCTACGGGATGTCTCGGCTGGACGCGGTCGACTCTCCAGTCGCGGTTCCACCACGGAAGGTCCTGCAGCGTCTGGTTGAAGAAGGGCGGCAGGACGGTCATGTCCACCGGGTCCGGAGGATTCTTCTGACCTCCCCATATGACACCGGGCCAGTACCTCAGCGCCGTGATCACGTCCGCCGTCAGCGCGCGGTTGGCAGTCTCCACGGCCACCCTCTCCCCCAGTCGACGGAGCAGTCTCCCACGGCGGGGCGAACGTTGCCTGATGCGGCACTAGTCGGCGGCATGTTCAGTTCGCTTGCGGGTAGTTGAGCGCCTGTTCACAAGGCTATGCGAGTGAAGGGTGGGGATAGTGAGGCTACTGCGATTCAGACTTCGCCGAGTTCTGCGCGAGTTGACAGCCTTGAGCGTGGTTGCGGGGGCGACCAGCGCCTGCATTGCGTTGGCAGCACCGACGGTGCAAGCAGCGGTTGGATAGTCGGCGCTTGTCACTAGCGACACCGACCGTGACTCAGGCATTTGTGGGACCTGAAACCTTTGGTCGTTGGCGTCCTCCTTCGCTGGTCAGGGCTTGACGTGGTTGCGGACTGCTGGCACAGAGGGGGCTCCGCCGTGTAGAGGTCGGCCGTGTTCAGGCTCGTTCTTCCCGTTCTCCGACGATCGGGCGTGGCCCACGGTTGCCGGGCCTTGTTCCCGAGACAACTCCCCCTCCCGGCGGCGGCAGCGCGAGATGCCAGCAGATGCGCTTTGCCGGTGCCCCCCCGTACGGTCGGCCTGAGCGCTCTGACAGGACGACGCTCGCCCTGGCCCCGCGGCCACTTCGCACGTACGCGGGGCCAGCTGTCTTTTCGACGTATCCGTCTGTCAGCCAGTCTGGCGGCCCCGCGCTAGACGAGGGGGGCCGACGTTCGGTCAGTAACTTGGCACGCGGACAAGGGGAGCGAAGCCCGACTCCCCCGGTGTGAGCTCCGACATCCGCGTACTGACTGTCGGCTTCCGAGCGCTGGGAGGCAAGTCTCAGGGGCGGACTCTGCTGGCGCGGAGGCAGCGGAGTTATCACGTCGTGATAGCTCTGGCTGGTCCACCGTCCTCCTCGGGGTGGGGGCTGGTGCTTCAGGATGGGGACAGCCTCTTCACTCCCCCGCCGGGTTCGGTCGAGGGCTTCTGCACAGCGGAAGCAGCTGCTCGGGCATCCGATGGTTCGGTCGGCGACGTGCCGTAGAGACTTGGGGCGGCGTCCTGACGGTCCTCCCCCAGCCCACCGCTACTGAGCTCTCAAGTCGCTGCCTGCAGTATCTGGTGTGCGGACTGTACGAACTCGGCCTCGGTCTGCGAGGCCATGCGGCTCTGTGTCTGTCCGACTCTGCGAACTTCGTCAGGGGTCGAACCCTCGTCGAGGGCATTGCGAACGGCCCGGTACATCCGCCAGATCTGGTCCTCGAATTCCTTCGCAGTGACCGCGACCTCATCGGGCCCTTCCAATGTGACAAGGCGGCGGCAGCGTACAAGGCGACGATGAGCGTCCTCAAGAGCGCTCCTGAGGGGCCCGCCCTCCATAGTCTCTGCGGAGCGTGACAGTGCGAGGATCGTGACCTTGGTGTCGTGGGCTACCTCAAGGAGTTCCCGGTAGGTCTGGGCCCGCCTCTCGCGAAGCCAGCGCGCGTGCTCATGGACCGTTCAATTTCCTGTGCTGCGGCAGCATCCTTAAGCCTGCGGCGATCGCTTAGAGCGGCAAGCAGGCCTGTCAGCCCACTTCCTGCCAGCACCCCGGCTGTCGTAGAAACCTTCGTACCTATGTCTGCCATGGCCGTGGACCATGCCACTCGTCCGCAGGTCTCACGTAGAGGAACTTCGGACTCAGAGGTCCCAACAAGGCCTTTGCGTGGTTCGGGGGCTGATCGATCAGGCGGCTTCAGTGACCGATGTCGCATGCTTCGTAGCTCTTCAGCCCGACCGTCAGCAGGGGCGGCACGAGTGTGTGCATGTACCAGCTCAGGTCGGTGAACTCGACCGAGTCAGGTAGACGCCGCCGGTTGATGGTCGGGAGGAAGCTGCAGGTCATGCGGCCAGGGAAGAACAGGAGCTGACCGCCTGTGCTCGCCTTCCCGTGGTAGATGCAGACGGCCACGTGGTGGTTCGCGTTCTCGGGTGCGTCAAGGATGGCCAAGACATCCTGCGTGTGGTCGCGGGTTGTGGTCCGCCAGTCGTATAGGTCGTCGTCGTCGTTCACCATGAACGAGAGCGGATCCTCCAGCGCCCAACCGGTGGCGGCCAAGGCCGTGATGCTGGCGCGGACCGTGAGCTCGTGGGCGAAGGTGAAGTCGATGTCTGCGGTCCTGGACGACACTGATGGCCCCCGGTGAAGGTTCGACGGCACCGCATCGTTGCCGAGGATGTGACGAACTGTCGACCGAATTGCGGATCAAGGATCCTGGCAGAGGCGTTGGACGTGGCGGTAGGTGATGAGGCAGGTGGCGAGGCCGAGGAAGGCTTCGTGAATGTCGTCGCGTCTTTCCCAGCGGACGCGTAGGCGCCGGAAGCTGTGGAGGGAGGCGATGGTGCGTTCGACGACCCAGCGGTCGACGCCAAGGCCGGAGCCGTGCGGGATGCCGCGGCGGGCGATCACCGGTTTGATGCCCTGGGCCCAGACGAGACGGCGGTACTTGTCATGGTCGTAGCCCCGGTCGGCCAGCAGCACGTCCGGCCGGCGTCGTGGTCTGCCGACCAGGCCCGCTACGGACGGGATCCTCGCAAGCAGAGTCAACAGCTGCGTCACATCGTTGCGGTTTCCGCCGGTCAGCGACACAGCGAGTGGGATGCCCTGCCCGTCGACAAGGATGTGGTGCTTGCTGCCCGGACGTGCTCGGTCGACCGGGCTGGGTCCGCTTTTGGGTCACGTCGGGCAGCCCGGACGTGGGTGGAGTCGATCACCGCCCGGGACCAGTCCAGCTGCCTCGCCGAGCGCAGCTTCGTCAGCAGGACTGCAAGGAGCCGGTCCCACACCCTGGCCTCGTTCCACGCGGCAAGGCGCCGCCAGCACGTCATGCCGGACCCGAAACCGAGCTCCTGGGGCAGGTACTCCCACTGAATGCCGGTGTGCAGCACGAACAGGGTCCCGCACAGAGCCCGCCGGTCGGGCACTCGCGGCCTGCCTGCAGGCATCTTCGGCACCGGGACCGGCAACAACGGCTCGATGAGCAGTTCATCCGAGACGATCCACGGCCGGGAGTTTCTTTTTGCTACGGATGACCCAACGAGCATCCAAGCCGACAGTCGCATGATCAACGGCTTCTGTTAGGACCTCTTGGTCCTAACGAACCATCGAGCTGTGTTCGGGGAGAGCCGGGTGGACTCGTGGTTCGGCAGGTCGCCGAGCCGACCCGCCGAACCATGCGTTGCCGATGACGGGGCGGCGCTCGTACTGGCCCTGGCCACTTCGCACATATGCCGGGGCTAGCTGCCGATCGTGGTGGGCCGTCTGCCCGCCGGTCCCGAGGCGGCCCCACATCCGACATGCGGGGCGACGCCCGGGTACCCCACTCTCGAGCCCTCCGTTCGACCTCAGAGATTTGCGGCTCAGCTGCTGGCCGCCTCGCTGTGTACGCTGCGAAGCCGCGACAAAAGTACTTGTTGTTGCTCGGCGTCCATCTTCTTCAGTACGAGTTCCGCCACGGCGTCACCGTCGTGCCACGGCATGTTGGTGACGCGGACCAGCGGAGCGAAGCCCGACTCCCCCGGTGCAAGCTCCGGGACGTCCGCTTGGTGGTTGTCGGCTTCCGTGCGCTGGGCTGGCAATTCTTCAGGGGTGGTCTCTGGTTTCCCGGCGGCGGCGGAGTTATCACGGCGTGATAGCTGTGGCTGATCCACCGGCGTCATCGGGCTAGGAGCCGGTGTCTCAGGCTGTGGCAGGGCAGCTTCCTGAATCACATCCGCGCGGGGTGCGACAGGGGACTTCGCCTCTGTGGATGCAGCAGCTCGGGCATCCGCCTTCTGTCGTTGCTCCTCGGGGGCCAGCTTGGCCAAGTTCCGCACGTGCTCGATCTTTCGACGTCCGGCGACAAGGTCGGCCTGCAGCTCGGGGTCGAGGTCGAGGATCGACAGCTTCGAGGAGATGGTCGATTGCCCGATGCCCAGCCTCTTGGCTGCCTTGTTCTGTGAACCGTAGAACTCTACGAGCTTGCGCAGCGCTTGGGCTTGCTCGAGGGGGTTCATGTCGTCGCGGTGAACGTTGGCGACGAAGGCTGCTTCGAGGAGGGATTCGTCGGTGGAGACGAGGGCGTTGTCGACGCTGACCCGGATCTTCGGAGCGCCGGCGAGCCGGGCGGCTTCGAGTCGGCGATGGCCGTCGATGACGATGAAGCGGGCGCCTTCGTCGAGGTCATCTGCCCGGTCTGGGCGTTCGGCGAGGTATGCCTCGACGCTGGCGATCGTGATTGCGTTGATGAGTCCGATTTCTCGGATGCTGTCGGCAAGTCCGTCAAGGTCGCGGAGTTCTTCACGCGGGTTGTCGGGGTTTTGGCTGATGACACCGAGGGGGAGTTCCGTGGGGTCGGGAACTCCGTCGGTGGGCGCGCCAGTGGCGGCGCCGATGGCGGCGCGGCGGGCACTGATGGGGCGGGCCTGTGCGAAGGAGGCTCCGGCGCCGAGGTTCTTGGCCTTGCTCACTTGCTGATCTCCCGGGCGAGGGCGCGCAGCGCGACTGATTGGTCGCAGCGGGGCGCGTAGGCGAGGAGGGGCCGCTTGGCGCGGACGGCCTCCTTCTGTTCTTTGAGGTCTCCGATGACGCCGACGACGCGGGGATCCTTTATGTCCATCCAGGACTGTAGGGAGGATGTGGCGATGTAGCCGCGGCGGGCGTCGTAGTGGTTGACGACGAGTCCGAGGTAGTCGACGTCGAGCGCGAGGTCGGTGCGCATGTCCTCGATTTGGGACGTGAGGAGTCCGTAGGCGTCGGCGCTGCTGTCCTCGGCTTGCACCACGATGAGAGCTCCGGAGTTGCCAGGGGATTCCTGGGGGCGGCGTCGTCCGTAGTAGGTGGCGGCGTCCATGCTCAGGCCGAGGCTGGGCGGGCAGTCGACGAGGATGACGTCGTAGTCGGCTTCGATGGGGGAGAGGGCGCGTTCCAGGGAAGCCTCGCGTGCTCGCACAGATGCGAGGCGCACGTCGAGGAGGAAGGCGTCGGTGCAGGCAGGCAGGAGATGGAGTCGCTCACCGAAGCGCTCTTCGTCGATGGGGACGATGAGGTCGCGGAGTTCGCCCTTGCCCTCTCCGGCCATGTGATTGGTGAGGGAGTCCCCACCGATGGGGAGGGGCTCCTGTCCTAGCTGGCGGGTGAGGTGGCCCTGGGGGTCGAAGTCGACGAGCAGTACTCGCTGGCCGAGGCCGGGGAGGTCTTCGAGGGCGAGCGGGTCCTGGGTGCTGGTCTCGTCTGCGGTGAGTAGAGCGGCGAAGTGCTTGGAGACGCGTACGGGTACCAGCGCGGTGGGGGATTCTGCGAGGGCTTCTCCGGTGCCGGCGGTGATGGCGGTTTTGCCGACCCCGCCCTTCTGGTTGCAGACGATGAAGCGGCGGACGATCTCGGGGCGCTTCACGGCTGGCGCGGGATTGATGTCGAGCCACATTTGCACGGACTGCGCGAGGCCCTGGATGAGGGATACGCCTCGGAGTTTGCAGTCGGCGCGGAATCCTGACCAGAGCTCGGCTGGCAGGAAGGTAGCAAAGGACTCGGCGCCGCTCGTGTCGATGGGGCTGAGGTTGGATCCGAGGCCGCGCCACGCTTCGATGCCAGCTTCTACGGCGTCTTGCATGTCGAGGTTGTGCTGAACAGCACGGATCTTCAATTCCTGGCGGAGCCAGGAGGGCAGTTTGGAGACGACTTTCTCGCGGTCGCCGCTGGTGTCAGGTGACGTCATAGTCCGACACTCTACTAACGCGAGAGATCGACTTGCTACGCCACGCGTTAGCTAGGCATGTTTTTTTGCATTCATGGGCTATCACGCCGTGATAGCTGCCCTGCCTACCCTGCTGTGTGCCACCCGCACGGGCGCATCAGAACTGCGCACCTATCACGGCGTGATAGGTGCGCACTCACTGTCGACCTATCACGCCGTGATAGGCCAACGGTGCTTCACCGCATCCACCAATCACGTCGGCGAGGATCGGAGCGCGCAAGGTCTACGACGTACGCGGTCAGAGCGAGTGACGACGAGCCAGGCAAGAAGGCCTCTTGCTTCGACGCCGAGAGGGCGCCCGCCCCGCCGCGGCGGACCTGTAAGGCGATGGTGGGTGGGGATAGAGCATGTAAGCACGACGACCCGGTAACAGAAAGACCCTCAGCCTGCGATCTTCGGGGGAGGGTCAAGGAGGGGGACGCCTCGGCGCTTCGGTAGACGCTCGGGGGCATCATCACCTCGCTCTGCGAGCGCAACACTCACAAGACGCTGAGGGAGACTTCACAGTCCTAGGGATGCCGTCTCATGGCACGGTCACATGGGAGCTCCAGGCGATGCGTAGTGATTCAAGTAATCCTGCAGCCGCGGCTCGAGCACTGGCAGTTCACCGTCGTTGACCGCATGCCAGAGCCGGTTCTCGAGCCAGAACCGATGGGCAAACTCTTCGAACGACGGCGCACACCACAAGATCTCGGCCCTCTGCTCCTCTGCATCCTCGAGGTCGGTCTGTGTCTCTTCCCCGTCGCGCCGCGCCTCGTACTCAATCTCGTAGTCGAGGTCGGAGTACACCACGAACGCCTCGCTCATCGGGCGGAGGTAGAGGTACCAGATGACGCAGTCCTGCTGATCCCGGAAGAACCGCACCAGGAAGGCATCGGGCTCGACCGGACTGGACAGCGGCGCCGAGAGATCCGTCCAGCACCCAGTTACCGAGACTTCGTCCAGCGAGCCGTACAGATTCTCGGTGGTCTGGAACGTGACGAAATCCTGCGGCAAGGAGAGGCCCTTTGCGGCCAAGTCTGTTGCCAGGTCGCTGAGCTTCATGACCTGCCGAGGGATGGGGTCGCCGGCGTTCCCGAGCCATCCGAAGGCACCCGTGAACTGGCTGGAGTCCAGTGGCGGCAGACTCTCGAGGGAGTAGTGCTCGTAGGTGTATCGGCAGGCACGGTACTTGCCTAGGTCGGTGGCGCACCAAGCGGCATCGAGGTCGACCGAAGACAGGTCAGACGCTGACTGTTCACTCATCGGAACCCCTGAATGGTCGCTGGGAGCGGAGCTGTCGGCGCCAGCATCGCATTGGCCCCCGACAACTCCTGCCAAGGAGCGGCCGTGGACAGGCCCTCAGGCTCGGTCGAGAGGGCCAACGTTGCCTGTTACGCGTAGCTGCCACGGGCACGTCAGGGGCTGCGCTCTGGCGCATCTCCAGTTCGCCTGAGGGCACAGGGGCGGACATCGATTCCCCGCATCTCAGCTGCTTGAGCTATCACGCCGTGATAACCGTGCCGGTCACTAGCGGATGGGACGTTGGACATCAGTCTGGAGCGAGCCTCTTGCTTGGCCCAGCGGGTCAGTTCAAGCCCTCAGCCGTTCCACGGATGACCTATCCGGGCGATGGAGGCGCGACCAATCGGGCCAGAACCTCCTGGGTGCGGTCTGGCAACTCTCTGGAGCTCGACTGTTCGAGACACAAGGACGATGGAGATCGGGCGTCTACACCCCGGTTCCGGGAGTCGCTTCGGTTCAGATGCTGCTCATCGACCGAAGGGGAGGATGGGAGCGCGGGAGGTAGTTGCTGGCGACGAAGTGAACGATGCACGGCCACAGGTGCCGACAGGCAGAATCCGAAGAGACCACCAACGCCCAATGGGCCCTCGCCAGCGATGCCTGTGAAGCCGCGTTGGCTGCCCGGTGCTCCTATGCTCTGGTCACTACATAGCCCGCACCGCTGAGGGCGCGATGCCACCCCAAGCCGACGAGCCGGTAGACCTTGCCGGAGTTCGATGAGGCTGGTGAAGCGCGAGATCGCGCCCTTCGCTTCGCTTTGCCATCTCCATGCGGGATTCGGGCTGGGGCTGACTCCCTGAACCCCACTACCGCCCTTCCCGGCGGGCGGTGAGGGCCGTACTGAGATGCTCGCAGGTATTGGTGCCTGCGCAGCGCCTCGATACCCAGGAGCTGCCGGTGGAGTGGCGGCGTTCGTATTCGGCGAAGCGTTGCGCGATGGCTCCGGAGCCTTCTGCGCTGCCGACCTAGCTGATGCTCTCGGTCCAGGCGGGGACGTCGGGATCGTCGCGTCCCGGCGGGGGAGTGAGGGTGTTGAGCGTGAAGACGTAGAGGCACAGCGGCTGACCGGGGGAGTGCCACAACCGCAGGTGCGTATTGCTGCGGAAGTCCCGCTTGGGAGAAGGCCGGTGTGTGTAATGAACGCCAGGGTCTGGTCGGCGATCGGGCAGGGCAGCACAGTTTCCGGTGCTGTTGCTCGGGCTGATAGTGAGATAGATCGGCGGTGATGCCCTGGGGGTACCACTCGCCGACCGAGCCGGTCCGATCCTGTCCGGCGTGACCTCGTGCGTGCCCTTGGGATTCGGGACGTTGAGAGTCGAGAACGGCGGGGCAGGGACCGTCGGAGCCGGTTAACGGTGAGGGCGGAAGATCACAAGACGGTTCGCTGCTCCAGACCGAGCGCGTATAGGGACGAGGCTTGGGGTCACAGCCGGTGTGGAATCGGGGTGCTGGTCGGGGGCCCGGTCCGGAGCTGTGGGGCCACGTGTATCGGGGGAGTAGCGACCGGCTGGCTAGGAGGGAGGGTCGTTGGGGGAGTGGGCGGCTCTTCGATTGGCGTCACGGTGCCGACTGACCTCATGGAGTTCGGAGGTGGCTGGCATGTTGGTGATCGCTTCGGCGGCGCGGTCCCTGCTTGATCAGGAGCTCGGCCACCTCCCACGCCGGTACGTCGGCATCGGCTCTGTGGAGGGTGAGGGCCGCTTCAACGCGCCCCGACTGCTCCAGGAGCCTTGCGATGCTGGACGTCAGTCCGTACAACTCCGTGGGCGAAGTCGCAGTAGGCAAGGGCCTTCTTACCGGCCGGCGTCACCCAACAGCCAGAGCCGGGGTTTGTGTGGAACCAGGAAGGGTGCTCTTCGACGAACTCGGCGTCGCGCTCGTCGAGCATCGCGACGGCGTCGTCAGAGCGTCCGGACGTGTACAGGAGGTGGATGACGCCCTCCATGAGGCAGGCATCGTGGTAGTCGAACGTGGGGTGACCCACCTCCACGGCCTCGTCGAGTCGGCCCTGGCGGCCCCAGTGCATTCTGTCCGAATCTTCTGCGGAGGCGATGACTCCCCGTAGGACTGCCTCTTCCTGCTTGGCCTGCCCAGAGAGTCTTCGAGTGCCATGGCGTAGTGGGGGAGAACGGTCAGCGAATGCTCCCCGGTGCTCAGTGTTCGCAGTTCCTCAAGGCGCTCGTGGCGCTGAAGAAGCTCGGCATAGGCGACGAGCGTGTTCTGGGCCAGGAAACGGCCGGGGGTATGTCAGCTCCGAGCACCTGGACGGCTTCGTTGACGTGGCTCGCACGTTCCAGGGACCTGGGCATGCAGCTCCTGCGCGTTGCTGGCGTCGAAGCTCCATTGGCCCGCGGCGCGGGCGCTACGCGCCTGTTGGGCTCTCGGAGCGATGAGCTCCAGCATCCGCTCGTCACGGTCCTGTCCCTCGGTCATCTCGACCAAAGCGGAAAGCCGCCACGCCCGGTCGAGACGCGGTGCGGGGACAGCTATCGCCTCGTCCACCTGCCTGGCCGTGACCAGCAGCCTAGGTGTATTGATCACGGTTCAAATGGGGCGGGTATTGCCGCCGAAGGTGAACCGGTCGCCGATGGCCGCGCAGAGCCGGGGGTCGGCGGAGGTCTTGGTCCAGCAGGAGTAGGACTCGTTGGAGGCGCGACGCTGTTCTTCTTCTTGTGTTCGGGGTGTGCGGCATCCCGCCGACCCGTTCCCGCCCTGGATCCAGCGCCGCCGCCCGGTCGGAACCCACGCGGACAGGGGCTACGACTTCGACCACCTGCGAAGATGACTGCTTTGTAGGCAGATCGTGCGGCGCATTGCCCGCCGCGGCATCGAACCGTCCGGCCGTCTGGGCCGGCACCGCTGGGTGGTCGAGCGCACGATGTCCTGACCGAACGGCTGCCGTCGCCTGCACCGACGCTACGCAGCGCAAGGCCGAGCACTTCCTCGCCTTCGTGGGCTTGGCCACTCCCTTGATCTGCTGTCGGCGCCCTGCCCGACCAAGACATCCTTGGATACCTCAGGACGCGGCTAGAAAGCAGGAGGCGCGGGGATGATTGTGCAATGGACAGCAACCGCCTTGGAAGCGGGCCGGTTCTCCGCGACTGAGCGATGTCCAGACCTGGCGGACCTGGCCGCTCACTTCGATGGGCTGCGTGTCGGCGGTCAGGGCTACCCCGAAGTCCGGCTGTCGGACAGTGAGTTTCCCGTGCTGTCCCTGGGCTTCCAAGATGATCAAGCGGTCATCCATCTGTTCGAGGATGCCGATCGGTCGGCCCTGCTCGTTGGCGACGGTACAGCGGCAGCGGACTTCGTAGTCCCAGCGCCGTTCATGGGCGACCTGGCTGAGTTCAGTGGCGGCTTCGTCCTGGCTGTCGATCGCGCATGGAACCTCCTGGGCGACTTCATCCGGGCGGGCTCGCCTGCCACGCTGGGGGAGTGGCACGAGGTGTAATTGCGGCCCGAAAGCCGATCAAGACAGGGTTTCAGCTCCCAACTGCTCCATCTCCGAGAGAAAAAACGCCTGTGTGCCCTTCTGGCGGCCTGTAGCGGCTCGCAAGGTCCGCTTACACCAGCCACTCCGCAAACGGCTGCCCTTGGGCCAATTCTGCGCTTCAAGTTTTGGCTCGTTTGTGAGAAATGAACGGTTCACCCGATATGACAGAGCCTCCGCCAGGAGCGGCCAAGACTGCTTGTTCATGAACCACCGGCTGGTGATCTCGCCCAGCCTGCCGGAGTGGCCGGCCATCGCACTCGGTGCTGGACGGTTCTCCGGGCCTTGGCAGTCAGAGGTGCTCTGGTCTGTTGACCGCGGTCAACACGAAGGTCGGACTCGCGTGCGTGCACGAGGAGGGGGCCCAGCCGAAGCCCACCTGCTCCCGCTCCTGATCGAGAAGCGGTGGGCACTCAGAGTGGGTCGTGCTGCAGCAAGCGAGGATCACGGCTTGTTAACCGCGGTCAACAAGCCAAAGAGCTGCTGTTTCTCTACGGCTTCTGCCGCCGCCACGCTCCCCTAGTTCGCTCAGAACCTGGTGCCTGACCTGCATTGCGCAATCTGCGCAATCGCGGTTTTCTCTTGGCGCGTCTGGGGTGCCGCCGGGTTCGAGCTCAGGCGCGGGATGGCGGCAGCGACTGCCGACCGCTGTGGCCGCGTGTCTCAGTCCCGCGTGCCCGTGAGCTCGGCGAGCGCACGGTCCATGTCGACATGAAGGCTCTCGGTTCCCGGGGGCACGAGCGCGTCGGTCCGCCTCAGGAACGCGGCGACCACGGAGGCCGCGATGTCGATCAGCGCCGTGCCGGCGGCCGATCTCAGGACGATGCGCACGGAGTCGGGACGACAGCGCGGCAGAGGGATCGCCATCACGCCCCCGGTACCGGTGGGCCGGTGAAGGCCCACCGCGAGCAGTGAGCGGGCGAACACCCAGTCGACGGGTCTCGTCGCAGGCCCTCCGATGGACAGCCGCACGGCGTAGGGGTCGGTGATGTCGTAGTGCAGCTCTGCGGGCAGCGATGCGGGCATCTCGGCGGGGACGCTGACGTGCGCCACGGCCGTGTACTTCCGTGCGACATGGCCGCCTACGGAACTGGCCGTGAAAACTCGACCGCGCAAGTCGATTCCGCTCTCCGGATCTGAAGGCCAGCCAGGCAGGTCGCAGTCGTACAACACAGTCCCCGCCCAAGGCGGACATGCGTGTTCCATGGAAGATCACTCAACCAGGCCCCTCGTTCGACCTGCCCCCCCGGTGAGGCGTTGAGATACAGCTACTTAGACGTCGTCTCAGTTGGTACAGCGGCGATAGCAGATGAGGGTGCTCGCGATGCCTACGAAGGCGAGGAAGTGCTCGGCCTTGCGTTCGTAGCGACGGTGCAGACGGCGGCACCCATTGAGCCAGGACATGGTTCGTTCAATGACCCAGCGATGGCGACCCAGGCGGTTGGAGGGTTCGATGCCTCGTCGGGCGATGCGAGGGGTGATCTGGCGGCGGCGAAGCCACGCCCGCAAATGGTCGAAATCGTATCCCTTGTCTGCGTGCAGCTTGGCCGGACGGCGACGTCTCGGTCCGTAACGAGAGCGGATCGGCGGAATGCCGCGCATCAGCGGGATCAGGGCCTGGCTGTCGTGCAGGTTGGCACCGGAGACGCCCACTGAGATCGGTAGGCCGTTGCGGTCACAGATGACGTGAATCTTCGACCCGAGCTTGCCGCGGTCGGTCGGACTCGGTCCGGTCAAAGGGCCGCCCTTCACCGCCCGAACACTCGCCGAGTCGATCGCGCACCGGGTCCAGTCCAGCTCGCCGTCCGCACCGAGCCTATCCAGCACCACCCGGTGCAACTTCGCCCACACTCGAGCCTTGGACCATCCAGCCAAACGCCGGTGGACCGTCTGCCAGGAGGCGCCGAAGACCGGTGGCAACTGCCGCCAAGTGCAGCCTGACGTGGCGACGAAGAAAATCGCTGCCAGGACTGCCCGATCGTCACACCGCCGTCGCCCACCCCCTTGGGCACGCGTCGGCGCCTCTGGCGCCACATCCTGGAAGAGCTCCCACAGTCCATCCGGCATGCTCAACTATGCCCATGCCAGAGCAACGAGCCATGGGCCCACCAAGGCACCGCTTACCCAGGTGCCTGCCCCCTCACGATCCAGCATCCCTTGCCTGTTTCCGGCCGGCTCACCGCATAGGTCCGTTCTCACCCGACCGAAGTCAGGGGACCTATCCGTGGTGCCAGACCTCAGCCGGGGTGATGTCCCAAGAGGTGCCCGCGATTCCCGCCGTGTTGAAGAACGAAGCCCAACTCACGACCGCGTCGCCCGCGCGCTGTGCCCCTCGATCGAACTCGAAGCCATGCAAGTTGAGGTCGCCCCCAAGGCAGAAGCAAATGCCCAAGTCCCGCTCCAGCGCATGTGCCTCCATCTCCGCGTCCAGCTCGGACGGCACACGGCCTATGAGGCGCAGCCCCTGAAAGATGACTTGGGGGCCACACAGCCCATCAACGAGCACACACGTCAAGCCCACGCCTTCCACGAAGTAGCACTTCACCGCAGGTCGAGTGTCCGATTCAGACCTGCGGAGCTCGACCCGCCACTGGGCGCGCTGAGGGTTCCAGCGCTCGATCTCGCTCTCCGCAGCTGAAAATCCATGTTCCGCCATGGTCTTCACGACCTCGTGGCGATTGGTGCCGAAACTCAGCGGTCCAAGAGTTTGGCGAGGCACGTACCCCCACTGTTCCCGCTCCGTGTCCGCAAGCACCACCCAGTAGTCCGTGTTCACCGCCTGATGATCGTTCATGCGAAGCCTTCGAGACAACCTGGCCCAAGAAAGGCACCTTGGGGCCTTGGCCCGCTTCCGGCTCTGCTCCGTTCGCCTCCAACTGAGACGACCTCTTAAACAGTGGCGGAGCGCGTGTTGTCCGCGGCCAACACGCGGCCGCGCCTCAATCCCGCCAGGCCCGCAGGTGCATCGCGATACGTGCGGCTGTGCATTTCGGGTCGTACAGCTCATGCGCCAGTGCCGACAGCTGCTCCCGTGTCGGCGCCACAGGAACGCCACTTGCCTCGAGGTACACGCGACGGCGCAGGCCACGCTCAGGTTGGACTGCTCCAGCCAGCGCAGCCGCTCCAAGGTGTGCACCAGGGCTGCGGCCCTGGCGAACGCACCCTGGTAGACGGGGGTCTCCAGCAGCTGGGCTTGATGGCGGGCGACGGCGGCTAGGGGGACTCCCAGATCTTCGGGGGCCGGATCGTGGTGGCCGGCGCGTCCGGCTACTTCGAGGATCCAGGAGAGGTCTATGTGCAGGGACATGCTCACGCAGCGGCACTCCGGCTGGATGCGGGGGAGTGCCGCACGTCGAGGTCCTTCTCCAGGGCATCGAGTTAAAGCGCTTGCTCAGTACCCGGTCTGTCCAGAGTCCGAGTCTGTGATCCAGCGCCCTTCGGCGGTGTCGTGCACGTACGCCGGCCTCCCCCTGGTCCCGCTCGTGCGGAACGGCTTCCCGCCGTCCGTGATCCGCACCATCCCCGTACGGCCCCCGGCGCTCCACTCCAGCTCCAGGTACCAGCGGCAGTCGCAGCCCGCCGTCCGCGCGGAGACCAGCAGCTCCTCGGGGTCGGAGGAGGTGACCTTGTACGGGAAGGAGACGGCCGGGATCTTCCGGACCTTTGCGCCGGAGGCGTCAAGGCCGTCGACCGGCCTCGCGAGCGGGCGCGGCCGGTCGAGGTCCACGGCGAAGTGGCGCGGGGTGACGGCGCCGCCACAGCCGTTGTCCATCCGGTACGCGTTCCACGGCAGCGGCGCGGCGCGGTCGACCACGCGCACGTGCAGGGCATGGAGGACGACGGCGTCGGACGGCGACCGGCCCCGGACCGTGATCCGCACCAGCGGCTCCCCGCCGTGCACGGCACCGTGCGTCCCGGCCCACGCTCCGGAGTCGGCCGCGACCGGCGGGGGGGCGACCGCGCGGGGGGCCCGGTCCACGAGGTAGGTGTGCCCGCAGCCGCCCTCCCAGAGCTGGGAACCGATGCTCCAGGTGAAGGGGAGGGGGGCCGCGGTCCGCCCCGGAGCGGGGGAAGCGGGGGCGGAAGCCGTACGGGTGGGGTGGCCGAGCAGGGCGGCGGCGAGGGCGAGCACGACGAGGGCGACGGCGGCGGCGAGGAGGAGGGGAGCGGGGGCGCCACGACGGGGGCGGGCGCGGGGCGCCTCCGGCGCGGTCGGGTTCGGGGCGGGGCCGGGGCCCGGTTCCGGCGCGGCCGACACGGCTGGCACAGGCGTGGGCGCGGGCGAGGCCGCTCGGCGGCGGGCGCGGTCCGCCTCCGTCCAGGCCGCCTCCAGGGCCCGCCGTTCCTCCTCGTCCGCCCCGCACAGCAGGGCGAGGCGGTCGACCACGGCGAACACCTCCGGGACGGTCGCGCCCGAGCAGTAGCGGTGGAGGGTGGACGCGCTGACGCTCAGCCGCCGGCCCAGCGCCTCGTAACTCCTCCCGTCCCGCGCCTTCAGCGCGTGCACGAGCCCCGCGAACTCCTCGACGGCGGCGTCCTTCGGCATTCCATCCCCCTCGACCCTGCGTCCCATCCTTCACGTCCTTGCACGTCAGCGGGGGTGGAATGGTTCCGGGACGGCTGGTGGGCGCGTGATCGTTGCAGCCGGCGGGCGCTGGCCCCACGCTGGTTGAGCACTGACCGAACGAACGACCCGACGGGGGATCCACCACCATGAACAAGCTCCGCACCGCACTCGCCACCGCAGCCGCTGCCGCACTGGGCCTCGCGGCCCTCGCCACAGCCCCGGCGCAGGCCGCTGCCCAGCCCGCCTTCCTCGCCGCCTCCCAGATGCCGCCGTCGTCGACGCCGTGGACCGCCACCCAGGTCTTCACCGGCGTCCCGGAGAACGGCGGCGTCCTCTGCGCCCCGTACAAGATCCCGGCGCAGAACACCCGCTACCGCGAGTTCAGCACCGAGCTCGACACCAACGGCGTCCAGGTCACCACCGTCGCCCGTACCGAGGCCGACGCCGTGAAGCTGGTCGACACCCTCCGCGCGGCCCTCGTCGGCTGCGGCCCCCTGCTGGAGCAGCAGAACCCGGGCCTGCAGGCCGTCAGCGCCTCCCACGGCAAGCTCGCCGTCGAGGAGGGCGCCTGGGTCTACAGCCTGGACACCGCCGACCCGCAGATCGGCATCTCCGACATCCACCTGTTCTCCGTCGGCCGCGACGGCCGCACCGTCACCCTCGTCCGCTGGGGCCAGATGGGCGACCTCGAGGACGCCCCGCTGACCGCCTTCCGCACCACGACGAAGACCGCTGTCAACAAGCTCCACTGACCCGAGGGCTCCCCCGAGGGCTGACCACAGCTCGTCAGCGGCGCGGCCGGAACCCGGGCGCGCCGCTGTCGTGCCAACCTGCTCCGCCGGCGGCGACCACTTCCTGGCCTTCACCAGCATCGCCTGCACCCTCATCTGCTCACGCAGACTCGCTTGCCATCCCAGCGGCCCTGGCGCCGGATGAGTCCCTTTCGCCGTTCAGGCCCCATCTGGACTCCACCGCAGGTCAGAGGGGTACGAAGGTTTCGTGAAGGCATCGCCACCGGTGTCGTATCCGCCACGTGCCCCCACGGACGTGACCGTGCCTCTGCGTCTGAGATCCGTCTCGTCAATCCCCCGGACCCCAACATCCCACGAAGGTACGTTGGCAATCATGGCCACCCAGATCTTCACCTTGCTCGGCGTCCTCATAGGCGCTCTGACGTCCTACTTTGCAACGACCATGGCTGAACGTGCCAAGTTTCGCCGGGAGATGGCCACACGATGGGACGAGCGGAAGCTTGACACGTACATCGACTACTTGACGTGCATCAAAGAAATCCAAAGGGCCGCCATGGCTGCCGGGCGGGCCCGCGACGAAGGAGCGGACGCGGCTGAGGCGTTGAGCGATATGGAGGAGAGCGAGAACAGAAGATCGGTTCTCTTCGAGACCTTTGTCCTCCTGAGCGACGAGAGGGCTGCTACCGCCGCTCACACGGTCAATCAGCGGACGTGGGAACTACTGAGAACGACCCGGAACCCATCCAGCGGTGTGGCTGAACTCCGGCCGATTCCCTTGGTGGAAGCGCTCAACGTGCTTCACGAAGCAGCGCGATCAGATTTGACCATATCGAGCAGCATCCCCGACCGGTGAAGTCTGCGCGTGCGATGCGACCGGCCCTCGACCACGTCATGGTCGAGGGCCGCTGGACGAATCATGGAATCCCGGTGTCGACGGCCGCCCGCATGATCTGCGAGAGCACCCGGTAGGCCTGTCTGATCCGCGACGCGCTGAGACCGCGCGTCTTCATCGCCCCGACCCATTCGACGATGGTGTTCGGTCGGAGGCTGGACAGCTCACGATCACCGAGCGCCGGAACCGTCAGCGAGTTGATCAGGGATCGATACGATGCCTGTCTCTTGTGCTTGAGCTGCGGGGAGACGGCGGTGAGCCATCGTGCCGACCAGTCGCGGACGGTGGTCTTTGCCTCGGCTGGATCGAGCCAGTGGCCCTCCTCCACCTCGGTGCGCTTCAGTGCCAGCCACGATCGGCGTTCGTGGTTGTCGCGAACGTTTGAGCAGCGGCACGCAGCACGCCATCAGGACCCGGGTATCGAGCCTGGAACCGGCCGGACGGCAGCTTACGGATTCTGTCGAACGCGCGGAGGGACTTGTGTTTGCCGGCCATCAGCCAGCCTTCTGGTACGGGTACGCCGACGCGGGCCGCAGGATGGTCGGCGCTACCGTGTGGGCACCGACGTACTCCTCCACGGCGCTCTCGGGGCTGCGGACGTGTCGGCCGACCTTGACGAACGTAATGCGGCGTTCCTCGATGAGCCGGCGCGGGAAGAGGTGAGCAGTTGGTCGGGCACGGTCATTACTCTCCCTCGTCGGCGGTGCGCCCCTTCAGTGCATCGCGGGCGGTCTCGCGGTTGGTCTGGAGGGTGGGGCGGGCGCGTGCTCTTGGGTCCGTCTCAGGCGTCGCGGCGGCGTAGTACCTGGTGCCCGACCGCGGTGACGACCACAGACCACAGCAAGAGGAAGAAGAAGGCGGTCTCCGGTCCGTACGGGCTGGCGTCGGCGTTCATGAAGTGGGTGCCAGCCGAGTTCGGCATCCGGTCTGAGAGCCAGACCAGCGGGGACATGTCGGACGCCTGCAGGATCACAGGCATCACGGTGAGGCCGACGAAGACGATGGTCAGTGTGCCTGCGGCGCTGCGTACGGCGACGGCGACGGCGACGGTCAGCATGCTGATGAGGGCGAGGTAGATGCCCATGCGCAGTGAGGTGCTCAGGACTGCGGCGCCGTCCACGATCGCTTTGTCGCCGAGCGTGACTGCCGACACTCCGGCGCCGATGAGACAGAGCACGATGCCGCCGACGAAGCTGACGGCGCCCGCGACGAGGTTCTTGGCGGCGAGCATCTGTCCGCGCTTGGGCACCGCCTGGAGCGTGGTACGCATGCTGCCGGAGGTGTACTCGGCCGTGATTACCAGCATCGACAGGGCGATCAGGGCGAATTCGGCGACGTACACCGTGTTGACCGCGACTTCGCCGATCTTGACGCCTGCGCTGTTCTTCTTGTTGTTCGCCATCGTGGAGCCGATGATCGGCGAGGTGAGGAGCATCAGCAGACCGCCGCCGAGCAGGCTCCACCATGTGGACCTGACCGACCAGAGCTTGGTCCACTCGGCTGCCACGGCGCCGGGCAGTCCGCCGCCGGACGCCTGTGCCGCATCGGACACGGCGGTTGGATGGGGTGTTGTAGTCATGACCGTTCTTCCTGTTCAGGTGAGGAGGCGCGGGCACTCATTGGCGCGGCGCGGAGTACGGGGTGTACTGCGGCGTGGGCGCCACCGCGGCGGATGAGGGGCCAAGGACGCGGGCCGGGAGGGGCCGCCTGCGCAAGGTGATGACCAGAGATGTGCCGGGCACGGCCAAAGCAAGTAGCACAAGTGGGGGGAGGAGCAGGCCGGCGGCGACGTCGCGCAGGTAGTGGACGCCTACATAGACCCGGGAAAACGACCAGGGACGCCACCGGCAGCAGCAGTATGCCCACTAGGCGCCAGGTGACGAGCAGGGCGGCCGCTGAGGCGGCGGCGATCACCGGGTGGTTGCTGGGGAAGGCCAGTCGCCGGTGGCCGGGCATTCGGCGAAAGGCCGCACTCCGGGGATGTCGCGACAGGTCCGTTCCTCGTGCAGCCAGATCTTGATGATCTCGCTGAGGACGTAGAAAGCGGCCACGGCGAGGGGGCGAGTAGTGCGTAGGCCATGGTGCGGTCGTCGCCCTTGCGGGCGTGCCACCACTGGTAGGCGAGAATGACGACGAAGAGCAGGAGGCCGCCCTCCGTGAACAGTTCGCCGAAGGACTGCTGCCAGCCGGGGGTGCCGGCCGTCCACTCGGTGAGGTCCCGGTACACGCCGACGCCGTAGCCGGGCCCGGCCTTGGCCAGGAATACGGGGGTGGTGGTCATGCGCGGCCTCCGTTGACGTCGTCGGACCGCAGGGGGCGCGAGGCAGGGGTTCCGTACTCGACGCTGTCGGCCGTCAGTTCCATGTAGGCCTGCTCCAGGGAAGCCTCGACGGTGCGCACCTCGTGCAGCCGTACGCCCAGTTCGTAGGCGAGGTCGGAGACCTGCTCGACACCGAGTCCGCTGATGTGCAGTTCGTTGGCGCTCTCCCAGCGGACGGCTACCCGCCATTCAGTCAGCCGGACCACCAGGCGCTCCAGGGCCAGGGTCTCGGGACCGCGGGCCCGCACGGCGTTGAGGGAGCTGGCGTCGATGAGTTGCTTGACCGAGGTTTCGGTGATCAGCCGTCCCTTGCCGATGATGACCAGCTGGTCGGCTGTGAGCTGCATTTCGCTCATGAGGTGGCTGGAGACGAAGACAGTGCGGCCTTCGGCGGCCAGGCCCCGAATCAGTCCGCGGATCCAGCGCACTCCGTCCGGGTCGAGGCCGTTGACCGGCTCGTCGAACATCACGATGTTCGGGTTGCCGAGGAGTGCGCCCGCGATGCCGAGGCGCTGGCTCATGCCGAGCGAGAAGGAACCGGCGCGGTGTCCGGCGACGGAGGCGAGGCCGACGGTGTCCAGGACCTTGTCGACCCGGCGCAGCGGGATACCGTTCGTCTGGGCCAGTGCCTTGAGGTGGGCGCGGGCGCTACGGCTGGGGTGCACGGCCTTGGCATCGAGCAGTGCGCCGATCTCCCGCAGCGGGTGCTTAAGCTGATCGTAGGGTCGGCCGTTGACCAGTGCGTGACCCTGGGTGGGCCGGTCAAGACCCATGATCATGCGCATGGTGGTGGACTTGCCCGCACCGTTGGGACCAAGGAAGCCGGTGACCCGGCCCGCCGGGATCGTCAAGGAGAGGCGATCCACCGCGGCACGGTCCCCGTACCGCTTGGTCAGCTCCTGCAGCGTGATCATCCGCGCGCTCCCTGCTTCTTCACGTTCATCGTCACGCCACTGAACGTAAGGGCGGAGCAGGGGCATCCGCAGTGCACGAAGGGCAACCATCACCCCTTACTTTAGTCAGGATTTTGGCTCGGACCTTCGACAAGTGCCCCGGCAACCCTTGCCTATCGGCTTGAAGTCCCGCCGCCGGGCAAGACATCAATGCAGGCAAGAAGATCGTCGGCCGTAAACGGAGAATCGTCCGCACCGATCAATTCCGGGTCTCTTCCCCTGGGCCCACTCGCTCGACATTCGTCACTCAGAGTGCATGCTCCACTGAAAGTGAGCCAGAACCGCGGCGGAAAGGGGTTCTCGCGGAGCAGGCGGGTTTCGACTTCGTCGAGATCAGGCAGGCACGTGAACTGGTGCAGGCGAAGGCCGAAGGCAAAGAATCACGGCTGCAGAAGCCACCCCGCTGCGCTTGCGGACTCACGTCAGACCGTGCGGTGCGGGTTTCTGCTTCCCGCCCCCGTCAGTGAGAGCCATCTCTCGAGGGGCCGCAGGTGGGATAGGGAGCCCGTGTCGGCGTATCTACCCTCTGGTAGAGGGGGCCGCAGCCGCGATTCGAGACGGCGGTCCTGACCTTCCTCATCCCTTGGCCGGTGGTCCACCGGGTAATCCTGGTACTCGACCTGTACGGCGTCGTCCTCGTGCTGGCCCTGCACGCCGCCTGCGTCACCCGGCCGCACGTCGTGCGCCCCGACGGTTTTCTGCGGATCCGCTACGGAGCCCTCTTCGACCTCGCCGTAAACCAATCAACCCGCCTGCAGACCGCTCGTATCGACGTCAACATTGAACGGGGCGGGAAGGTGTACTGGCGTTCCGAAGGGGTGTGGTCCGTCGACCCGTGTGTAGCCGAGCCGTCCAGGCTCTGAAAACAAGGTGACGCTACCTTCAATGCGGTCAACGAGGAGATAGAGCGGTGCACCGTATTCCGCGTACCTCCGGCGCTTCACTACTCGATCAGTCTCAGCGTTCGACTCTGAGGTCACCTCGACGATGAGCAGCGTCTGATCCGGTAGCAGCGCGCCGCCACCCCTTGCGAGGTCCTCAGGAACGACCGCGATGTCAGGAACGTACCAGTTCGATGACCCAGGCAGATCGAGGTTTCCGGAGCCCTCGACGCATCCGAGCTCGTCAACCCGGTCCTCGATCTGCCGGCGCACAAGTTTGGCGGCACGCTCGTGGTCCCAGGTCGGTGACACGGTTTCAATGATCCCCTCAATGATCTGAACGCGGTCTCCACGAATGTGTTGCACGGCGAACTTCAGAGCACGTTCGACGTCGATTCCTTGGCTGTAGTCCGGCGCACTCGTCATAGTCCCGCTTCCGTTCCTTTACGCGACTGAGCTATGCAGCATCATGCCCGCACATGGACCTCCGCACGGGCATGCCGGTGATCCTGGAACCGTTGAGGAACGGTTCTGGTCCGCGCCCCCAGGGACCATCCCCGCGCGGGGAGGACGCTGGCCAGGATCACCGGGCGGCCCGGGCGACCGGAAGACCCCCCGTCGGCGGGGAGGACTTATTCTGGGACCCCAGGAAACGCAGGTCAGGGCTTCTCGCCGAGCGCGGCGCGCAGCCAGTCGAGAGACCCCTGCCCGAGGAGTTCGTCAGCCAGCCGCTTCCCGGTCTCCGTGACCAGGCGCCCCCTGCTGTTGTCGATCCAGCGCTGCGCGTTCTCGTAGCCCTGAGCCTTGTACTCGATGCCTTGCAGCATGCACTCCAACTTGTCGGCGTCGCGGGCACAGATCGCCTCGGGCGACTCCTTCGCCTCGTACTCGGCGACCAGGTCGCGGACGGCCGAGGACAAAACCTCGGGCATGCCCGCCGTCTGGTCGGCGGTGACGTCCTGCGGGTCACCGGCAGGCGCGTACTTCTTACCCAGGTGGTTGACGTCCCCGGTGCGGGTCTCCTGGGTGTCGTGCCACACGGCGAGGAACGCGGCTTGTGCTGGGTCGGCACCTTCCAGCTTGGCGATGATCGACGCGATCAGCGAGGTGCGCCACGAGTGCTCGGCCACGCTTTCCGGATCGCTGACCCCTGCCATCCACCAGCCGGTGCGCCGCGTGTTTTTGAGCGTGCCGGCCTCGTACAGGAAGCGCCCTACTGCGGCCAGGTCGTCAGCCACGCCCGTCTCCTCTCACGCCTCAGCAAGGCGGATTGCGTACCGGATGCCCTCCAGCTCCCGGCGCGCCTGCGCCGACAGCTCCCGGTCATCCAACATCACGGGGAGCGCTGCGCGTAGCTCGTTACCGATCACGGTTCCTGGACGGAGCAGGTTGGGGCGGGCGGCGAGCAGCGCCCACAGGGTGTGGACGTTCAGGTCGAAGAAGCCGTGGTTCGGGGTGAGGCCTCGCACCAGGTGGTGCATCAGCTTGTCGCCGGGCCACGGGCCGGGGTTCGCGTCGGCGATGAAGTCGTCGGACAGCTGGAGGTGTGGGGCCTCGCCGATCCAGTAGGCCCAGTAGTTGAGGTTCGCCGCCTCGCCTGCGTCGTCGTCGGTGAGCGTCGTCTGGATGAAGTGGCTCATCCGGTCTCGGTCGCCCTGTCTGGTAGCGACGGC
The DNA here is from genome assembly GCF_045039765.1 of Streptomyces sp. NBC_01166. Taxonomy (NCBI): domain Bacteria; kingdom Bacillati; phylum Actinomycetota; class Actinomycetes; order Kitasatosporales; family Streptomycetaceae; genus Streptomyces; species Streptomyces sp. NBC_01166. The sequence continues at coordinate 232,043 of NZ_CP108614.1, forward strand.
TGCGACGGAACGGGAGTTGAGCCAGCTTGTGAGCCAGCCGTCCGGGCGCTCGGTGCGTTGCTGCTGGGCGAGCCACGCGGAGGTGTCGGGCGCGTCGTCATACCCGGCCAGGTAGAGGGCTTGGCGGCGTAGCAGGAAGCGGTCCTCGCCGCGCGCCTGCTCGGCGGTCTGGCGCATGCGGGAGAAGAAGCGGCGCCGGTCGTGGGCCGGGAGCTCCGGCCCGCGCGGCACGGGGCCGCGTCGCGGTCGCGGCGGCTCGGGCAGGGTTCGCAGCGGGGTGGGGGTCACACCGTTGAGCGGCCAGGAGAGGACCTCGACCAGGTCGCGCTGCATGACCCATGCGCCCATCGGGCTGTCCTCGGCGGGGACATCCTCGTCGAGGGCGCCGGCCAGCAGTACGTCCGCTTCCATGGCCCGCTCCAGAGCTAGGAGCAGGGCGGGTGCACTGCCCAGCTGCAGGAGCTGGTGGCGGTACATGAGCATCTGCCCGACCGGCACAGCAGTCAGGGGCCGGCGCCCGGATTCCCAGCCCGCAACGGTGTCGGGCGAGACCCGGAACCGCTCGGCGAGCGCGTCCTGGGTGTGGCCCAGCTGCTCACGGATCAGCCGGAAGACGTACCCGGACACGATGCCGCCGCGGGCCCGCTGCTGTGTTCCCTGACCGCCGGTCAGGGTGGTGCGTGAGCTCGCGTCCATGGCGTCCCCCTTGCCTGTCGACCGATGCCGGACACCCGTACCCGCGGTCAGTTCAAGCGGCGGCCCCCGCTCCCTACCGTCGTAGGTGCAGTGATGACCAGGCAACTCAGGGTAGTGGAAAGGGGCGTCGTCGTGACGATGACGATGAAGGTGTACGAAGTGAACCGCGACGGCGGAATCCGGGTGCTGCAGCCGGAGGCCGAGGTGGTCCTCCTCGAACGGCCCGAATCCACCGACCGGTTCCCGCCTTGCGAGTGCGCACAGTGCAAGGAGCGGCCGTGACTCCCGCCCGGGAGCTGCCCCCGCTCGACGAACTCACGTGGGACCAGATGGCAGGCCGGGCCTGTGTCTGGTGCAAGAGCCTGCTCACCACGGGCGCCGTGTCCGTCGGCACGATCTGCGACCGCGACGGCGCCCACGTCCTCGACACCGAGGTCTGGGCCTGCCCGCCCTGCGACGCAGGCGAGAAGCCCTACCAAGACTCCCGCCCGGCCGCCGGTTCCCTGGAAGGACAGCGGCCGGGCGGGCGGATCCCCAACCAGAAGAAGGAGATCACCATGAGCGTATTACCTGTCATCGCCCGCGCGCTCATCACCGACGCGCAGTTCACCAGCTGCTGCATCACTGTGATGGACGCCAACCCGGACATGTCCGAGGAGATGGCCGGCCGCATCGTGGAGGACAGCCTCAAGTTCGTGGCCGCCTGCGCGCAGAACCCGGCCACGGGGCTGGCCCCGTCGCGGATCGTGGACGAGGGGTGGCACGCCCTGATCCTGCACACCGCCACGTACGCCGAGCTGTGCGAGAGGCTCGGATCCTTCGTGCACCACTTCCCGGGGTACGACCCCACGAACTACGACCCGCCGATCATCGACCGCACGCGCGAGACGATCGCGGCCCTCGGCTACCCGGCAGACGAGGAGCTGTGGGGGCCGCCGTCGGACGAGACCCTCGTGTCCGTGGCTGCGAAGTGCCAGCACGCCCCAGACTGCACCATCGTCATCACGCCGAAGCCCAAGCCTGGCGCCAGCGGAGCGGTAGCCTGATGGGAGGAGGTGCCCCCATGGCGCAGGAATGGATCGACCCGCGATACGCCGACCTGGTCGCAGCGTGGGAGGCCGGGCAGGCACCCGACTCCCGTGACCCGCAGGAGCCGCGAGGCGTGAGGGGTTTCGTCGTCCCGGCAGAGCCTGAGACACCGCAGCGCTGAGCACCAGGAGCCCCGGCCGCATGCTGTGGCCGGGGCTTCCTCACGTCCGGACGAGGTCGGCGAGTTCCACACCAAGGGCGTCAGCCAGGAAAAGCAGATCGGTGTACCTGGGGTCTCTCCCCTGCTTCGTACCGCTGGATGGTGCGGCGCTCTACGCCGACAGGGTTGCCAAGGTGTTCCGGGACATGCGGGCGGAAAGTCGGGCGGCGACGAGGCGAGAGAAGGTGCTTCCGGTGCCCCGGGCGAAGGCCGTGCTGTCCCGTCCGGCGGATGCCGAGTGCCCGGACCTGCGGGTCTGGCCGGCTGCCGACGTGTTGGCGATCTTCCGTTTTCATGCTGACGATGAAGTCGACTTCGACGTCGACCTGCGCGAGTTGCAGCGCCAGGATCGACTTGATGTGTTCTGCGGCTTTCTTCGGGAGATCGGGCGGCGGCTGGGCAAGCCGGTGCTCATGGACTCGGAAGGCGACTGTGGCCATCCAGTGCTCGGCTTTGATGTCGAGGCCGATCAAGTCGTTCTTCTCGCTGGCCTGCAGGTCCGGTGACTTCGGCCGACCGGTTGCGGTTCGTAGAAGGCCCAACTGCCTGAGCGGCGAGGGCGCCGCGGGTTCCGGGATTGATGAGGCGTTGGCTTTCCACCGCCACCCGGCTCGGTCATTGTCGGTGCCCTCCGCCATGATCGGACGCATGAACGAGATCACCAATACGGCAGCGCCCCGAGCTCCTCGTACGTGGAACGGGTTCGCCGCATCCGCTGCCATGCAGGGGTTCGTTGGGGCCTCGGGCTGCTGGGACACAGACTCCTTCGCCGGTATCAGGACCATCGGCTGCTACATCGACGGCAGTTGGGCACCCGAGCCGGGCGGACGGGAGGTCCGTCCGCCCGCAGCGGGCAGCTGGACGGAACTGATAGGCCGGCCGGGCGCACTCGCCCTGCGCGCGGCCGCCCCTGCGACCAGGCCGGAACGCCGCGAGGTGCTGCTCGACTTCCTGGACATGTGGGCGGACACCCCGTTCGCCGACCCGGCCTTTCTCTTCCGGCTGGGCCGGCTCGCCGGAGAGACCTCGTTCACCGTCCGCGACCACCAGGGCGCGTCCTTTGGTCTGCACCTGCCGGCCGCGCGCCGGACCCTCTACTTCGAGGCCGTGCTCCCCGGCGGCGAAGCGGCCCCGCGCCCCGAGGAGCCGCTCTACGTCGTGGACTGCCACCGAGGTTGGGGCACCCCCGACCAGCTGCTGCGGCTGGTCGAGCTAGTCCACGAGCGCGGCCCGATACCCTGGGACGCGGACGCGGCTATCGCTCTGAGCGAGGCGACAGGCCTGAGTCGTCCCGCCGCTGCCCTCGTCCTGGCTGGCAACCCCGGTGCCGGCGGCTATTACACGCCTTTCCTGGACGAGCACGAGTGTGCCCTGTACGGCTTCAAGGCCGGCGAACTCGAATCGGCACGCGACGAGCTTTCGATGCTGCACGACGACGAGCGGCTCGCCTTGCTCGCCGACGTTCTTCCCTCCGACCCCGCGGACCTGTGGGAGTCCGGCGGTCTCGCCCGCGTCGCGGAGCGCATCGCCGCGGTCTGGGTGGAGCAGCACGGCGCCCGGGCGCACACGCCTTGGAGCACCTGGCAGGCCGCGGTCACCCTGGGCACCGAGATGCCGGCGGCCCACCTGTGCCATCTGCTTCTGGACCCGGCGAACGCTACCCTGCCGCCCGGCTTCTACCTGCGGATCTGGCCCTGCCCGCCCGAACACCGCCACCTGCGCACCGCGTGGGACGTCATGGGCCGCTACGACGCGGAGACCGTCGCGGACGCCTTCTTCGCCAGCCTGCCGTGGGCGTACGCGGACCTCCCGGCCGGAGACCCCGTACGTAACGGTGCGCCGGAAGCCGTCCGGCACCTGCGCAAGGTACTGGCTGGCGGCGACTCACCGGCCCGGGTCCTCTACGCCGGTGTGATTCGCGGCAGCCGGGGGAGTCAGCGCTGGGACTGGCTGACCGACGGTACCTGCGACCGCGTCATAGCCCGCATCACCTCCGGCGACCTGCCTCCGGGCCGCTACGAGTCCGACCCGCGCGCCTGCGTTCCCGACCTGCTCGCCGACGTCGCCCACACCCTCGACCTGTCCGAGGACGCCGCCGCCCTGTACCTCCAGCTCCTGCTGCTCCCCGTGCCCTCAGACCGTAACGTGCGGCGCTGGAACGCCTGGAAACCAACCCGTCACAAGGCAGCCTCCGCAGAACTGTCGGCGCGCGGCCTGGTGGTGGAGGACCGCCGGGCCCGAGCGGGACGCTCGCTCTTCCTGCCCGGCCCGTGGGCGCACGCCAAGAAGCCGCTACCGCCCATGGAGTCCTGGAAAGCGCCCCTGATTGGCGCGCAGCTGAGCACGGACGGGACCGAGGTGAGGGACTTCGAGCTACTCCCCGGCACGCTCCCCGAACTGTTCACCGAAGCCTGGCGGCTGGTCCGCAAGGGAGAAGGCCCGACGGCCTGACGGCGCTTTCTAGGGGTCGTCGCAACACGTGGTCGGTTGATCAGGCCGCGAGCAGTTTATGCGGGCGCTCGGCTGGGGTTTGCCAGCCGAGCGTTTTGCGTGGGCGGCCGTCATTCTTTGCCGCGCAGGCGGGCGATCTGTTGCCGGGAGAGCTCGACGGTGCGCCGCATGTGCCGGTGCAGCAGGGCGCGCTCGTCTTCGGTGTAGTCGGCGAACATCGCCCGCCATCCCTGGCCCAGCTCGGACCACAGTTCCATGAGATCCCGCATCGCCTCCGGCACGGGCTCCACCCGGACCCGGCGGCGGTCGGTCTTGTCGCGGTGCCGGACCACGTAGCCGGCCTTCTCGAGGCGGTCGACCAGCCGGGTCGCCGAGCCGCTGGTCAGGCCGGTGAGTTCGGCGATCCGGCCCGTGGTGAACGGGCCTGGCTCGGTCGTCAGCAGGTTGAGGCACTGGACGTCGGTGGGGTGCAGCTTGAGATGGTCCGCGACTGTCTGGTTGAACATGACGTAGGACGCCAGGTAGCGGCGGGACTCCTGCTGGAGATCGTCGATCAGCATGCACACCCTCGCTAAATATCTGCGTAACGCAGTGACTGTGTCGTACGGTAACCGCATGACGAAGGAATCCTACCGGCCCGTGGTGGCCGTCGCCGGAGCGACCGGCGCCCAAGGCGGCGCAGCCGCCCGCTCGCTGCTCGATCAAGGCTTCCAGGTCCGCGCCCTCACCCGCACTCCCGACTCGGCTGCCGCACACGCGCTGAGGGGCCTCGGCGCCGAGGTGCACGCGGCGGACTTCGACGACAGCAAGTCGCTGGAGGCGGCCCTGAAAGGCGCCGACAGATTGTTCGCGATGTCCACGCCATTCGGCTCGGACCCGGAGGCCGAGGTCCGGCAGGGCATCGACTTGCTTCAGGCCGCCCGTGGTGTCGGGCACATAGTGTTCACCTCGGCCGCGCACGCCGACCGCGGCACGGGCATTCCGCACTTCGAGAGCAAGTACCGCATCGAGCGGCACCTGCGAGGGCTGGGTGTGCCGTGGACGATCCTCGGTCCGGCCGTGTTCATGGACAACTACACGGTCGAGTGGTCGCTCGAGGGTCTGCGTGAAGGCCGGTTCGTGCTGCCGATGCCGGCCGACCGGCCGCTGACGCTGATTCCCGCGCGGGACATCGGTGCATTCGCAGCCCATGTTCTTGCGCGGCCGCAGGAGTTCGCGGGCCGGCGCATCGACATCGCTTCCGACAAGCTGACCTGCCTGGAGATCGCGGAAGCCCTGACCGACGTATGCGGCCGGCCGATCGTCTTCGAGCGGCTGCCGATCGCCCACGTCGAGGCGTTCTCGGCCGATCTCGCTGCGATGTTCCGCTACTTCACCGAGGTCGGCCTCGATGTGGACGTGGACGCACTGCGGCGCGACTTTCCGGAGATCGGCTGGCAGCGCTTCGGCACCTGGGCGGCCAAGCGCACCTGGCCGGTCAGCTGAGTCCGCGCGGTCAGCACCTAGTCGGACTCAGGCTGCGAGCAGCTTGTGCAGGCGCTCGGCTGGGGTTTCCCAGCCGAGCGTTTTGCGTGGGCCGTTGAGTTCGGCGGCGACGGCGGCCAGGTGCTCACGGGTGTGGACCGACAGGTCGGTGCTCTTGGGAAAGTACTGCCGCAGCAGGCCGTTCGTGTTTTCGTTCGAGCCGCGCTGCCAGGGGCTGGCCGGATCACAGAAGTAGACGGGGATGTCGGTGGCGATCGTGAACTCGCGGTGGCGGCCCATCTCGCTGCCCTGGTCCCAGGTGAGCGAGCGTTTCAGGGGGGACGACAGCGTCTGCACGGCCTGCACCAGCGCGTCGCGGACCAGCTCGGTGCCCCGGCCATTGGGCAGGTGCGGGAGCATCACGTAGCGGGTGGCACGCTCGACCAGGGTGCCGATGGCGGAAGCGCCGTCCTTGCCGATGATCAGATCACCCTCCCAGTGGCCGGGCACGGCCCGGGCCTCCGCCTCGGCCGGCCGTTCACTGATCATCACCATCGGGTCGCGGAAGCGGGGCTGCCGCTGCTGAGCCTGACGGCGGGGCTTGCGTCGCACGCGGCCCGTGCGCAGGGCTTGGGCCAGTTTGCGGCGCAGTTCACCGCGGTCCTGGACATAGAGGGCCTGGTAGACGGTCTCGTGGACCACGTGCATCTCCGGCCGTCGGGGGAAGCGGGCGCGCAGAGCCTGGCAGATCTGCTCCGGACTCCACCGTCGGTCCAGGTGATTCTGGATGAAGTCCCGCAGCTCGGGGTTCTGGCCGATCTTCCCCGGCTTCGGTCGGGGCCGGCGTGCGTCGGCGTGGGCCTGAGCTGCGTGCGGGCGGTAATGCCACTGACCCCGGGTCCCGACCGTCCGGTTGCGGCGTACCTCTCTGCTGATGGTCGAGGGACTGTGGCCCAGTTCAGCGGCTATCGCACGGATCGTGGCCTTCTCCCGCAGCCGGTCGGCGATGTAGATCCGGTCGTCCTCGCGCAGGTACCGGGAGACGCCAGAAGGCGGCACCGCCGGTCGAACCGGGGTTGCCGCCTTCTGCTTACGGTCGGCGTTGCGACCGTTGCGCCATCGTCATCTCGCAGTGTCATCCGTGGCTTTGCCTGCCGCGCTTGTAGCAGTCCAGGCGGAAGCGGTGTTGGGGTGCTCTCCTGAATGCTGGATCTACCTCGTCGACAGCGGAGTGCTGATCGAGTTCCAGGACGGGGAGGGATTCACGGCAGGAAGGTGTTGAACTGACGCCGCTGTCGACGCGGGTGGGGGATCCCGGTGAGCAGGTCTCTCCCACCTCTGACCACGGGATGGGGGAGCCCAACGAGCTCCATCATTCGTAAGCTGGATATGGCTCATGCAGGGTACGGCCGTCTCACCAGTAGTTCGGACAAGGCAGGAGCCGATGGTGCGGAGCGGCATGCAGTGGTGGTACCTGCGGCGGCACGTGGGGCACGTGGACCTTTGCGCCATGGCCCGGTCCAGGGCGGCCTCGTTCGACGTGGCCGCGTCGGCCATGCTGTGGGAGTGAACAAGGTTCTGCCGTGTGTGTGCTGTGGTCATCTGGTGCTTGGATCGGTCGGCTTGTATGAGATCTGTCCAGTGTGCTTCTGGGAGGACGATCTGCTTCAGCTCCGCTGGCCGACGATGGCAGGCGGGGCTAACAGCACGTCGCTGGTGCAGGCGCAGCTGAACTACCAGGTATTCGGCGCGTGCGACGAGAACGGCCGACGGCATGTTCGGCCTGCGCTTCCCGACGAATCTGTAGATCCTGCTTGGCGTCCGATCGACCTGACGCAGGATTCATTCGAGGACGGGAAGAGCGACGAACGAGCCCCGTGGCCGCAGGACACTTCAGTGTTGTGCTGGTGGCTTCCCACATTCTGGAGGCGGGAGCAGCCGCTGCCTCCGTAGTGACCGGGGCCGCCAGGCTCGGGTGGGGTCGATAGCGAAGCGCTCGGGGTGAGCGGCGCCCTGTGCGTCGCCATCCTCCGTCTGACCAGTCAGCAGCGTTAGTCGGCGGCGACTTCCTGAATCCTGCAGGGCATCGCAAGTTACTGGCCGTACCCGCAGAATCTGCCAGTAACTGCGGACAACTCACCGCACGGATAAAGCTCGGCAAAGGGGCCCTCACCTCCCCACTTGCACTCTTCATAGCAGACACAGCATGAAGGAACCCGCGTGAACTCCGGTTTCGATGGTCGTGGACAGACCGGTCGCGTATAGGTCGACGTCGACCACAGCCCTCACTGGGCCAATCCTCGCGCTCATGACGCGTCCCGGGCGCCGGGCAGCCGGCGGTGGGGCGGGAGCGGGTGGCGGGGGCCGGGCAGGATCGGCCGTGGGCGGCCGGTGTGTTTGGAGGGACACGGGGCAGGAACCATGACGATCACTCCTCTGGGGGTGAAAAGGGCGCGCCGGTACCTGGGGAGGTCGAGGCGCGCCCTTCCGCGTTGAGCGGAGCGGTCTCCCGTCGGTCGCCGGAAGGTTGGCGGGAGCGGGATCAATTGCGGCGCGCGGCTAGTCAGGGCGCTGGTGTTGCGAGTAGGCCGAGCACCGGGCAGGGCGTCGGGCCAGCGCTGGAGTGGGTGCACGTTGTTTGGGATGCCGTCTGCGGGCGGGGCCGGGAGGTGAATCTGGGGTCGGACGTCGACGGTGGGGGCGTGGTGTGGACGTGGACGAAAGCGGAGGGCCGCAGGGTCCAGCCGTGCAGGGCGAGGGTGGAGGCTGCGGTCCAGGCCAGGACGGTGATGCCGGTGGCGATGGTGCGGCTGTCAGTGGGGGCGGTGGCCCAGGTCATGGCGATGGTAGCGGCGCCCCACAGGGTCCAGGTGAGGCGGGCGCCGATCATGGAGACCAGCCGCCGTCAGGCCGAAGAGGCCGGTGACCTGCCAGAGGGTGTAGATGGTTGAGCCGCTGATCGTGAGTGAGGCGGAGTGGGTGGCGATGTAGGTGCGGACGGGTGGTCGATGACGCCCCAGACGCCGGTGGTGGTGTCGGTGCCGACCTGGACGTCGTGTGCGGCGGTGAGCAAGTACTGGATCGCGTTGGCCAGAACGTCGGTCACCCCTCCAGCAGCAGGATCGCGAGGCAGATCCCGGCGAGGCCGAGCACCGCTTTGATCCAGTGGGCCATGCCGTGCCAGCCACCCTTCGGGGCGCGGCGCAGGTCCTCCCACCGCTGATGCGGCACACCGCCCTTGCTCCAGGTGGTGGCCCACCAGGTGCGGACAGCGGTGAAGCGGGAGGTCCTCTTCGGCCGGGGCTGCTCGGGGGCCTTCGGTGCGGTGGTGTTGTTGAGCGCGGGCATGGTGGGAGGCTCCTTGTGGGCATCGGGTGGTGCGCAGGCCGGGCGGCCTGGCCGCACCCGAGGCCGCGGGCGCGGTTCGGGGGCGGACCAGCAGCCTCATCACCCAGGCCGAGGACGCCGGGCTCGCCCGGGTCGCGGAGAAAGACCGCCGCACCCTCGGCAAACTCGACAAGATCATCAGCGCTCTCGAAGGAACCACTGAGAACCAGATCGTCGTCGGCGGCCAGGTGGAGGACGTCGATGCCGCCAGCTGACAACACCGCCGCTCTTGCCGAGGCCACCCGACGCCGCAGCCAGCGCGCCCGAACCAACGCCGAGAAGGCCATCTCAGCGGCCCAGCGCACCGGCAGCCACACCAGCTGCGCGGCGATCGCGAAGGAAGCGGGTGTTTCGAGGTCCTGGCTCTATACGCAGCAAGATCTCGTCACCTCCATCCGACAGCTGCAGAACCGACAGCCCTCTAACCAGCGGACCGGCTCGCAGCCCGCCTCGATTGCATCCATCCAGCGACGCCTGGACGTCGCGCTCGCGCGGATCAAGCAGCTACGGACTGAGAACAGCGACCTCTCCACCCGCCTAGAAATGGCGTACGGGGAGATCCGCAGGTTGCGCGGCATCTCCCACCCCGGCGGGCTTGAGCCTGAGAGGCAGGAGAACAACGTCCCTTCCTGAACTCCTCGCACCCCAGCCGGAAAATGACCGTCAGGTGACCGGGGCCCCTGCTACGGTGATCGGCATGAAGCGCGCTGCTATGACGACGACGCCGGAGAGTGTCCCGGCGCGCTGACAGACGACCTGATCCGAAGCCCCGGGGCAAGTGCCCCGGGGCTTCGTCGTAGGCCCGGTCACTTGCTCCGCAACCAGCAAGGAGACCGCGATGACCACCGTGCACGACCACCGCAAACTTGGCCGGGGACTGAACTTGTTCGACACCGACCCGCTGATCGGCGCCGGACTGCCCTACTGGCTACCCGACGGCGCGGCCGTGAGGCACACCCTGGAGGAGTACATCCGCGCCGCCGAGCGACGAGCGGGCTACCAGCACGTGTACTCACCGGTGCTCGGCAAGCGGGAGCTGTACGAGATCTCAGGACACTGGGCGAACTACAGCGACGACATGTTTCCCCCGATGGACATCGGCGGCGAGCAAGTCGTCCTGCGGCCGAGCCTGTGTCCTCACCATGCGGTCATCTACCGCTCCCGCTCCCACAGCTACCGCGAACTGCCCCTGCGAATGGCCGAACTTGGCGGTATGTACCGCTCCGAACTCTCCGGCGTGCTCGGCGGGCTGACCCGCGTCCGGGCCATCCAACTCAACGACGCGCACATCTTCTGCACTCTGGACCAGGTCGCCGAGGAGGCGCAGGCCGCGCTCGAGATGATCCGCCGTGCTTACGAGGCGCTCGGCATCACCGCGACCCGCTACCGGCTCTCCCTCCCGGGCCCCGGTGGCAAGTACGTTGCCGCGCCCGAGAAGTGGCAACGGTCCACTGGCCTGCTGACCGACGTCCTCGACCGCTCTGGCCTGTCCTACGAGGCGGCCGAGGGGGAGGCCGCGTTCTACGGCCCCAAGATCGACGTCCAGGTCACCGACGGCGCCGGCCGGGAGTCCACCCTGTCCACCGTCCAGGTCGACTTCCACCAGCCCGAACAGTTCGACCTGCACTACATCGGCGCGGACGGCGCCAAACACCGCCCGGTCATGGTCCACCGCAGCATCATCGGCAGTGTGGAGCGAGCCGTCGCTCATCTCATCGAACAACATGGCGGTGCCTTCCCCGCCTGGCTCGCCCCCACTCAACTCGCGATCCTCCCGATCTCCGACACCGAACTACCGAACGCCGCCGTGCTTGCCCAGCGATGCACCGACCTCGGACTGCGTACTGAAATCTCCGGTCCGGAACGCGGCAGTCTGGGCGCACGTATTCGAGAGGCCCGCTTGGTTCCCTACCAAGCCGTCATCGGCGCCAAGGAAGCCGCTGACAATCTCGTCGCAATGCGTCTGCGTGACGGTCGACGACTCAGCCCGCAGCCGGTCAGCGAAGTCCTGACCCACATCAGCACCCTCATCGATGCCCACAGCACCGAACTGTGGGACAGTGCGACCCGTTCATAGCAGACGAAGTCAACCTCGACGTCTCCCAAGGCAGAGGGAGGAAACCCGCGCCCCTCCCTCTGCCACGTGGAAGACACGTCCACCACGCAACCAACCTGGTCAAGCCGGTAAGCGTCTCTTCAACTGACCATAATCCAGGGGCGGGGGCGGTTCTCGATGGTTTTGGCGCCGGTGACGATGCAGGTCGTCCACGGTTGCCGGATGGTGATGCCGCGGATCCAGTCGGCGGTGGCCGGAGGGTGGTTGCTCATGCGGTCCGCTCCGGGGTGTGGGTGCCGGGGCGGCCGGCGCGGCGGCCGTTGACGGAGGCCGCGGTGAGGTCGTCCGGGGGTGCCCAGGACTGCGCGGCCGGTGTGCTTGCCCTTGTATAGGGCGACTTGGCGGCGCGTTGCAGGAGCGACAGGTTCGTGGTGCCGAGAGAGTCCCCGGGGCGCCGCACCGATCGACGCGGCGACCTGGACGACGCGGTCGTCCTCGGGGACCACGGGCTGAGCGAGCTTGTGGACTAGGTGGGCCAGGCGGGCCTGCCGTCGCTCCGCGCGATGCGCAGGGTCAGGGCGAACTCGTCGCCGCCGAGTCGCCCGACGGCCGTACGGCTGCCTGCCCAGGTGCTGAGCCGCTCCGCGGTCGCTGCGATGACCGCGTCCCCGGCGGCGTCAGCAGTGAGGGGTGGGGCTGTTCCGCCCATACTGTGCGCGTTGATGGTCCAGTGAAGATGGCGCTCTGCTTACTGCGTATCAAGTTCTTGCAGCATCTTCTGCTGATGGAGGTGTCCGATCGTCTCGTAGCCGACCACGGTGACGAACGGCGCGAGCATGACGACCAGCAGGCATACCGCGATGTTTGCGCCAGCGGCGGCTAGGAGGACTGCCGTGAGCAGTACGGCGATGGTGAGGGCGACCAGAAGGATGTGGAAGCGGTCGGCCGTGGACAGCAGCAGGGTGTGCAGGAGGTAGATCATGAGCATGTAGAGGCCGACGGGGAGAGCGAGGGCGAGGACGACGGCGGTGCCGGAGATCTTGGCGTGATGTTCCATGTACAGGCCCGCGACGTGGAGCCCGGCGCCGGCTGCGGCGACGCCGATGAACAAGGGGATGTGGCCGTAGCCGAAGAGGTATCCGCGCTTGCGTCGGTGTACCAGGATGTCGCCGAACGGCGTCAGGAAGTACATCCACCACATACCGAAGGTCAGGCCCACACCAGCGATGACCACGGCGATGGCGTTCCAGGTCCAGTGAGTGCCGTCCCCGCCGCCCAGGAGATCACCGGAGGAGGCGACTGTACCGACGACCCCCTCGCCGAGGACGATGATCGCGAAGAGTCCGTACCGTTCGGCGACGTGGTGCGGATGCCAGGGCGTGCCTCCCGCGGAGCCCTGCGTCAGCACCGGCAGGACGAGTTCGAGGGCGCCCAGGATGCCGCACGCAACGAAAACGACGGCGATCGGCATGTGGACGAAGGCCACGACGATCCAGCCTGCCTGGACGATCAGCGTCCAGCGGATGTTGGCCATGCCGACATCGTGGAACGAGGGGGACTGCCGGGCGGCGCGCCACCACTGGAGCACCATGGCGATCCGCATCACGACGTAGCCGATGACCATGGCGCGCAGTTCGAGGTGACTGCCCTCCTCGACGGAGTGGAACATCGCGGGCAGGCCGAGCGAGAAGATGACAACGCCGATCATCTGCAGCATCGTCAGGGCCCGGTAGAGCCAGTCGTCGGTGGCGAAGGCGGAGGCGAACCAGCTGAAGCTGATCCAGGCGACGCTGATCGCGAACATCGCCAGCACGAATGCGATGACCGCCTGGCCGGCATGCCCTTCGGCGACCATCTCGGCGAACTGAAACGCCGCTGTGCCGACGGCGACCACGAAGGTCAGGTCGAACAAGAGCTCCAGCGGTGAGGCGGTTCGTCCGTGCTCTTCCGGGTCACGGCCGGTCATGGGGACCAGCCGTCGCGTCAGTCCGAGCTTGCCGGACGTGCTGGTGGGTCGTTCATTCATGTGCAGCAGTATTTCTGACGCTTCTCGTGCCCGCCCGACCGCACTGCCGGGGCAGCGGCGAAGTTATGTACCGGCCGGGCCCACCATGATGGAGGCCTGGAGGGATCTTGCCCGCCGACGGCCGGGGCAGAGAGGCGCATGGTTTCGTGTGGAGCTGACGATAGGGGGCTTGACGGTGGGCACGGTCGATGAGGTGCTGCGGAGCGCGGGCGATGCTTGCGAGAGGGAGCTGCGGGGGTGGGTGGGGTCGCTTCAGGGGCCCGCTGCTGAGGTGGCTGCCTATCAGTTCGGCTGGTCGGGGGAGGGGGCACGGCAGGGCGGTAAGTACGTTCGTGCTGCCTTGACTCTGGCGTGTGCGCGTGCGGTGGGAGGTGTGGACCGGCGAGCGGTGCCGGCGGCAGCGGCGGTAGAGATGGTGCACAACCTGTCGCTGCTCTACGACGATGTCCTGGACGGTGACGCGGTGCGGCGTCACCGTGCGGCCGCGTGGCAGGTTTTCGGCCCGTCGTCCGCAGCCCGGTCTGCGGACGCGATGATGCTGACCGCGTTCGAGGTCCTGTCGGAAGCCGACGGGCCGGACGGGCCGGTGGCTCGTGAGGCGTCGGCCGCCCTGGTGGACGTGCTGATCCAACTGGCCGTCGGCGAGAGCCTGGACCTGGTCTTCGAAGGCCGGACTGAGGTGACCTTGGCTGAGTGTCTGGAGATGGTCTCGGGCAAGACGGCCTCGCTCTTCGCCTGTGCCTGCCGGCTGGGTGCCCTCTACGGAGGCGCCGACCCGGCCGTCTCCGTCCAGTGGGCAGAGTTCGGGCACGACCTCGGTATGGCCTTCCAGCTCGTGGACGACCTGCTCGGTATCTGGGGCGACCCGGCGGTGACGGGAAAGCCCGTCTTCAACGATCTGAAGAACCGCAAGATGTCGGTGCCCGTGGTCGCCGCGCTGGGCTCCGGGACGCCGGCCGGCGACGAACTCGCCCGCCTTTACGCGCAGCCCGGGGGCGATACGGCCGGCCTCGCCCGCTTGGTCGAGGAGGCGGGCGGGCGGTGCTGGACCAGCGACCGCGCCGCCCAGCACGCGACAGCCGCACGCGAGCGGCTGCACCGCCTCACAGCACTGCCCGAAGCTCTCGAAGACCTCGAAGCGCTGTGCACGGTCGTGGTCAGGCGCGTGCACTGACCTTCCAGGGCGGCAGCCCGTCCATGATGTGAGCGCGGCCCTGGCCGAACAGCTCGGCGTCCACCTCCTTGAGCCTGCGCAGTTCCCCGGGCTGGTGCAGGGCGTGCACGGGCGCGGGAACCCCGGCGCCACCGGCCGCCTCCAGCAGGGCGTTCACGGCGAGGCGGGCGGCCTGGTTCGCGCCTTCCATCGTCGCCAGGTTCACGGGGGAGCGCACGTAGTCCCCGGCCATGAACAGGTTCGTTGCCGCTGTAACCGCTCGCGGGCGCGCCGCCCAGGAACCGGTGGTGTTGATCAGCAGTGGCTCGTCGTTGACGGCCGGCCCCGGCCCGTTCAGGTTCCGCACCGCCGGATCCAGCTCCCAGGAGTGCAGCAACCCCTCGTGCAGGCGGGTTCGACCAGCTCCGTTGAGCCCGTCGCACAGCTGCGCCCAGACCTCGGCCGCGATCTCTGCCCGGCTGCACTCACGGGCCGGCCTGCCGTACAGGATGCCCGGGGTGTCCCAGGAGGAGATGTCCACCGACAGGCAGTCGGCCACCGTTCCGTCGCCGTAGGTTGCCGGGAAGTCGCAGTCCCAGAACTGGGCCTGGCTGATCGAGGTGAGCGCCCAGGGAGAGTCCAGGAACAGGACATGGCCGTGGGTGACGGGCGCCGGCTGGGTCAGGTAGAACTGCATGCCGACCATCCAGTCCGTGTGGAGGCCCGTCACGTTCTTGAGCTCAATGTCGGCCTCCGCCAGTCCGCGGTCCAGCAGTGCGCCGACGCGGTGGACCGGTAGGGCGCAGATATACCAGTCAGCTTCCAGCTCCCGCAGCCGGTCGGCCGGACCGCGCAGTTGGGCCCCGGTGACATGGCGACCGCTCAGGGTTAGCCGCTCGACTGCCCAGCCGAGTTGCAGCCGCACCCCCAGGGATGCCAGATGACGGATCCACGGGTCGATCCAGGCTGTGCTGGTGGGGCCGTTGAGGACCCGGTCCGCCGGCTGTAGTTCCTCGCCCCTGCCGAGGAACCCGTAACTGAAAGCCTCCAGGAACCCGCCGACCGTGTGCGCGCTGCAGACCTCGGCCCGTGCCGCGACCACCGTGCGGGTCGCGCCCACCACACACGCCTTGATGTACTCCTCGGAGGCGCCGTCGGCCGCGGCGAAGTCCCACCACGAGGTCGACTCCCACTGGCCCAGCCGCCGCTCATCACTGCTCGTCATGTAGACGAGCATCCGGTTCGCGAAGTACAGCAGCTCCTCGCTCGTCAGCCCCCTGCCACCCGCCTCCAGCCCGACGGCACGCAGGAACTCCATCGGAGTCCGGGCTCCCACAGCCACGGACACATCCGTGACCCGCTCACCCACCCGACCCGAACGCGCGGAAAGCATCTGTGTCGCCTCCCGCAGATTCCCCGCCACCCCCTCCGTGCTGCCGTCGACCGGGATACGGCGCAAAGTGTCCGGCAGACTCCGGTAGAACCCGGGGAAGAACCTAAACCCGTGCTCACTGGGCAGGTCCAACCGCCCGCCTCGGCCGGTCCCCGGCACCCACGCACTGCGGGCTTTGCCACCCCAACCGGCCGGCTCCACCACTGTCACCTCGAGGCCGCGCTCCGCCAGCTCCATCGCCGCCGTCAACCCGGCCACGCCACCACCCAGCACCGCGACTCGCAAGCCCCGCCCCACTGAAACCACCACGCCCTCTACCGGGGCCACCAGCGAAGCCCCCCTCCACCCAGTCACGACGAGTAGATCATTAATCTGTTTTGCGTCACGGACGAGACCTCCCCCCTCAGTCCCCGGCGGCTCAGCGGCCGGCCTCGGCTCGTCCTGCTTGACATCACCGCCACCGACGAAGAGCCCGCCCACGCCCCGGTGGGCGAGCCGCAACAACTTTGGACCACCTTCGGCATCACCCCCGTTCCGACCGAAGGCCGGCTCTGCCCGAACTTACGGGCACGTGCGGTGGGACTGCCGCAAGCGGCCTCGTCGCTTCTGCGACTTAGCTACGTGGCGAAGGGGGACCGCCTCGGCTGGCGCAGGGGCTTGCCACCTCAGGGCGGCAATCAGGCCATCCGCCTGTGCAGCCTCGGCCCACAGCACGAAATCGGTCCACCGACCCTGTCGGTGGACCGTCACGAAAATTCGAGGGCAGGACCCATTTCCACGTGCCGCCGGCGGCTCACATCCGGCAGCCGATCACCGTGCCGCTCCGCCACCAGCTTCCCGCGCAGGACCCTGCCGTAGGGCGGGACGGAGCCCTGCGCGGAACGCAGCACCGAAGGACAGCGCAATCACTGCCGGGTGAAGTGCCACATCTGCGAAGTAGTCGGAGAGTTCGGGTTGGGCAGTTCACGCAGCGGTGCGTAGTTGTCGTCCCCGAACAGGCCGGTTACAGCGACGTCCTCGTCCAGGAAGGGCGACAGAACCCACCGTGCAGGGCTCTCGTCGGTGGACCGGAGGATCCACCATTGGGACTTGTTCGTCGTACACGCAGCTAGGTACACCGAGCCCCCCGGCTCTCCGGCCCTGGCGTCGGCGCAGTTCCCGGTTCGGGCGCTCTTCCAGTGGAAGATTCCGGGGCGCCCGTTCACCTGCTCGAACTGGAATGTGCGCGGGAAGGGATGGTCTTGCCGGTAGTAGACCTGAAGGAAGGTGCCAGCGTTGCCGACCGTGTCGTCAGGGACCAGGTAGTTGGTGTGGGCGTCGTTGGTAATGACGACAGGCCCCGAGGGGACGGCGGCGGCGGTGGGTGCGGCCTGAGCGGACCCGGTCAGGACTGCGACGGAAAGAATGGCGGCCGCAGCAGCGGCCCAGCGACGGATAGTCATACGGACGATCTTTACGGGCCAGATTTGTGCCAAACCGTTTTTTCGGGAGATAACCACCCGATCGAGGAGAGCCAGCTATCCGGGGCGAACCGGTGCCGCTGTCCCGGCTCGGAGCTCTCCACGACGGAGTGCTGGTACTGGCCCAACCTGACAAGCAGGATGCCACCGCGGCCTGGAAGAAGACATACGGACGCCACCCGCCGAAGGGGCTTCGTCAACCCCAAAGCCGGTAGTCGCCCGGCTGCGGCCTCGTAACACGGCACCACAACACGCTACCGACCGAAGCGACAGTCTCCGCGCACTCTGTGATTCACGCGGGGCGCACGCCCCCTTACTCCTATTGGGTGACCAATTCGCGGTGACGATTGCGGCAAGATCGAAATGAAGTGATCTTGCCGCACGAGTCCTTCTCATTCATGCCCATCGAGCAGCCCGCACGATGGGCCTACCTCTGCGAGAGCGGCAGTCCAGGGTCTTCTCGCGCAGCACGAAGGGGCGGCCCCGTGGGCGGGAGCGCGTCTGTGCGCAGGTCACCCATTGCATGGTCAATTGGCTGAACCCGAGGAGTATTGATATGGCGTTGACATCGGCAACGGTTGCGGCTGAGTTGGAGGCTGCGAGCAAGGTCGGGGATCCCGCGGCTGACACGCTGGTGACCGACCTCCTCGAGAACAGGGAGGTCGACGGGATCAACGCCCTGTTCCGGACGATCGGAACGCTCAAGCCCGACACGGATATGTCACGGCTTCCCGATCGGCTGGCCCAGTTCCTGCGGGAGGCAGCTACCCCGCCGCCGGATTGGAGCGAGGCAGACGTCAAGGCCGCTGAGGGCTTCTTCGGCCACCACCACGGCACCGCCTCGATGCTGCAGGGCACCGTCGGCCTCATCGGCACCTACCTCGCACCCACTGGGGCATTCACCCTGCGCTCCACCGGCCGCCTCGGAGGTGTCGAGGGACCGGGCCGAAGGCTGTCGCAGTCCTCTCGCCTGTTCATCGACATGGGCAACAAGAACGTCATGCGCGACGGAACCCTGGCAGCCACCGCCACGAAGGTGCGCCTCGTGCACGCCTCGGTACGGCAACTGCACAAGCAGAGCGGCCAGTGGGACTACGACAAGTGGGGCGAGCCGGTCTCCCAGAAGTACACCACCGGCGCAGCCTGTATCTTCAGCACCCAGATCCTGCAGGGCATGCGGAACCTCGGCATCGATGTCTCCGCCGACGACGCCCGCGGCTTCATGTGCGCCTGGCACTACGTCAACCACTACCTCGGCACGCCGGAGAAATGGCAGCTGCCCAAGGACGCCGACGAGGCCGAGCGGCTGTGGAACCAAGAGCGGGACAAGGAATGGAAGAAGACCGACGACGGCGTCTTCATGACCGCCCAAGCCATCAAGTTCTACCGCGACCTTCTGAAGCCCGGTGCCAGTGATGCCTACATCGCGCTGACCCGCGTAGCGCTCACCGACGAGTACGCGGACATGGCTGGCTTGCCCAAGAGCCCCCTTGATCTCGTGGGCAAGCCGCTCGCAGCGGGCCACGGCGTCGTCAGCGGAACGGCCGGCGGTCTCTTCGGCGGAGCCACCCAGCGAGCCGTCGGCGTCAACCCCTACAAGGACCTCCTGGGAGTCGCCTCGAAGGCGTTCAACGAGATCGAGCAGTACGCACTCACCCACGACCAGGACGACCAGCCTCAGATGCACCAGGAACTCAACGACAACCGCTGACCACCGGTCACACGGCCTAGCGGAGCCGCCAAGCGCACGGGAACACCGTGCGTTTGGCGGCTGCGGCTTTCTCACAAAGGCTAAGGGCGGAGGCAACTGAACCCTCTGCCCCAGTTCAGCTCAACATGCTGAACTTGACAGAGAAGGAGTCCGTGGCGAGCTCACGAAATCTGTCCAGAGAAACACACCAGCTCTCTGGCCAGCGGGCGGCGAAAGTGGATTTGCCGCAGCCCGGCGGCGCAATTAGGACGCACAAAGCGCCGGCCGGGAGGTTCAGGGGGTTCATCGATCCGTCCTTTCGGTGTGGGGAGGCGGCCCCAGCTGGGCTGGCTGGGGCCGTGCTGTTCGTCGTCATCCCCGCGGCATGTCGGAAGGACCGGCGTTGTCGGCTTCGCGGGTCCTGCGGACGTAGCCGATAGCGCTGGCGCCGTGGCTGTTACTCATCAGGCTGGCGCCGTCATCCAGCCGGTCGCGCAGTGTGTCCAGCCGGGCCCACGCGATCCTGAGCTGCTCGATCACCCACCCCATGTCATCGCCACCACGGGCCCCGGGCGGTTCTTCTCGAGCCGGCCAGACGGCCTGTGCCGGGGAGACTCGCGGCGAGGAAGGCGTCGATCCGGCGAACCTCGTCGGCCGTGAACTCGATCCTCATCCGCGGCTCCACTTCGGCCTGCAGGCTGCCGCCGTAACGCGCCAAGCTGCGGATGTCCACCGCGAGATGGGCGACCTCCCAGTCGCTCCAACCGACCTTGCTGGTGTGCTCGCGGAAGCTCATAGGCCACCGTCCGCGAGAGCCAGGAGCTCCACCGCAAGATCAGGCGCGGAGAGGACGGTGCGCAAGATCGAGGCGATGCCGTCGCGCTCGATGGGGTGGAGCCGGTCCCCTACTGCGTAGGCGTCGCGGGTAGCACCGACGGCCTTGAGGTAGTCGTCCTCGGTGGCGGCAGAGCGCTTGATGCCACACTGACCGCACCGGAAAACAGCCTGATCCCACCCGCGCGCAGGCTTGGCCGGCACCCCCTCGTTAACCTCCGGCGGCCGCTCTTCGAGATCGGCACGGACCTCACCGCACGAGGCCGATTGGGATGACGGCGCGCAGCCGGTCAGCGGGACCGTCATGCCAGCTCCTGCCGGCCCGTCGGCGCCGAGATGAGCAGGGCGTTGGTGCGCCCCGTCAGGCGGCCGGCGTAGTCGTCCACGTCGAAGGACGGGTCGGCGGTCAGGTCTCCGGCGCCGCGAGTCCAGTCGGTCAGGTCGGCGATCTCGCGGGCGCCGCGGAGCGCGTCTTCCTTCGACGGAAAGGCGGCGAGCACGAGGCCGGAGTGGTGCCCCAGCCGCCACGGATTCGCGACGCCGTCGCCTTCCTCACGGAGATCTTCCGGCAATTCGTAGACGTGCAAGCCTGGTACCGGCACTACCGACGGCAGGGAGATCGTGGCGGTGGAACCGACTGTGCGCAATGCGTATGCGGACTCGGGCAGAGTGACGGAATCGGGGTCGACCTCGGGGTGGGTGAACCGGACCCACAGCCCAAGAGCCCGGGCGTAGCGGATCTCGGAACGGGTGGAATCCCCGATGTAGTCACCGACGACCAGGACCTCATCGGCCAGGCGGAGCTTCGCCCGGTGCAGCTCGTCCAGCTCGCACTTGAGGCGCTCGGCCCGGTCAGGGTCCGCCCAAAAAGGGTGCGGCTTCTTCAGGTCGCAGCCCGGCTTGACCACGATCCGGTGGGCGAACGTCTCCTGCAGGTCGGCTTCGACCATCTGCTCCATGAAGCGGGTGGAACCGCAGATCGCCACGATCACCGGCAGGCCGAGGCCGCGCTTTGCGGCGACGAGCTGCTGCTCAGGGGTGCGTAACAGCTGGTTGGGCATGGGGAACCCTCTCTACTGGGTGAGGCGGGTCGGTTGTTCCGGCGTCGGCTGACTGGTCAGGCAGCCAGCCGGTGGGAGGCCGGTGCCGGGGGAGCCAAGTAGGTGCCGGGGGTGGGCTCGGTGCCCGTGTTGCATGCGTTACAACAGCCTTGGGTGCGTAAGGGTATTGGCGGAGTGCCCTTGTTCTGCAGCTGTCGTATTCCTGGATGTCGGCTTGGTGGGACAGCGAGCCGTCCTGTCGCGGCCCGGCGGCGGGCTGGCAATCCCGCCATCACCACTGCAGGGTGGTCCGTGGCTGCAGCCGGTAGATATCCAGTTGGGCACTTGGCCGAGGAGTGACAAGGTGAGGCCCATGCTGTCGCCCACCGTCGAAGAAATCTTCCGGGAACTGCACGCCTCGCTCACACTGCGCAAGCGTCCAGAGGATGTAGCCCGGCTCATCCAGGATCTGTATGAGACACAGGGCACCGAACTCGACGAGGTCACTGAGGCCGCACTCGCCAAGGCCGCCGAACACTCGCTGCGCAACCTTTGGCACGGCTACACCTCCATGCGGGAGGATTTTGCCCGCCCGGTTGGCGCACAGCGCCAGCTCGCCCGTGCGGCAAGCCTGTTCACGGATGTGCCGGAGCTTCCGGACAGCGCCGGAGACGACCCGGACCGGATCGAGGTAGTGATCCGCGTTGCAGGCGAGTCCATAGGCCGCATGTACGGCCAAAATGACTTCGGCGTGGACCGTCTCGACCGGGCCGAGCGAACTGCTGCCGGCCTCGGCGAGGTCTCCAAGCGCCAGTACAACAAGCGCTTCCGTCTCCTGCGCCGCATGGAGGCCAAGCTGGCGCGGCTGATCCACGAGCAACGCCGCCGCGAGGTGACGATGACGGGTAAGGGAGCACTCGCGCACGTAGTGCCGTACGGTCTCTTCGCTGTGGACCCGAACACGGCGGCCTTCATCGCGTACATCACGGCGCGGGGCTACATGCGCAGCGTCTTCACGAACGGCCGCCAGCGCCAGGTCTACGACGAGGTCGCCGAGGCGCTGTTTCAGCGCTTGCGCGCGCAGCCCGAGCGGACCTGCTGGTCTGCGGTCGCGCATGTGCATCCCACGTCGGAGGTGCTCGCGGCAGTCTCCGAGGAGGACCTCACTCAACTGCTGGTCCGATGGAACGGCTTCCTGCGCCAGGTCGCGGACCTGTTGGAGGACGCCTGGAATCGGCACCCGCTGGAGCGCGAAACGATGATCGTGCGCCGCGGCGACGACTCATCGACGTGGAACCAGGCCGCGCAGGCGTGGAACACGGCCCGAGCGCACTGGTTCGCGATTCTGTCCGAACTGGGCCAGGAGAAGATTCTGGACCGGGTCTGCCCGGGTAAGGTTCCCCGCCTGATGGCTGCCGATGTGGCGTATTGGCACCGCATGAGCGGCGGCGGGCTGCACCCTGACACCTACATCTGGGCAGAGCTGCCGTTGCCCTGGGAGGTACTCCGAGGGGAAAAGGAATGCCCACGTTCGTTGGTCGAGGCAGTCTGCGCCCGTCATCAGAGGGATCCCGTCGCCAGCGCCTGGACCGCCCCCAGGCCGACGGCTGATGCTGTCGCCTTCCGCCGGACGCCCGAGCTTGTGCACGGTGTTGCCGTTGCGGACCCTCTCATGGCCAGTGCCCTCCGGTCGGCAGGCGTGTTCTCCGGCAATGGCAAGCGTGCAGCGGCGAGGGAGTGGCTGTGACTGCTTGCCCAGGGCGTGGGGAAATCGGTTGCCCAAAACGGCAGCCCCAGCCATGATCGACGTGGCGACGAGGAAGCTCTGCGGAGGAGCGCCCGGCTCTGATCCCGGGTGGACGTAGGTTCGAATCCTGCCCTCGTCGCCACTTCACTTGACATCGCTTTCGTCAGGCCAGCTTTGGGCTGGCGGTGCAGTCGAGCCGGTCTCGTTTCGCTCAGCCGGTCCAGCGGAGGGCATTACGGACGCTGGTTCCGGTGAAGTCGGCGAGGACCGTTGGCAGGTCAGCGGCGTCCCCGGATGCGCTGGAACCGCGAAAACCCGCTGGTCTCCGTGTGAGGTCGTGCGCGATGCTGCACACGTGATCGATCGAGAAACCGCAGTTCAGATCGTTGAAGAACAGCTGGAACGCGACTACGAGACGGACCGCTCGGTGCGCCCGGACCCGATGCTCATGGCTGTCGCGGGAGTGGAAGAGCACGAGCTGGTGTGGATCGTCTCCTGGACATCCGAGGAGTACCTGCGCACCCGAAATCCGGACTTCATGGTGGTCGGAAACGGTCCCTACCTGGTTGATCGACTCGACGGGAGCCTGCACCAGATCGGCGTCGTCTCGGCGGTGTCTGATGGGTGGCAGGAGGACTACAGAAGCCGCATCCGAGGCCAGGCTGCGCGGACGGCGGTGGATGATCTGCACGAAGAGGTTCGCGGTGTGGCGGCTGCTCGTGGGCGGATCCACGCCATGCACACCCTGCGTCAGCGACTGCCGGTGCTGTCTCTTGCCGAGGTCATCGAGTACGTGGGCGCCTTGAAGGACGGCACCGTTCCTGATCATCTTCTAAGGGTCGCCACGGAGGAACTGGTACCCCCTGTTAATCCGGTGCTGACTGTGACGACCATCCGTGGGGGTGCCCGGAGCACCGGCTGACCTTGCGTCAGTTCTTCTTGCGGGTGGCAATATAGTCGAACCAGTCGCGTCTGGCGTATCCGGTCTATCGGGTGGCGTTGCTGATGCTGGTCGCGGTGAAGTCGGCGAGGACGGATGCTGGCAGGTCGGCGGCCAGGGCGAGGCGGGCGCTGTTGCGACCGGCAAGGGGTGTGATTCCGTGCTGCCGGAGTTTCAGGCTGAGGTAGGTGGCGCCGAGAGGGCGGGCGGGCTCCTGTCCAGGGAACAGCCACGGGGTGGTGCTGGCCGTCTGGTTGAACTGCCAGCGTTCCTGACATCGGTCGCGTAGTACGCGGACCAGCCGGGCGACTTTGGGAGGCAGTGGAATCCGTTGGCCGTCGAGGTTGAGAACTGTGGCTGTTTCATCGTCGACGATGTCGTGCACTGTGAGCTCGAGCAGCTTGGTCGGCTGGAGCCCGAACAGGAGGGTGAGTGCGCCGACCGTGCGGACGTCGATGGGCATGGTGTCGTCGGTCGGGCACTGGTGCAACTGGTCTGCCTGCTCCTTCTCGGTGGTGAAGGTGCTGGGTGCGGGAACGGTTGCCAGGGGACAGTTCGGGCCGGGTCGTGCGGGGCGTGTCGGCGTCGCGCATGATCGGGCAGCTCCTTGGTAGGGCGGGGGTTGGTGCCGGGGCCGGGCGGCCTGGCCCGCACCCGAGGCCGCGGTCCGGGTGCGAGGTAGGGGGCCGGGAGGGAATTCACAAGCTGCGGGCGTCGGCGAGGTCTGCGGCCTGGCCGAGGATCCGTAGCGGGATGCGTGCGTCGCCGGCGCGGAAGGAGTCGTTGAAGGCGGGTACGGACTCGAAGCGGTCACCGAACTGGCGGCGGATCGTGTCCATCAGCACCGTGATGGCGTCCATCTCCAGTCCCGGGTCGCGGTGAGCTTCGGACCGGATCGCGCCGAACAGGCACAGGGCCCCGTACTCGTTCCGGAAGCTCCCCGCGCACCAGCCGTCGGTGAGCAGGCGGTGGTGAGCGCGCTGGAGCAGGGCTGCGACCGGCGTCGAGGGCGGGGCGGGGGGCTGGAGTGTGGGGGTGAGCGGGAGGGCGACCAGGTCGTTCAGGTCGATGGGGGTGGTGGGGATGTGCGCGGTGTTGATCTCGTAGGCGACAGCCGCTTCATCCAGACGGGCGGTCATCGTCGTGTTGACGAGGGCGAGGCGTTCATCGAGGGAGAGTGCCGCCGCCGGCGAGGGAGCCGCGACGGCGGAAGTGGGCGTGGGGGTGGCGTAGGGCATCGGCGCTCCAGGCGAGGTACGTCGAAGGGCGCCGCCGGCTGGTGTCCGGCGGCGCCCTTCGACGTCGTTGCAGCGGGAGAGATGGGGGTTTCACGAACTGGTGGTCACCGCGCCCGCGCCCCGGGCATCCTCGACTTGACAGGCGCCGGAGAGGGGGAGCGGGTGGAGTTCGTCTTCGACTGTGGGTGGTGTGGTGGGGACAACTATTTTGTGGGGAGGCAGGTCGGCTTCTGGGTCGACAAGTGGGAGGTCCCTTCGGAGTGGGACTGCCGCTTCTGCGACGGTCTCAACTACACCCCCGACCCTCCGTGGACGGAGGCGTAGTCAGATGAGGCGAGGCTGCAGTTGACGGCCAGGCTGGGCCCCGCCGGTGATGGGCCGGGTCAGGCGTTGTTGAGGCTCTTGATGGCCTCCAGCGCCTGTCGGGGTGAAGCGTCTGGGGCTCGGCCTGGCGGCTGTTGCCTGCCTTGCTGCCGCGCTTTCCCTTGCTGCCTCCGCGTCGGCCGGAGCCGCCGTCTTCGTCGCCGTCCTCCTCAGGCTCGGGCCAGAACTCGCCGGGCCTTACGGGCTCGTGCCAGTCGAACCACAGGCCGCGCTTGTCCAGCTCGCTGATCTCGTGGTCGGTGAGGCGGTTGACGTCGTCGGGGAACAGGTCGGCGAGGTCGGTGTCGAAATCCGCATACAGCGACCGCATGAGGACGGCGCGCCCGTTGTCCAGGACCATCACGGCCACGCCTCCGGTGCTCACCCCGTTCTCGGGGTCGGCCTCGCCCTTCATGGCCCGCTCGATCGCGGAGCCTTCGTTTCGGGAGTAGCGGGCCGGGATGGTCGGCACGTCGTAGGCGTTCTCCATCGTGCCCTCCGCCGCCTTACGCGTGGCACCGGGGGAGCCCATGTTGAAGATGGTCGGCCGGCTGTTCTGCCGGAGGTTGTCCTTCATCTCGGTGGAGAACCCGTTGTGCGCGAACGGCGACTGGCCCGCAGGGTTGAAGCCGATCCCGTACTTCAGGCCGGTGACCGTGAGGTCGTCCCCGTCCTTCTGGATGAACTCGCCGAAGTCCCCGTCCTGGGCGGCGGTCATGAACTCGTCCGCGTAGACGTTCAGCTGCCGGTAGGGGCAGCGGGAGTCGCCCGGCTTGTAGTCGTGCGGCTGGCCGTCGTGCGGCCAGGGCATCTCCCCCCGGATCTCACACAGCGCCTTCGCCGCGCGCAGCGAGCGGGCCATCCACAGGGCGTTCGAGCCCTGCCGGTCGATGTACCGCCCCAGCGTGGACGTCTTCTCGTCCTTGCGGACGGTGGAGAGCCACACCACCTGGCCGTACAGGGACTGCGCGGCCATGCTGATCGCGAAGAACTGCGTTTTCCCGCTGCGGCTCACACCCAGGATGAGGCCGTGGGCGGCTGCGTTCTTGTCGTGTTGGAACACCATGTTCTTCACCGGCTGGCCGGTGATCGTGAACCCGCACACGTACATGCCCTTGGCGTCCGGAGTCAGCAGCTCCCGGGTGGCGGGGAAGATCGCGGACAGTGGGGGCTTGTCGAACGCGCTGATGAGGAACTCGGTGCCGTCGATGAGGACGAACACGCAACTGTCGTCCTCGGGCAGCCCCAGGCCGCGGCACACCTTCGCCAGGTCGATGCGCGGAGTGGCCGTCGCATCGGCCATCTTCGCCCGGTAGAACGTCACCTCCCGGACGTCGTCGCGGGTGCGGTGAACCAGCTCGGAGCCCGGGGCGCCGCCCTTGGGCGAGCCGACCCTGTCCGTCCAACGCTCCTGGTCGGTCGGCTTGGTGCGGCGGCGCTGGTTGGCATCGGGGGTGATGCGGGCCTCCATCCAGCCCGGCCCTCCCTGCCGGCCGGGCTGGACCGCGACGTCCGCCAGGACGACGTCGCTGGAAGGCACAGCGAACGGAGCGGCTACGGCTGCTTCGGACAGGCCGGTGATGGGCCGTCCGGTCTCCGAGGCGCGCAACAGAAGCGTCATGTCGTGCCGCATCCCGGGGTGCCGGGTGGCCTTGACGACGTGCGTACGGCCGGGCATGCCGGCGTTCTCCCACATCATCCGCACCTCGCGGGTGAGCAGATCGGCTCCGTCGTCCGGCACCGCGCCCGCGGGCTCCGGGGCTTCGGCGGGCGCCAGCTGCGGGGCCGGCGCCGCGAGGGCGGGGCGGTGGCGGCGGCGGGCGTGCCGGGAGAACGGCATCACCAGGTAGCCGGCCGCCGCCCATCCGGCGGCGAGCAGCCCGTCCATCCCGTACGGACCGAAGTCAGTGGTGATCTTGGCGGTGACGTCGATGGCGGCGGCCAGGACCAGCGGGGACCAGCGCAGAATCTTGCGTCCGGCACCGCTCTCGTCGCTCTTGGCCGCCAGGAGCCAGCCGCCGATCCCGGCGGCACCGGCCAACTGCACGACCTGGTGGACGGGGCTGTCGGGGTAGAGGTTGGGGGCCACGGCCAGCACGGGCGCGGCGAGGGTGTAAGCGAGTCGTTCGAGCACGACACTGCGCGGCGTGGTCACCAGCTGCTCCTTCGGGAACGGGCGCGGGCGGCCCCGCAAGGTCTGCGGGGCCGCCCGCGGCAGGGTGGCGGAGGGGTCGGTCAGCGGTCGAAGAAGCCCGGCCGGGGTGTCTTCTCGCGCCGGTTGGAGCGAATGTCGTCCAGCGCCCCATACAGCCGGGAGTGGGTGCTCTTGGTCTCGTAGGTGAGGTCGGCGGTCTCTTGCGCGCTGTCGCACAGCCCCTTGACCTCCACGGCGGCGCCACCCAGGGCCACCGAGACGAGGTTGGTCACCTCCACGAACCTGGCGTCCAGGTCGGCGTTCTCAATATCGCCGGCGACGTCATGGGTGTGGGCCGCGTTCGCCTGCATGCTGCGCCGCAGCGCCTCGAGTTCGAGGCCGGCGTCGTCCATCGCCTTGCCGAGCCTGACCAGCTTGCTCTGGACGGACTTGTAGCGGTTGTCTCCGTCAGCGGGAGCCGTGCCGCTACTGCGGGGTTCGAGGTCGCTCATCAGCGGGTGTTCCCTTCCTAGTCGTGGTGGGCGGCGGCCGACACGGATGTCAGGTCCGCGTCCTCCTTGGCGTCCATGTCCTCGCCGTAGACGCGGGCAACCTGGGTGGCCGCGAGCTTGGCGGCCTCCTTAGCGATGCCGCACTGCTCGGCGCACCGCCGGGCCTTTGCCGAGGACCACAACGTGTCCGCCGCCGTCACCGACTTGATCGCCGACCTCGCCGAGACGGCGGGCCAGCGCCTGCCGGCGAAGTTCGCCGCCCTCGATCAGGTACGTGTCGGGCAGGGCCCGTGCCGACAGCCCCCAGGGGCGGGCACGGGTCCGTACGCCGATGTCGCGGCTGACGACGACCACTTCCCCCGGAGCGACGGCCTGTCGCAGACAAACTGCCGCAGCCACCAACTCGTCGTCCGCGCCCGTCCTCATCACGTGAGGGATGCGGTTGGGGACGTTGGTGAGGGTTCCGGCCACGAGATCGATCACTCCCTCCGCGAGTCTGACCGTGCCGTCCGCGAGTCGGACCGCGCCCTCCGGGAGTGTCGCGCCCGCGGGGAGGTCGATCGTGCCGTCGGGCAGGCGTACGGCGCCTTGGGGAGGGTGAAGACGTTGTCGAGCAGGGGCGGTATCTCGATGGTGCCCAGGCCCTTGAGGCCGGCCATCGCGTCGCCGACCTTGGTCAGGCCGAAGCCCGCGCCCTTGAAGACGTACGTCATCGGGTCCACGAAGCGGCCCGCCTTGCCCGCCGCGGACAGGGCCTTCGCGGCGAGGGCGGTCTTGCCGCCGCCGACGACCGTGTTCCCGCGTCCCGGTGTGGACTCGACGAGCGGGTCGCCCCAGGCGAGGCCTTCGGCCGCTTGAGGGTTTCGGCGTCGTAGCCGTACTGGTTCGGGCTGTCGGAGCCGTGCTCTTCTTCAGAGGCAGGCGACAGACCACGGCGACGAGTGTTGTGGCAAGCGTGTTGCATCGGATGGTCCGTGGTTCAGCGCTCGGCGATCTCGGCGCGCGGTTGTAGGGTCGGCCTATAGCCTATGGATAAGCTTCTGGACGCCCGCCTGGAGCACGGCGGCGCCCTGTTTCCGCCCCCGGCGGAACGGGGAACGATCGGGTCCACGGCGTTACTGCCCGCAGACTAGGCGTCGAATTCGCCGCGCCAGGCGAAGTCCAGCAGTGCATCCGGCAGATAGCCGGACTCGACCTCGATCGGAATGCCTTCGGCCTTTGCCAGGCACGCCACCGCCAGCGGAGCGATGGCCACGACGCCTTCGATATTCTGGGTGCGGTCCTCGTCGGCCGTCCAGTACTCCTTGTGCCAGCGCAGAGCGTCGTTCAGGGCTTGGTTGAAACCCGCCGCGTCGTTACGCAGGTAGCGGTAGAACATCATGATCGGGGGGTACTTCAGCTTTCCCATGGTCTCGGCGTCGAGGATGCGAGCTGACTCTGGAGCGCTCAGGTCCACCGCCTTCACCAGGTGCTGGCTGACATCGTCCCGCCGCAGCCAGAAGCTCTGAAGGGTAGCCACCCAGGAGTAGACGTACTCGTCCAACACGCCACCGCAGTCACGCAGCAGCGACATGGGCACTCGTGCCAGCATGTCGAGGCGGGCTGTCTCCCGGCAGATCAGCGCCAGGCAGAATGCGTTGATCCACGTCCCCGCATTGAGGTAGAGCTGCGGACCGGTAGCGGTGAGCTCTCGTTCCTCCTGGCGGATCTTGCAGGTCACCGTCTCCTGATCGGTGGACGCGGCCGCGAAGACCGCAGAGTGCACCTGCATAGTCAGCAGCCAGGACTCCCAGGTCTCCACCATCACCGCGTCCGGGTCGCCGACACAGCGGATGCGCGCCACGTTCAAGGATGTCGTCAGCGACGCGCTCCTGGTGCCGTGCGAGGACTCGATGGTCTGCAGCGAACTGGCCAGGGATTTCTCCATGACGGGAAGGACCGTCTCCATCGCAGCCGTCGGATAGCTCTGTCGGGACACGCTCGTAGCCACAATCTCCCCTGTCAAATTCAGATCTTGAAGTATTCGAGGACCGCGCCGTTATCCCGGAAATTGATCGCCTCGGCGCAGGCCGTTCCGGCTCTCAGCATGCCCTTGTTCCTCCCCCTCGGGGCTCGGCGCCCCGTCCGGCACATCCTGTCAGCGCTCGTGCGAGTTCCGTTTCGTCAGAACGGCGGGTCTTCGGCGCAGCCGCCTGTCCCGTTGCCCGCCCACCACAGATCGTGATCCTCCATGCGGGTGCGTAGTTCACGGGCAGCGGTGTCGTTCGCGTTTTCCAGGGTGTTGGTGTCGTGGCCCCATGCATTCAGCGCGTCCAGTGCGCGGTCGCGTTTGTATCTGTCTGTGCTGGTGCTGAGAAGGCGGCGGGCGTGGTCAGCCAACTCATTCTGGTGCTCGGTGAGGGCGTGGTGCTCTGCGAGGGGGATGGCCGCGACGAGGGCCGCGTCGCGCACCTTCGCGTCGTCGTTGGTAAGGAACGGTTGAACGGCGAAGTAGATCACTGGGCGCAGGTCCCGGAAAGCCCGCATGTCGGGGCAACGGTCGAGGAAGCCATCATCGAAATGGCGTTCGCCTATGGCGACGGTCTCGTCGTCAGCGTCGTAGGCGGTGTAGCCGAGCCAGTCCAGTAGCCTCTCGCGGGTGGGGTGGCGCGGCTGGAGGTCCGCCTCGTGGGCGTGTTCACCTGCGGCGGTGGCCGGGTGGTTCAGGATGGCCGCCACATAAAGAGCTACGGGCACGGTGGCTTCGTAGATGCTGTTCTGGTGGGTCACTTCGTTGAGAGCGTCATTGGCGGCGGCCGCCCTCACGGCCGGATCGAGGTCGAGGAGACGGGTAAGCGCGGCCGGCAGGGACTCGCCGGTCCCGTACGGAGTGGCGAGCGACGCCCAGTCTGTCCCGTCCAAGAGCTCCTGAAAGTGGGGGAGCTCGGGGTGAGGATTGATCTCCGCTATTCGGCTTCCTCTGTTGGTCACCGGCCGAGGCTATAGCGCTGCGCGTGATCGTACATAGAGAGGCCCAGCGCCGCTCGTTGCCGGGCCGGGTGCACTCTCGCGCTTCTTCCGCACGGTTTAGCGAGGGCGCCTGTCGGTGAAGACTTGTTCGGCGTCGGCTTCGATGACGTCGCGCAGGTCCTCGTCGTCGTCCGGGGCGTCCAGGCCGATCGCGATGAGGACGTGCCGGTAGTGCTGGTAGGCGAAGTGCGGGTCGCCCGCTGCCAGCAGGGATGACAGGAGCGGCTCGTTGTCTGCTGTGGATCGGTCGACCTGGACCAGGACCTGGACGCGTTCGCTGTTGTTCAGGGAGGGCAGCGCGGAGCCGAGCTGGTGCTCCAGTCGGCTCCAGCTGGTCGATGTCCGTTCCCTGGCTGCCTTCTTCAGGGCTCCCCGGACAGCCGCCGCAGCGCTTACGAGTTGCGTCGGCAGCGTGACAGGGGCTGTGGTGGTGCCCGGTTGCGATGGCGGCCGTGTGGCCGGGAACGGAACCGTGGGAGCGGCCGGCGCCTCTGTGGGGACTGCGACCTTCTCTGTCCACTCATTCACTTTTTCCTGCTCACCCGCGGACAGGATGTCTCCGGCATCCTTCGCCGCGACCACGAGCTCCTCAACAAGCTCCTGCCGTTGTGTTGTGGACAGCGCCTCACGGCGTAGGCGGCCGGTGATGCTCTGAACCCGTCCTCGCGCCCTGTTGCGCGTTTTGCGATCCAGGGCCGGCGCCTCGGTCTCGTTTTCCCGCTCCTGATCCTCTGCCTCGCGGCGCAGCCGCCGCTCCTCGCGCGCTGCCGCTCGGCGTGCTGTGCGCTCCTCCTCGGCTGCGGCACGGCGGGCTTCCTCCCTCCGGTCCTCTGCCGCACGCCGTTCTCTGGCCGCACGCCGTTCCCGGGCAGCACGACGAAGTGCTTCCTCGAGGAACGCCTCGGCTGCCTGGAGAATTGCGGCCTCCTGTGGTGTGGCCGCGGCATCGCTCAGGAGAAGCTTCTTGACCAGGGGAATCAGCGTTGAGACGTTGCGGTCGTGTCCATACCCAACGGCTTCGTCCAGTCGGTCGAAGAGCCGTCGGCGGGCCCGGTCCTGCTGGCGGATCCAGTCGTTCGCGTGGTCGATCGCGCGTTGCAGGTGTTCGAGGGCCTGGCCCTCGCAGCGAGGTAACTGGAGCCGTGCTGTGTCCCGCAGCTGGCGGGCGGCGTCGGTCTCCTTCTTCTGTACGGCGTGGTAAATGAGCCGGGTCAGGGCGCCGATCTGCACCCGCCCCTCTGCCTGCTCAGAACGCGGCTGCGGTACGGGAGCCTGTGGCTTGGCGGCGCGTGTGGCCTCCCAGCGCGTGACTACGGGGGTGATGAGCCGGCCGTGCTCGTCGACGGTGCAATCCGTCAGCTCGAAGTCCCAGTCGGTGCCCACATACGGCAGCTCGGTGCCGAGGATCATGACCCGCTGGTTGCCCTCGCTGACGAACTTGACCCGGTGGACGTAGCCCCGGCGCGCCAGCGTGCGGTGATCGATGGGGACCCCGGGACCCAGAATGATGTCGCCTGCCTTCAGGGCGTCCCATTCGGGCGGCGTGGTGGGGTCCATGTGCAGCAGCAGCGTGTGCCCCTCCAGTTCGATCTCCACGAGGGAGCCGACCGGGGTGTCGTCCTGGTCGATGTAGCGGTAGCGCGGGGTGCGCCCTTGACCGCGCAGCCAATTCTGGGTGGCTGTCCGTACGTAGAGGTGGTCCGCGCTTGCCACGCCCCGGGAGCGACGCCCGCATTCGGGCAGCAGCCCGTCAGGGTCGGGGAAGTGAGCGAAGTGGCTGACACGGACATTGCCCCGCCGCGTCAGGAGCTGCCCTCCGCACCCGCCCAGCAGGACCCCGCACCAGAACGTTGTCCCGTCGAACTCCACACGGAACTCGTCGAGCTCATCGGCCTCCGTCGGGCAGACCACCGGATCATCGGACGCGGGATCATCCAGAACAGCCGTCTGGATCTGCCGGTTGTCAATGCCCATCGCCAGCCCCCTCGCCAGCACAGCCCACCTCGCCCGCCCACGCGAGAGCTCCCCGACGGACGCGGGAAGAGGCAGATCACGATCAGATGCTCAGCCTATCGAGCGTCACGGAGAGTCGCGCTGAAACTCGATAAGCGTAGTCAACGCGACGGACCCTCTCCCGTCGCTGGCTGCCGGTCTTCTGAGCCCGAAGGCGCAAGTTCAGGGCCACTGAGGGGTGGATTGTCAGTGGAGTCCTCTACCGTGTGCAATCACCTAGCCACAGCGAGTCGTTTGGGGGGTGTTCTTGTGCGGACCGAGGTGTTGAAGGCGTTCCGGTTCGCTCTGGACCCCACGCCGGCTCAGGAGCAGCAGTTGCTGCGATGGGCGGGGAATGCGCGGCTGGCGTTCAACTACGCCCTAGCTGCCAAGCGGCGTTCCCACGAGGAGTGGCGAGCCGAAGTCGCTGCACTGGTGGAGGCCGGGGAGCCGGAGGCGGAGGCCCGGAAGAGGGTCCGTGTTCCCATTCCGAGCAAGCCGTCGGTGTACAAGGCGTTCGTCGCTGAGCGCGGCGACACCCGGGCCGGCCTCGAAGGGGTCTGCCCGTGGTGGCACGAAGTCAACACGTACGTGTTCCAGTCGGGTTTCCTGGACGCTGACACGGCGTGGAAGAACTGGCTGACCTCGTTCAAGGGCACCCGGGCCGGGCGCCGCGTGGGCTACCCACGCTTCAAGAAGCGCGGCCGCGCACGCGACAGCTTCCGCCTCCACCACAACGTGAACAAGCCCGGCATCCGACTGGCCACCTACCGGCGCCTACGCCTCCCAACATTCGGCGAGGTCCGCCTCCACGAGTCCGCGAAACGCCTCCAGCGCCTTATCGGCAAGGGTGAGGCCGTCGTGCAGTCGGTGACTGTCTCCCGAGGCGGACACCGTTGGTACGCATCCGTCCTGTGCAAAGTCGCCGTGAGCGTTCCTGACCAGCCGAGCAAGGCGCAAAGGGCCCGCGGCACCGTCGGCGTCGATCTCGGCGTCAAGGTCTTGGCCGGACTCTCCCGCCCCCTTATCGACGACGAGCCAGCCTCCATGCTCGTCCCCAACTCGCGTCCCCTGCGGACCGCCGGCCGGCGCCTGGCCAAGGCACAGAAGGCGCTGTCGCGAACCAAGAAGGGATCCGCGCGGCGGGACAAGGCCAGACGCCGCGTCGGACGTCTCCACCACGAAGTCGCACTCCGCCGCAACAGCGCACTGCACCTCCTGACCAAGCAGCTCACCAGCCGCTTCGCCACGGTCGCTATCGAAGACCTGCACGTCTCCGGCATGACACGTTCCGCCCGCGGCACCCAGGAGCGCCCTGGTAAGAACGTCCGGCAGAAGACGGGACTGAACCGGGCCATCCTCGACTCGGCCCCCGGTGAGCTGCGACGGCAGCTCACCTACAAAGCTTCCTGGTACGGCTCCCAACTCGCGGTCCTCGACCGCTGGTGGCCCTCCAGCAAGACCTGCTCGGCATGCGGCTGGCAAAACCCACGCCAGACCCTCGCCGACCGGGTATTCACCTGCGACACCTGCGGCCTCTCCATGGACCGGGACCTCAACGCAGCCCGCAACATCGAACGCCACGCCGTCGCACCCTCCGCTCCACACGTCGCCCCCGGTACAGGGGAGACGAAAAACGCCCGTGGAGTCTCTGTCAGACTCCCGGCCCCTCGGGGCCGGAAGCAGGAGACAGTGAAACGGGAAGACACCAGTCCTCCGGGAATGGTGCCACCTCGGCAGAGCAATCTGCCGACATCCCCCAACCCGCGTCAAGAACAGGCAAAGCTGTTCTGAATTGCAGGTCGGAAAGCTCCGGCCCGGCGCGCAAGGGATGACCGCCCCCTACCAGCCAGTAGACCAGCGGGAGTTGCTCCGGCCCGGGCGCGCAGGGGATGACCGACGCCGAAGGCTTCGGTGCACGTTTTCCGGTGCTCCGGCCCGGGCGCGCAGGGGCTGACCGCGTGGGAATTCCGTCGGCCGCAACGACCCGGCCTCCGGCCCGGGGCGCGCAGGGGATGACCGTGCAGCGCGAAGCGCTCGGGTGCCCGGTACACCCATGGCCCGGGCGTGCAGGGGATGACCGGATGAGCTCAGTCCGGCAGCTGGTCCAAGCTCCTGGTTCAGGCCGTGATGGTGGGGTTTGCGCCATCCTTCGTCAAGATCCAGCAGGCCTGTCCGGCTGTCGCGATACTCGTTCCGCCCGCTTCCGGAAAGCCGGGGGAGGGCTCGGAGCGAGGGGGGCCGGTGGACGAAGCGCGTACGGAACACGAGGTGCACCAGGAGCACCAGAAGCTGGAACGTGCTCTGGCCGATCAGCACGCCCGTACCGGCGTCCAGGACCACGACGGGGGCGTTCCGGACGAGGCGTTCGACATCCTGATGGAACGCGCGCAAGCCCTGATGGCGTACGAGCAGAAGATGCCGGCCCTGCTTGCCGAACCACAACGCCTGCGCAGCCAGAAGGTCATCCTCTGGTCCTGGCGGGCCCAGAGCGCGGTGGCGATCGCCCTGATCGTAGTCTTCCACCTGCTGGGATACTCGGACGGGTGGTACGCCCTGGTCGTGCCGCACCTGGTGGGCACTCTCTGCGGCTGGCGGCTCGAAGCGACCGTGAAGAACCACCTCGCCCGCCGTAACGCGTCCATCGCTCTGCACGCGGTGGGGGCGCTGCTCGTCCTGGTCGTCCTGGGCGTCTTGTCGCCCTGGTTCATCGTCGCCTTCCTGATCGGCTGGGCCGTTGTGGGCACAGCGGTCGCGGACGGACAGGGGGCGGGGAAGTGAGCGACGCTTTGGACTCCCAGTTCCGGGACACCGAGCGGCGGGTCCGCGATACCGACCGGCGAGTGAGCGACCTCGACAGCCGGCTGGACGATCTGGAGGGCGAGCACGAGCGGTTGAAGTCCCGGTTCGGCTATACCGAGGACCTGGACCACGAGCTGCGTTCCCTTCGCGACGACATCTCCGGCCTGGAGACCACGACTGAGGAAGTCGACGGCCGGGCCGACGAGCTCGATGACCGCGTCAAGGCCGCGGAGCGGACGGTGAAGAGGCTTACCCAGCACGTGCGGCTGCTGGAAGGCCAGATCATGGCCGCCGGGAACGTCCCTGCCGCGGACCTGGACACCTACACCAAGGACCAGCACGCCCTGGCCGCCACGATGGAGTCCGGCTGGGACGCCGCTGACGCCCTCCTCACCAGCACCCTCCGCACCCACCACAAGAACCGGGTGCAACGCTTCCACGACGCCCAGGCCCGGCACCAGGCCACCCGGGAGGAAGCCGTCGCCCTGGTCGGCACGCTGCTCTCCACCCCCTACACCACCCAGCCCCATGCCAAGGCCGCCACCGAGCTGCGCTCTGTCATCGTGCGCGAGGTGACCGAGCGGCAGGGCCTGGCCCGGCAGGCTTCCGAGGCACGCATGTCTACTGGGGCACTCGCCGCGGACCGGGCGGCCACCGCTGACAAACAGCCGGCCATTGCCGCCGGCCGGCGCGCGGAACAACGCCTCACGCTGGCGCTACGCAGCAAACTGGCTGACGCCGTCAGCAACCGCCTGCTCCTGCCCGCGTGGTTCGCCACCGTCCTCGGTTCGGCCCCACCAGCACGAGACACCGAACGCTGGCTCGAGTGCGCGACCCGCGTCCTGCTCTACCGCCTCACCTACCACGTCGACGACAAGGTCCTCGCCCTCGGTCCCTGCCCCGATCCCGAAGACGAACACCAATATCGGTGGTGGGAGGAACTGACCACCGAGCTCCGCCCCTGGTAATCGCACTCCAGCAGATGCCTACGCCGGGGTGGGGCAGCCAGAGTCGGGTCGACTCCCACCCCGCTGGGCCAGCTGCGTCAGCTTGTGCCTTCTTCACAGCAACTGTCGAAGCAAACGGGGCTTTCGACAGCCGCTGCGGAGTTGCGTGGTACGCGGACCATGACTTCCGATGCGGCACCGATCTCACCGCGCCATTTGTTCGTGACGAAACCGAGGCGTCGGTAGAAGTCGTGGAGTCGGTCCGGATCCGCGCCGAAATTTCCGCTCGGATTGAGCGTCATCCCTACTCCACGCATGTCGGCTGCGGAGGTGAGGTGCTCCATGACGCGCGTGCCGAGCCCGCTGCCTTGCAGCTGCTTGGGAAGGACGATCAAGAACAGCAGAAGATACCCACGATCCATCCTGAGGCTGACATGTACACCCGGGTAGGTGGCCCGCACTTCCTGGGCCAGGGCATCGGCCCACGCGCTCTGCTCCTGGTCAGTGGCCGCTTGATTGAGCTCGCGCAGCGACTGGTCAAGCCAGGCCTTGTAGCAGGGATTTCCTGTGTCCGCTGGGCGCAGAGCAGGCCCGGCGCCGTGTCCGGTTCGTCTGCCACCTGCCGCCGGACGGTCGGTACGTTCGACGGGGGCAGAGGCACTGGCCGCCTGCGGACGAGGGATCTCGGGAGCTGTACCGCTGGTGCAAGGCGCGGCTCCATCGTCGTCGATGTCCCACAGCGCGTTCCCCAGGGAGTACAGGGCGACCATCCCGGCGTAGATGAACATCCCCCAGCCGAAGATCAGCATGAAGACGTTGGTATTGACGCGCGGGGCACTGTAGGCGACGCCCTGCATGGTGGTGAACAGCCATGGGAACCACGCGGAGCGGACGAAGCCCGGGTCGGCGTACCAACCGCGGCCCCGGCGCCACGTGAGCCGAAGCTCAGTTGTTGTCACCTGCAGAGCCGGTTGAGCTGATGAATAGGACCGGTCGAAGCAGCCTGGTTGTCACCAATGAGGCACGCGACTTGTCACAAACGCTCATTCAGCAGCCTTTCTGTCACCAGTAGCGAGACCGAAAGCCCGTGACTGTCTGGGACGGTTCCATAAGGCCATGGCGGGGAGACGCGCTGGGCTGGAGACCACGTGCTCTGGGACCAGGCTTTCAAAAAGCCCCGCCACGCTGCTTGCGGATCATGATCTGTAACCTGCGGCCGGGCGATGGGCTGAGACACAGTGATCTGCTTCGGCGGTCTGTCCGCACTCGGAAGGAACCACATCTCAGGTCCAGGTGGGCACGTGCCCTCCGGCGTAGCGGGCGCCGAAGCCGCCGTGAGGCAGGAGCTCGTCGATGGTCTTGAGGTCGGTGTCGGTGAGGGTGAGGTCGGCGGCGGCGGTGTTTTCCTCGATGCGCTTTGGGCTGCGGGTGCCGGGGATGGGCACGATGTGCTCGCCCCGGGTCAGAAGCCAGGCCAGTGCGAGCTGGGAGACGGTGGCGCCCCTGGCCGCCGCGAGTTCGGCGAGCCGGTCGACGGCTTCGACGTTCTTCTCGAAGTTGCCCGGCTGCCAGCGCGGGTCGACATTGCGTATGTCGCTGCCTTCGTACTGGCCGGCGGGCTTGGCGGTGCCGGTGATGAACCCGCGGCCGAGGGGGGAGTAGGCGACGAAGCCGATGCCGAGTTCGTCCAGGGTGGGGAAGAGCTGCTCGGTGTCCCGTTCGAACAGGGAGTACTCGGTCTGCAGGACGGAGACCGGCTGCACGGCGTGCGCCTTGCGGATCGTCTCGGGTCCGGCCTCGCTGAGGCCGAAGTACTTCACCTTGCCCGCGTCGATCAGTTCCTTGACGGTGCCCGCGACCTCCTCGATGGGCACTTCGGGGTCGACGCGGTGCTGGTAGAAGACGCCGAGGTGATCCACGCCGAGGTAGCGCAGGCTGTTGTCGGCGACCTTGCGGATGTTGTCGGGCCGGCTGTTGAGAGGGCCGCCGATCTGCTCCGGGGGCACGGACATGTCGACCCCGAACTTGGTGGCCAGGACCACGTCGTCGCGGAAGTCCTTGACTGCCTTGCCGACCAGGATCTCGTTGGATCCGGTGCCCCAGCCGTACATCTCGGCGGTGTCGAAGAAGGTGACGCCCAGGTCGTGGGCGCGGCGGAGGGCGGCGACGCCGGCCTCCGCGTCGGTGGGTCCATAAGCCATGGTCAGGCCCATCGCGCCGTAGCCGATCGCCGCGACCTCAAGGCCTTGGCTTCCCAGTGTCCGGTGCTGCATGACGCACTCCTCTGAAAGAAGTCTGGAAGGTAGATTTCTAGCGACCCGCTGGGTCAGTGCGCTGCGGCGGCCAGTCCGGCGCGGTGGATGCGGGTGTGCTCGGCGACGCGCCGGCCGAGGTGGCGGGCGGTGTTCAGGTCCGCGTCGTGGACTGCGGGGGTGTCGTTGAAGCTCTGCGCGCCGGCACCGAGGTAGAAGCCGAGGCGGTTGTCGTCCTGGGGGCTGGAGGTGGTGGTGTTCCAGCCCGGCAGAAGGTTCAGGCTCACCCAGAGCATTCCGTGCTGGGCCGCCAGGAGCGAGAGGTACTGCAGGGTGTGCAGCTTGTCGCCGCTCATGGAGCCGGAGTTGGTGAATCCCGCCGCGAGCTTGTCGCTCCAGGCGCGGGTCATCCACCGCTTGCTGCTGGCCTCGGCGAAGGCGTGGAACGCCCCGGACGCGGTGCCCATGTAGGTGGGGGTGCCGAAGATGATGGCGTCCGCGGCGTCCATCAGTTCCCAGTCAGAGTCGCTGAGGGAGGCGACGTCCACGGGCTGGACCTGTGTCCCGGCGATGGAGCGCGCGCCGTCCGCGACGGCTGTGGCGATCTGCGCGGTGTGGCCGTAGCCGGAATGCGACGCGATGACGATCGAGATGTCGGACATGGGTATTCCTCTCCTGCCGCGATGGCGGCGTGTTCGGTGGTGGTCCGGCGGACGACGCGTTGCCCGCTGCGGCGGTCGGCCGCACGGCTCCACGAGTGAGGGCCGACGGCACCGGCCGGGGTGCGGCGCATTGCCCAGATGCCGCGGGCCAAGGCCGACCGCATCAGCGTGGATCGTCGTTCCGGTTGCAACCGTATCACCGATAAGGCGGCGATACGCAAAATCGGATATCGTTGTTCCATGAACGAGGAACGACGCGCCGCGCGGCGCCAGGTGCTGCAGGTGGCCGCCAAGCTTTTGGAAGAGGGCGGCAGCGAGGCGGTCTCCACCCGCGCTGTCTCCGCAGCCGCAGGCATCACCGCCCCCGCGCTGTACCGGATGTTCGACGACAAGGACGGACTCCTGGCCGAGCTGGCCGCCTACGGGTTCGAGACGTACCTGGCCGAGAAACGCGAAGCACTGGCGCTGACCCCCGACGACCCTGTGGCCGACCTCTACCGCGGCTGGGACCTGCACGTCGACTTCGGAGTGCGGCACCCCGCGTTCTACATGCTCATGTACGGCACAGTGCAGCCCGGGCGGCGACCCCCGGCCGCGGACGAGGCACACGCCCTGCTGGTCACACTGCTGGGCCGGGCGGCCGAGGCCGGACGCCTTCGGGTTCCGGTGAAGCAGGCGACCCGCGTCATCCACGCTGCGACAACGGGCGCCACGCTGGCACTGATCGGCGAAGAGCCCTCGGAACGGGACCTGACCACGTCCGCACGACTGCGGGACACCGTCATCGCCTCGATCACCACGGACCCGCCCGCCTCATCCGGGTCAGACCTGGCCTCGCGCGCACTCGCCCTCGACGCCGCACTGGAAACCGCGCTCACCACCAAACCCGCCGCTGCCGACGCGGGGTTGACCCTGCGAGACACCGAGACGGCGCTGCTCCGCGAATGGCTTCAGCAGCTGGCAGCCTGAACCGGACCGCCTGCTCCGCAGGGGTGGGCGTTCAATCACGGAGGTCGGCTGCAAGGCCCTCCAGCAGTCGGCTGCCCTTCGCCACGAGCCAGATCATCCAGCCGTACGCACCTCACGGCCTACGTCGCCATAAGGGCTTGCAGTCCGGCCGGTGACAACAAGCCTGCCTATGTGACAACTATCGCGCTTCGGCTCACCACGCCAGCAGCGGGGCGGACGCGAAGCTGATGCCGGCCAGGCAGTACATGAAGGCGAAGAAGTCGTTGGCGATGAACCGGTGGCCGTTGGCAATCCCGAGGTAGGCGACCCCGGGCAGGAAGAGCGCGACCGGCACCCCGAAACCCAGTACTTCGCCGCGGTCTCGGATCTTCGCCACACTCTCCCCCTGCTGTCCGACGTTTCACCTGGCACCGTACCGGTCGCACCCAGCCAGATCCGCCGATCGGCAGGAAGGGCCAGGACGCCAGGGCTGACTACTCGCGGCACGCGGGGGCCCGGGATGGGCATGTGCCGGGTGACCTGCGGGGTGCCGCTGACGTCGGCGGTGACCGTGTGCCGAAGGGCGTCGTCGGCGGCGGCGTCGAAGGCATTGGAGTTGGTCGGCTGGCGGGGCGGTTCAGGCCTGGTCACCCCAGGCCGTCAGTGCGTTTTCCAGATCCTGGAGTGTCTGCTCCTTGGGGGTGTCGTACTTCTTCTCCAAGATCATGATGCTGGTCCCGCAGTAAGTGGCGAGCTCGAGGAGCAGCGTCAGGAAGTCGCCCTGGTCGCGGGCGAAGGTGCGGCCCAGAAGCTCGGCACCCTCGTCGGCCGGACCCTCCAGCATGCTGCGGACAACCTGGACGACTGGGGCCGGCTCGTCGTGGCCGTGCTCGCGGGCGGTGCGGTCCATCGCGTCGAGGAGTTCGGCAGGACTCTGCCCGTTGCGGGCGGCGAGCTCGGCTGTCAGCCCGAGCGCGGCCATGGAGGTGCCGGCGGCCAGCTGGGTCAGGCGGTCTATGCCTTCGGCGTCAGCGTCCGCGTGGGCGGCGGCCGCGACCAGACGGCCGGTGGGTAGTTCGATCGGCGACCGGGCGTCGGTGCGATGGCTGGCGGGATCCAGGGCGGCGCGCAGGAGCTCCATGACGGGCTCGTGAATGGCGGTGGTCATAACGCCATGCTGCCCATGTCAGCCCTGACGCGCGCCGTTCTTGAAGAAGTAAGTCGACGGAGAGGCGGAGGAAAGGCGCTGAAGCCGGCCGGTCCCGTTCATCCCGGCATTCTCGTCCCCGAATTTCGTTATCCCTGGGGGAGGAGCGGGAGAACGCCCGGAAGGCTGGCCGGATGACCGAGGGCGGACCGCGGGGCGAGCGGGGCAGATATCTGACCCGCTTCGGCGATGTGCGGGACGTGTGCCGCTCGATCGCGTTGCCGAGAACCAAGCCGCGCATGCTGCCAATCCAACCGGTGGCGTTCCTGAGCCGCATCGCGATGGCTGGGTACGGCAGCCGGCGAAGCATCAGGGCCTCAGCAGTCCGCCCACCCACCAGTCGTGCGGCTTACCATCGTTGGCGATGCTGCGATTGCGCAGTGTCCCTTCGACGGTGAAGCCAAGTTTCTCGGCGACGGCACGCGAGCCGGTGTTCCCGGCCATGGCCCACCACTCGATGCGGTGCACGTCGAGCGTGGCCCAGCCCCAGTCGCACAGGGCCCGAGCG
This sequence comes from Streptomyces sp. NBC_01166, assembly GCF_045039765.1. NCBI lineage: Bacteria > Bacillati > Actinomycetota > Actinomycetes > Kitasatosporales > Streptomycetaceae > Streptomyces > Streptomyces sp. NBC_01166. The sequence goes on from NZ_CP108614.1 coordinate 274,203, forward strand.
GCCTCAACCGAGTACCCGCGTCCGCGCTGCTCCTTGACCGCCCAGTAACCGAGCTCCCAGACGCCGCGGCTGACGAGGGTCAGGCAGTACGAGCCAACCAGGGCACCGGTGTCCTTGCGGAAGGCGCCGAGGGTGTAGTCCCTGTCCTCGGCCCACTGAGCGGGCAGCTTCTCGCCGACGAGCTTCTCCGCGTCCGCACGCCGGTACGGCACCGGCACCGGGGTGTAGAACTGGATGTCCTCGTCCTGGCAGGCTTCGTACACCGCATCCACGTCAGCAGGTGTGAAGGCCCGCAGCACCAGACGGTCGGTCTCAAGCGTCACTGGATCCATCGCGGCAGTATGACCAGCCTCAACAGGCGGCGACCATCGAATATCCCAACCGAGCACCGCCCATCACAACACCCCGGGCTGGTCAACGGTCCTCGCACACTCCAGATCGGCCGCCCGCGAGACGAAGCTACTCCCACCGTCGATCGCGGACCGAGCCGTAAGCCCTGTCCGACCAGTTGTACGGTTGACGGAGCGGGCCCGGAGTCAGTTGGGATGACTCCGGGCCCGCTCCGTGGGTGTGGCTGTGGTCAGGCGGCCCAGCCGATGGAGGAGACGTTGCTGTACGCGTCGTACTCGGAGCCGAGGTCCTGGATGATCTCGTCCCAGATGGCGTCCAATTCTTCGACGTCGTCGTCGATCCAGGCGTCGACGGCGCGGTCCCATACGCCTCGGACGTTGATGTTGCGGCTGGCGACGTCGCGCTGGTGCTTGTTCTCGACGCGGGACTGGTCGACGGGGTTGATCTCGACACGGGTGCCGCGGCCGTCGTTGTTGAGCCGGTGCTTGAGGTCGGTGGCCACGTTGCGGCGGCGCAGGTCCCAGTAGGCGGCGTCCAGACGGTTGAGGTTGGCGCCGTTGGGTTTGCGTTCCTCGGCGAGCCAGGCCATGAGCGTTCGGGGTGAGACGTGGATACCTGCGCGGTCCATGGCTTCGTATCCGGCATCGGTCTTGGTGAGGTAGCGCAGGCGGGCGGCCAGGCCGCGGTCGCTGTCTACGGGTGAGGTGATGCCGGTGACCATGTTCTCGATGGCCGCGCCCAGCGCGTCGGCGCCCGGGACCCCGTGGGCGTTGAACATGCCAAGGTCCATCCAGCGGCCGGCCATCAGCGGGAGACCTTGCCGACGGTGTACTCACCGGACGCCTTCGCGTCACCGTGCTTGATCTTCATCTGGGCCACGCCCCGGCCCTCGGGGAAAACCGTACGCCAGTCGCCCGTCAGGTGGAGTTCGTCGGTGCCCATCATGCTGATGACCTCCAGGCCCGCCTGGTGGGCCTTGTATGCCTTGCCCTAGAGGTTGGCGTAGGCCGGGAGTGGATGATGTGCATCCAGTCCGGCCGGACCAGTTCCCTGTTGTGGATCGACTCGCCCATCGTGGAGATGAACTTGCTGTACATCGCCTTGATGTACTCCAGAGTCAGGGTGTCGTCCTCGGCGATGGCGGTCTCCCGCGCGGCGGTGAGGGTCTTGCGCAGGGCGTCGAGGAAGTTCTCCGTCGCCCCGGACGTCCACGACTCATGGATGACCAGGGCGTACTTCGGGCCGGCCAGGCGCTGCAGGAGGCGCAGGGTCGCGTTGGTGACCCACAGGGCGCCGGGCTCGTCGCGTTCGCCGATCGGGTCCGGCAGGTGCGGGTGCTCCCAGGGGGCGGGGGTGATCAGGTGTACTCCGGAGCGCTTGGGCTCGACGCCGTCGGTGCCGGTGCTGTGCTCGAGCTTGCCGATTGGCAGCCACGTCTTGAGGGCGGACAGGTAGGCGGCGTTGACGTCGAGGGCGGTGACCTTGATGTCGCCGGGGGCCTTGAGGGAGTAGCCGGGGTGGTGGAAGCGGGGCCTGGCTTCCCAGATCTGGTCCGGGTCCTTTTTCAACGTCTTTTTCAGGATGTCGGGTAGTGCCGGGTAGGCGGTGTAGTCGTAGCGTCCGGTGGCGCGCGTCTCGGCGAAGAGTGTCATCACGTCAGGGATTGCACGCTTGATGAGGGCCTTGAGCGCTGCGTCCATGTCACCGGCGGCGCGTTCCAGTTCCTCGTGGACGGCGAGGCTGATGAGGCCAGTGGTCTCTTCCTGGGCGCGGGCGGCCGAGCGAGCCCGGCGCTGCGGCCGGGTTGCCACGGGCACCGGGGCCGGCGAGGCGGGAGCTGGGGGAGCGGAGACCGGATCCTCGGCGACGGGCGTAGGAGTGCTGGCAGTCTGGGTGGTGACGGGCTGGCAGAAACCACCGACGTGCAGCTGGCGGCCTGGACTGGTAAGTGGTTTCGACACCGCAGCGGATGCAGGGGCCGGGCGGACCGTGAACGGCCAGCCCGTCCTCGCCCCGCAGCGTTTCAGGGACGGGCACGAACGCTGCCGGTGCCGGCTCCGCCGGTGCTTCCTCGGAGGCCGGGGCCGGATAGATCTCCGCCAGGTCCTTGAGTAGGCGCAGGTACTCAAGGCGAGCCGGGGGCTGCGGATCCGAAGCCCCCTCTTCCCAGTTCGCGATGGTCGAGCGTCCGACGCCGACAGCTGTGGCGACCTGGGCGCGGGAGAGGCTGGCCACCTCACGTAGACGCCGACGCTCGGCAGGGGACGGCATGGACGCCGTCAGGCGAGCTTCCTCCAGCAGTGCTTCAACGGCGCTCAGTCCTTCACTCATGCCTCTATCCAGTGATTGGACGAGCATTGCGCACGTATTGGGCAAGAGGTGGAATGGGATGCAGCATCGGATCGGTGGTTGCCTGGCCTTGTGGCGCTGGCCGGTGGTAGAGGTGCCGCGAAGAGGTATGGGTCCCTGCCTCTGGCACGCGAGTAGAGGGTGACGCACATGAAGATCGCTGGTTTCTTTCATGAGCTGTGGGCGCCGTGCTTTGGGAGGGCAGCAGGCAGGGTGCGGGACTTCACTCGTCCTACCCCCTATGAGGACGCCAAGAAGATCACTGAGTATCTACTGGCTGGCCACGATATTTTCAGCGTGATGGGCTCCTCCGAGGACGTGCTGGGATCCGGGAAAGCGGTACTTGGCGGCGACTCGATCCTCAGCGACAACGAGTGGATCTGGAGGGGCGACCTCTGGTTCTACGTCTGGACATACCACGTACAACTTCCGGAAGAATTCCTCGAACGCGTGAGAGGAGATGACTACCGGCCCCTTGCCGAGAACGAGCCGCAGCTTGTGGAGATCGCTAGGTACGTGCAGGCCAACCTTTGAAGATGGCAGAACGTGCAACACGGTCAGGAGCGGGTGTTTTCGAGGCATTTAGGCCGTCGCTTCGCACACCCGTCGGTCTCCCGAGAACGGCTATCGGCCGTCGACCGGTACCGCGGCGCGCCATCCGGACCGTAGGCCCCGTGATCGTTCCGGCAGTCGACACCGGTCCCGCGGTCAGTGTCGCTTCACTCAATACCTCGAGCCGCCGTAGAGCGGGCCAGCGAACTGGGGCACGAACTCAACGAGTGACCCTCGCAATGCTCGTCGGCCTGCTGAGCAGCGCGGGTCGACGCTCCTGGAACTTCCGGACGGGTGGCGGGGCCCGGGCCCGTCCGCACTCAACGGCATGCCCCAACGAACGATTCAGTATCTGCCGAGGCAACGGCCGCCGCTGATCGGGTCAGATGGGCCGCAGCGCCTGATCAGGCTCTTCGGAAGCAGCCCCGGCGTACTCTGCGAAGTCCGCGTTGCCGAGCACCAGGTCCACATGGACGCCGTGCACTGCGGCGGGCACCACACGTGCCGTCCGGAGCATCCTCCGGACGGCACGTCACACTCACAATAGGGCGAACGTTTCTGATGCGGCACTAGGCAGTCCCTCCCTGGGACGACTCCCCGCTCCAGCGCAGTTCGTGCACTGCCTCCTCGACTTCCCTGCGTACCTCGGGGTGGGGGTGATCGTGGAACCGCTCGATGATCGGCAGTGCCGCCTGGTCGTGAGTTGAGCCGAGGATGCCCAGGACGTAGGTCAAGAGGAGGGGTTCAAGACCATCCGCACCGACGGCGAGCGGTTTCACTACCTGGTAGGGAAGCTCGTAGAGTGTGGCGGCGGTGCAAGCCGCGTGCAGGGAGGACTCCCGCACCGGGTAGCCCTCATCGGAAAGTGCGACCGCGACGAGGCGTTCGACGGTCCGCTCGGCGTCGCTCTGCGTCAGCCGGCCCGTCTCCAGGACATCGCTGATGGCGTCGAGGCAGAAGTGCCGGCGGTCGGTGTCAGGGTCGTTCAACTCCTGCCAGGCCGATTCGATGAACGCCGTCAGGCCCAGGTACTCATCCACGACCCGAGCATACGGAGAGTCTGATGCCGGGGCGCAGGGATAAGTGAGCGATCGGCGATGCGCGTAGGCGTCGCGCGGCGGTTCGCTGTCGCACACCTATGCGACGTGTCCGACGGCCGTGAGAGTGTTACCTGACGTGACACAGGATGTGCAGGAGGGACAGGAGACAGTGGGGGCAGCAAACTGGGGGATCCCGTGCAGCTGACACGCACACACCGCGTGCTCATCGGGGTCGTCGTCGCCGGGGCCGTGCTCATCGCCGCGATCGGTTTCGCGGGCTCGTACGCCGCCGTGCGCGAACTCGCGGAGGAAAAGGGCTTCGGCGAGTTCTCCGTCGTCTTCCCGATCGGCATCGACGCGGGCATCTGCGTCCTGCTCGCGCTGGACCTGCTGCTGACGTGGATGCGCATCCCCTTCCCACTGCTGCGTCAGACCGCCTGGCTGCTGACCGCGGCGACGATCGCCTTCAACGGCGCCGCCGCCTGGCCCGACCCGCTGGGCACCGGCATGCACGCGGTGATCCCCATCCTGTTCGTCGTCGCCGTCGAGGCCGCACGGCACGCGGTCGGCCGGATCGCGGACATCACGGCCGACAAGCACATGGAGGGCGTCCGCCTCACCCGCTGGCTGCTCTCCCCGGTGCCCACCTTCAAGCTGTGGCGCCGGATGAAGCTGTGGGAGCTGCGCAGTTACGAGCAGGTCATCAAGCTCGAACAGGACCGGCTGATCTACCAGGCCCGCCTCCAGGCCCGCTTCGGCCGCAACTGGCGGCGCAAGGCACCCGTCGAGTCGATGATGCCGCTGCGCCTGGCGAAGTACGGCGTCCCGCTCGCCGAGACCGCCCCGGCCGGCCTCGCCGCCGCAGGCATCGGCCCTTCCTCCAGGCACGCCTCCGCACCCCACACCCCGGAACTGGCGGCCTCTGATTCACCTCGTGACCTGCAGCTCACGCAGCGGCGCGGCGCCCCGGAAGCCGCAGAGCCCAGCATGGCCGACGCTTCGCGTCGCCATGCGGAAACGGCAGCTTCTTCGGGACGCCCGACCGGTTCCTTGCGCGGTGTTCCGCTCACCGAGACCGCCTCGGCCGGTTCCGCCGACGGGGGCATCAACCTTCCCCCTGAGTTCGTACTCGCACCCCACGCCCTGGGACTGGCGGCCGCTGATTCACCTCACGACCTGCAACTCGCACAGCAGGACAGTGGCCTAGCGGCCACAGAGCACAGCTGGGTGGCCGACGCTTCGCCTCGAACTGCGCGAGCAGCCCGGTCGGGGAACCCAACCGGCTCCTTCAACGCTTTCGAGCCGGCGCAGCACCGGTCGGTGGCGCTGGCCCCTGAACGCCGGACAGTCCACGCGCTCATCGGCCAGAGGGCCCCCATGCCGGTCGAGGAGCTCACCGCCACCCAGGAGCAAGACCTCGATCCCGGTGCCGTCGACCTCACGAAGGCCCTACCTGACCCCTTGCCTTTCGAAGAGGAAGTCGAGGGAGAAGCAGAGGCCGTGCCGGCTCCGGCGTCAGCCACTGAGGCGGAAGTGGATTCTGCGGCTGAAGCGGAGGGGGGAGCCCCTGTGCTGGATAGCGTTGCGGTCGAACCGCTCACCACCGTGGACCGCTACTACCTCGCCTGGGCTGAGTACCTTCAGCAGCACGGACACGAGCCCCGCGACAGCGCTCTGTCGCAACACCTCGCCGAGCAGGGCATGACCGGACGCGGCGGAGCACCCGTCAGCCCTTCCACCCTGCGCCGCTACCTGCCTCCCTTCCGCATCTATGCCGCGTGGGCCCAGCACCTGGACGACCAGGGCGCAGAGCCGACCCCGGACGAACTCTTCGACGCCCTGGCCGCCCGGGGCATCACCGGTGCTCCGTACACCCCGGAGAAGATCGCCCCGCTGCTGTCGGACTTTTCTCGCCGCCGAGCCGCCTTGGCTGTGGGCGCCCGCTCTACGGCCTGAGCGGCTGGAAGCGGCCTCTACCAGCGCGCGCTGTGCCGGCCGGACTGGTCCCCCGCACGAGTGAGAAGTCGTTGCCGGCCGGTGCCTCGCCCGAGCACGGGCGTTGAGTACGACATGCGAAAGATCATGTGCTTTGCCGCATCTGCGATGGTCCTCAGCTGCTTCGGCCAAGCACCGGCGCACGCCAGCGGTGGCGCCGATGACGGGCCGGTCAGTATTGGGGTCATCGGCGAAGGCCTCAAGGTGAAGGAGGTGCGGGCGATTCTGACCGGGTGGGAGGCCGGTGCCCGGGCCCGGGTCAGCCTCTGGAAGGGCCACACCTACATCCGTCAGGTCCGGGGGTGGAAGTACACCTCCGCCAAGGAGCTCTCGGGGCATAAGTTCGAGGTCACCACCTGGAAGATCAACAAAAGCTTCCCGCACCGCTCCAAGCTCTGCGTTGAGTTCAAGGGTCACGATCGGATGCCCTGCGTCACGATCAAGCGCTGAGCCAACGGGGCAGCCAACGTCGTGGCCGGTTGTACGACTTACCGGCCGCAGGGGTGACATGACGGCCCGTCCGGCCCCTGGCGGGGCGGAGTGCCGGTACAAGAACACCATGATCACCAACGTTGCGCGGGGCCTCGCCGCCGCTGTCCTCACTCTCGCACCCCTGCTCTCGGCCGCCCCGGCCCAGGCCGCCGAGATCACCACGCTCGCCGACGGCGTCCAGGAGCTGCCGCTGGCCGCGGAGTCCCGCACCGGCTACGAGCGCTCCTCGTTCAAGCACTGGGTCGATGCAGACAAGGACTCCTGTAACAGCCGGATGGAGGTCCTGATCGCCGAGTCGAGGATCGCTCCTACCGTCGAAGCCGGCTGCAAGGTGACGGCGGGGGAGTGGTACTCGTACTACGACGGCCTCACCCTCACCGCGCCCGGTGGCCTGGACATCGACCACATGGTCCCCCTCGCCGAAGCGTGGGACTCCGGTGCCTCGCAGTGGACGCCGGCCCGACGCGAGGCCTACGCCAACGACCTGGACGCCGAGCGCTCCCTGGTCGCCGTCACCGCGAAGACCAACCGCAGCAAGGCCGACCAGGACCCCTCCACCTGGCTCCCGCCGCTCGCCGACGCCCGCTGCACCTACGCAGCCGACTGGGTCGCCACCAAGCTGCGATGGGGCCTGACCGTCGACCAGCCGGAGGCCGAAGCACTCACCACCCTCGCCGAGACCTGCGGCAACCAGCCGCTCGCCTACGAAGTCGCCGCCGACGCCGGGAAGTAAGTGGCACGGTTGACGCTTCCGATCTCCGGCCGCGCCGACGGGGCAGTCTGGCGCGGCCGGCGGTCCGACGCAGGCATGCTGCTGATTCTGGGGCGGCAGCGATAGCGCCTGTCCGGGTGACAGGGCGCACGGCACGATGTGCCCATGAACGAGCAGCGAGCTAGAGATTTTGCCCGGTGTGCTGTGGCGCTGGCGGCCGGGTTGCCGAGGCAGTTTCAGTACAACGGCTCCCCTCGATCGGAGGGGCAGTCGGATTCCTTGGATTCCGCTCCGACGGGCGATGACTTCTTCGCTCCGTCTATGGGGGGCAAGGAGGGAATCTTCGACCAGGGGCTGTCCAACGGCTTGGCCGCGATCGTTGCCTTCGAGTGGCCAGGGGAGGAGGCCAAGAAGGGGCGGGTGCTGTCGGCCAGTGCGTTGCTCAAGGTGATCGAGGCGCGTGTGGCCCCGATAGACGGTGCCTGCCTCATCCCTGACAGGCATCCTGCTGCGGAGATAACCCAGCAGGATGCGATCTCCGGCACAGACTTCATCTTCAACGCGCCGCCGACTCCCCTGTCTCGCCATACACGGATTGACACGTGCACGCTTCAGGAAGGGATCGAGGCCAGTCAGCTGGCCCGGCACGGCCGCGGGGAGGGAGGCCTGCGGCTGCGCCACATTGCAGCCCTGATGGCGCTCGACGGCCACGAGAGCCTGGGAGTGATGGGGGAGGAGCAGCACGATCGCCTGTGGGGCGCCGCGGTGAGTGAGGACGAAGCTTCCAGGGGCCGGGCTGCGGAGTACCTCGAACGGATCGGTGACGACGAGGCCGCGCGACGAGCTGAGCACGTGGAGAATCCCAACGCCTCCTCCAAAGCCCTCTTCAGATCTCCCGGATGATCAGTGAGAAGACTCAGCGCCGGCGTCCTGAGTCGCGGCTCGGCGCGCGGAGACGTACACCAGAAGGTATGAGCGACAAACAGACGACATGGCACCCAGGCGAGATCGTGCCCGAGAGCGGGATCTACGAGTGTGACTGCGGGGCGGCCCACCACTGGAGCACGGACGTGAAGGGCCACCGCTTCCCACCCCTCCCCGCGGGCTGTCCTGGCGAGGCGTGGGCCCTGAAAACAGACGCGCACCCGGACAGCTGACCCGGTCCCGACCGACCCAGGAAGGAACCTACCTGTGGTGCTGCGTCCTCCCGTGGAGCCGATGCTCGCCCAGGCCCGCGAGACCATCCCGCTTCCCGGAGCAGTCCCGGGCGGCATGGCCGTCGACCCCAAATTCGACGGATTCCGAGCACTGCTGTTCACCCCGCTCGACACAGGACAGCCAGTGCTGCTGCAATCGCGGCGCGGCGCGATGTACCAGGCACGCTTTCCCGATCTCATCGCGGCAGCAGAAGACCAGCTGCCTCCAGGGCTCGTCCTCGATGGCGAACTGGCGGTCCTTGAAAATGGACAACTCAGCTTCGCCGCCTTGCAGCGCCGGGCTCGCACGGTTCGCCAAGCCAAGACCTTGGCCGCTGAACTGCCTGCGCACTTCATCGCCTTCGACATCCTCCAGCTTGACGGCCAAGAGCTCCTCGATCAGCCCCAGATGCGCCGCCGCCAGATCCTGGAAGCGCTGTTCGCCGATCATCGGCTGACGCCGCCGTGGACGCTGTGCCCGACGACGACCGACCCGGCCGTCGCACAGGAGTGGCTGACCGAATGGACCGACGTCCCAGGCGTGGAGGGCGTAGTCGTGAAGAGCCGGGTAGGGCGGTACCGCCCAGGCGTCCGGGGGTCCTGGTACAAGGTTCGGCGACGAGCCACGACAGAAGCGATCATCGGCGGGATCACCGGCTCCCTCCGTCGCCCTCAGGTTCTCCTCCTGGGCCGCTTCGATGCGATCGGGCGTCTGCGGCTGGTAGGGAAGACGGTCCCGCTGAAGTCGGTCGTAGCCGCCGAGGTCGCCGACCAGCTGACGGCGGCCGACACCGACCACCCATGGGCCGGCGTGCGATTCTCTGCCCGCTGGGGGAGCCGAGACGATCTCGACCCGGTGCTGGTCGAGCCCCGATGCGTCGCGGAGCTCAGCGGGGACACCGCCCAGGACGCGGGGGTCTGGCGGCACCCCGTCCGGTACGTACGGCTCCGCCAGGACATGACCGCAGCTGACGTGCCCACCTTCGGGGACATGCAGCCCCACACCGGGTGACAACCCGCCGCCTAGACCGGGAAAACACCCCGTGCGGCGGCCAGGCCCTGGAGCGGCGAAGCGCTGGATCGGGCTGGGTCACTGCTCCTAGGGCGCCATCCCAGTAGCACCACGGAAGCACCCACGTTGTATCCCAGCCCGGCCTACTCCCGCTCACCAGTAAAGTCACACACGTGTGACTGAATCCCGTTGCCCTGTCGCCGTCGAACGGGCACGCTTCCGGCATGCGATTCCCCGCCGACGCCCGCCGCGACGTCCACGTTCGCTACACCCGTCCAAGCTGTATGGGCGGGTTCGCATGGTTCACCGTGGACTTCGAGCCGCTCCCGGACGGGCGGCTCGGCTTCGAGTTCGTCAACCCGCTCGGCACGGAGGACATCGACGCGGAGTGCGCGCAGGCGGTGAGCGACGGGATACTTCTGTGGCTGATCGGAGCAGAACGGGAGAATCTGCACTCCGTCCACCGCCCGCGGCTCCCCTCTGCGACGGAGCTCGGCGCGGGAGTGCCAGTCCGCCCGGAGGCCGGCCCGGGGCTCATTGCCCTGCGCGCAGTACTCCGGCACTCACGCCTGCACCCCATCGACTCCCTGTCCTTGACTCACACGCGCGCCGGGTGGCGGGCCGCGGACAAGAGCTGGCGGGGTGGGGAGGCGACGGATGACCCGATGGACCGTGCGCTGTAGAGCCGTGCGGTCGCCGGTGTGACGGAGCGGTATAGATGGCACCGTTCGCCAGGTTGATTGCTCAGCTTTCACGGACTGTCGGGCACGCTGGGCGCGTGTCCTGTCCCCCGCGGACCGTGGGCAATCCCGGTCTCTTGTAGGCACGCAGGTCACGCAGCGCGCAGAGCCCCGCGAGGTACGCCGCCCGTCCCGCCCATCTGTAGGCACCGCTGGGCAGGGCCGCAGCGGTGCCTACAGGTATCTGGGACAGACAGCGCGTGAGCATCACGGCCGGCCTCTTGGGGGAAGGCTTCCCCGTCGCTGGTGGGTGCCAGCGCAGATGACGGGGGTTGTAGAGCACGCCTTCGGGGGGAGGAGCCGTGGTCCGGTGGCTGGCTGTGCAGTGCGGCCCGGCGAACAATGTGCGGTCAGGTGCGTAGCTCAAAGAGGTGCAGGCCACGGGTACCAATGGCGACAAAGGTCCAGTCGTGGCTGGCCCACGTGCATCCCGTCAAGGAGCCATCGGTGCGCACAAGCGTTGCGATGACTCTGCTGCGGACGTTCCAAACACGGATCTCCCCGCTCATGCTCACGCTGGCGAGCCAGGTGCTGTCGGGGGAGATTGCCACCGAGGTCACCGGGCCGGACCCTCCGGTGAGGATTTTGGTGCACTGTCCGCTGGCCCGGTCCCACAGCCGCACCTCCCCGTCCATGCTGCGGGTGGCGAGCCAAGTGCCATCAGGCGAGATCGCCACCGCGCTCGCCCAGTCGGTGTGTCCGGTGAGGGTGGTGGTGCACTGTCCGCTGGCCCGGTCCCACAGACGAACCGCCCCGTCTCTGCTGCTGGTGGCGAGCCAGGCGCCATCAGGCGAGATCGCCACCGAGGTCACCCGGTCGAATTCTCCGGTGAGGGTGGTGGTGCATCGTCCGTTGGTGCGGTCCCACAGACGCACCGTCTTGTCCCCGCTGCTGGTGGCGAGCCAGGCGCCATCAGGTGAGATCGCCAGCGAGATCACCGGGGCAGTGTGTCCGGTGAGGGTGGTGGTGCATTGTCCGTTGGTGCGGTCCCACAGACGCACCGTCTTGTCCCCGCTGCTGGTGGCGAGCCAGGCGCCATCAGGTGAGATCGCCAGCGAGATCACCGGGGCAGTGTGTCCGGTGAGGGTGGTGGTGCATCGTCCGCTGGCCCGGTCCCACAGACGAACCGCCCCGTCTCTGCTGCTGGTGGCGAGCCAGGCGCCATCAGGTGAGATCGCCACCAAGTTCATCGGGCCGAATTGGCCAGCGAAAGTGGCGGTCCACTCTCCAATCGCAGACCGCAACGGAAAGGTCTCATCCGAGTCGCTAGCGGCGCGGGCGGCGTCCGGCAGTATCGACGCGGAAGAGGTCGAGCTTGTCTGCGGATCTGTGCTGAGTGTCATGTTCGTGGGGTCCCAGAGCTGCACCTTTTGGTCTCCGCTGCTGATGGCGAGCCAGGTGCCGTCGGGTGAGATCGCCACCGAGCTCTCCCGGCCGGACTTCCTGGCGACGGTTTTGGTGCACTGTCCGCTGGCCCGGTCCCACAGCCGCACCTCCCCGGTCCCGCTGTGGGTGGCGAGCCAGGCGCCATCAGACGAGATCGCCACCGAATGCACCGCGCCGGTGCCGGTGAGGGTTTTGGTGCACTGTCCGCTGGCCCGGTCCCACAGCCGCACCTCCCCGTCCGAGGTGCCAGCGGCGAGCCAGGTGCCATCAGGTGCGACCGCCACCGCGAATACCGCACCGTTGTGTCCGGTGAGAGTGGTGATACACCGTCCGCTGGCCCGGTCCCACAGCCGCACCTCCCTATCCATGCCGCCGGTGGCGAGCCAGGTGCCATCAGGCGAGATCGCCACTCTGTTCGCCTGGCTGGTGTGTCCGGTGAGGGTTTTGGTGCACTGTCCGCTGGCCCGGTCCCACAGCTGCACCGTCTTGTCTCCGCTGCTGATGGCGAGCCAGGTGCCCTCAGGTGAGATCGCCACCGACCTTGCCTGGCTGGTGTGTCCGGTGAGGGTTTTGGTGCACTGTCCGCTGGCCCGGTCCCACAGCCGCACCTCCCCATCCTTGCTGTTGGTGGCGAGCCAGGTGCCATCAGGCGAGATCGCCACCGAGTGCACCGGGTCATTGTGTCCGGTGAGAGTGGTGATGCACCGTCCGTTGGCGCGGTCCCACAGCCGCACCGTCTTCTCCCTTTTGTGGTGGGCGGCGAGCCAGGTGCCATCAGGCGAGATCGTCAGCGACATCACCGGGCTGGTATGTCCGGTGAGGGTTTTGGTGCACCGTCCGCTGGCCCGGTCCCACAGCCGCACCTCCCCATCCATGTTGCCGGTGGCGAGCCAGGCGCCGTCAGGCGAGATCGCCACGGAGTACACCGGGGTGGTGCCGGTGAGAGTGGCCAGCAGGGCGTGGTCGGGGAGATCCGGGGGCGACCAAAGCCCGACCAGGAGTGGCCGTGCGAGGGAGTCGTCGAGCCGGGCGGTGACCAGGCCGCGCCAGGATGGCACGAAGGCGAGCTGGCTGTAGAGGGTGTTTACCACAAGAGGGGCGGGATCGGTGGGGGTGAGCAGGTGGGTGATCTGTGCCAGGGAGCGTGTTCGGGATGCTGCGTCTGCCGTGGGAACGTGGCTCAGGTCGCGTTGGGGTGCGTTGGCGCCGTGTCGTACGAGGCGATCCTCAACCCACCTGAGGTCGCTGGCGACGGCCTCGGCCAGCTCAATGCGACCTGCTGCGACGAGGTGCTCGATCAGATGGTCCTGGAGGTAGCCATCTGCCAGTTCCCACCATGCGGAATACGGGGCCGGCGTGTGCGGGGAGGGCGGTGCGGCATCGGGAAGGTCGTCGGCCGAGACGTCCACAAGGTGCCCATGCAGCGCAGCGAGCCGTGTCGGGTCGTGGGTGCCAAGAAGATAGTCGCGGATGACATCGTGCAGGCTGATGCGTCCTCCGTTATCCGAGGTGAGAGTGAGCAGCGACAGGTGTGCCAATTGGGCGCACAAGTCTCGGGAGGCCCGTTCGCTCAGCCCGCCGGTGGCTCGCCACAGCCTCGCGATCAGCCGTACCGGCACGGTCTCGTCCTCGGCGAAGATTGCGAGTTCGGCGAACCGTTCCATGCCGCCCTCGCGCAGCAGATCAGTCGCCGCCTCCACGGTGGCGCGGATCGCCCTACGGCGCTCTTCCGGTCGATCCATGCCAATGCTGGCGCCCGTGGGATCAACCCCTTGCGGACCCTCAACGCGGAGGTGGTGCAGCATCTCTTCGGCGGCTCGGGCCAGGTCCTGTCCGGTCTCGACCTGGGCCTTGATCTGCCGGTTGACCAGACGCAGCAGCAGAGGCCATCGGCCGGTGGTATCCAGCAGCGCGCCGGTGGTTAGCGGAGGCAGGCCGTCGAGTTCCCACGTCAGCACGGCGCGGGCTTGGCCGAGGGTCATCTGGTCGACCAGGATCGTCCGAGTGCCCGCCGGCAGTAGCGAGCGGACTCGGGTGGTGATCAGACGTACGCAGTGCGTGCCACCTTGGAGGAACGGTTCGAGCTGTTCGTCCGTCCAGACGTCGTCGAGGAAGAGCAGGGTTCGCTCACGTTGGTCCAGCAGCCGGCCCAGATGCCGGCCAGCCTCCGTCGGATCGGAGAACTGCTCGGTATCGCCGGTGATGAACCTGGTGATCTCGGCAACCCGCGCAGCGATCTCCGCCCGCCCCCTCACCTCCCGGCCGATGGCGAAGCTGTACACCCCGCCCTTGTAGCGCTGGCGCACCCGAGGGCTGGCACAGATCATTTCGGCGAGCGTGGTCTTACCAAAGCCTCCCGCGCCCGACAGCGACGTGGTGAGACCCACCGTCGCCCTCGTGCCGCACACGGCCTCCTCGGCTTGCCTTCGCTCCTCTCGATCGACAATCCAGTCCCTAACCGGGGCAGGCTCGGGAGGATCAAGAGATGGGGGCGCCTGGGTCCGGACCCCTCCAGCCGCTACGCCAGCTCCCGCCACGGCCAACACCCCGAAGATGACCCAGCCTCCTGGCGACGACGGCTCGGCCACCAAACCCTGCAAGGCGGCGACGACTACGCCTGCACCTGCAAGTACCGCTCCCACAATCTGCCGCCGCACTCAGGCCCCCATGACCGACATCGCCAGCACCCCGGCGAGGCCACCAACGCCAGTGCTGTAGCCCAGTTGACTGCTAACTGACCCACACCCTACTCAGCGGAGATCACGTTCGTCTTCGTGACGAAAGCACTCTCAGCCGCCGCTCCGGTCACGCTCTCGTAGGAGCAATCTCAGGCATCGGCTGAGCACACTACGTGGCGATCGGTGCCAGATAGGGCGCTCAGTCACAGCCGGGGCCCCCACGAAGCCGCTCCGGCCCTGCCCGTTGACCGCGACGACCTCACCATCGAGCACCGCGGCTGCGCCTTTCGGTCGACCGGTCGGGACCGTCTGCCTCTCGTCGGTACGTGCCGCGACAAGCTCCAAACCCAGAAACTGAGCGCCGTACCTGGCCACACGTGCCAGGTACGGCGCTCAGTCACAACCCGGCGGGCGACTTCGCGGCGCGGAGAGCCATAACTCGCCTGTTCGATTTCCGTTCGAGTACTGTAGAGATCTGGCCAGGGTGGTTAGATCATATTTGGGGGTATTTGAGGGAGGTCGTGATGGGCGGTGGTGTACATCTGCATGTCGCCAGCGGCTACTCCGCCCGCTACGGCGCCTCCCATCCGCATGACCTGGTCGCCCGCGCCGCCGAGCGCGGCATCATGACGCTCGCGCTGACCGATCGCGACACCGTCACCGGCATCGTCCGCTTCGCCAAAGCCGCTATGGCGGCCGGTGTGCGGCCGGTTCTCGGCGTCGACCTCGCGGTCGCACCACACACCCCGGCCGTCCCCACCCTCAAGCCGCGAACACCCGCACGCGGCGGTGCGCACGTTACGGAGGCGCCCCTGCGGGCCACGCTCCTGGCCCAGGACATCGTTGGCTGGGCGCGGCTGTGCAGGATCGTCTCGGCGGCCCATGCGACCGCCGACGGTAGGCCGCCGGTCGTGCCATGGCCCGTGCTCCAGCAGTACGCGGACCAGAAGCTCACGGTCCTGCTCGGGCCCGCGTCGGAGCCGGTGCAGGCCTTGTCGGCCGGGCGCCCGGACCTTACTGAGCAGCTCCTGGCCCCATGGCGGGAGGTCGCTGGTCCGAACCTGCGCCTGGAGGTACTGCACTGGGGGCTGCAGGGGCTGGGGGCAGGCTCTTTGCGGCTCGCCGCCCACACGCTCGGCCTGGCCGACCGGCTTTCCATCCCCGCTGTGCTGACCAACGCGGTGCGCTACGCCGACTCCAGCCAGCACCGGATCGCCGACGTCCTGGACGCAGCCAGGCGCCTGCGCCCGATCGACCGCCGCAACCTGGACTGCTCAGAGCGCTGGCTGAAGGGCCCGGACCAGATGGCTGCCGCGGCTGAGCTGATCTGCCAGTCGGCAGGTGCGGGTCCGGGCCGGGCGGCCGCCCTGCTCGCCGAGACCGTACGGACGGCCGAGGAGTGCGAGATCGATCCGGTCGCCGACCTCGGACTGGGGCGCCCGCATTTCCCGGAGCCCACCGTCGTCGGCGCTGAGCCGGTCCTGGGTGGGGCGATGCGGCTGCTGACGCAGCGGTGCGAAGCCGGCATGGCCGCTCGTGGCCTCGACGGTGACCGGCAGGCGGTCGAGCAGCTAGATTACGAGCTCGGCATCATCGGCCGGCTCGGCTTCGAGGCCTACTTCCTCGCCGTCGCCCAGGTCGTCGCGGACGTCCGCGACATGGGCATCAGGGTCTCCGCCCGCGGATCCGGCGCCGGATCCATGGTCAACCACAGCCTGTTCGTCGCCACGGCCAATCCACTGGAGCACCGGCTCTTGTTCGAGCGGTTCCTCTCCGAACGACGCGCCTCCCTTCCGGACATCGACATCGATGTGGAGTCCGCCCGCCGCTTGGAGGTCTACGACCGGATCATCGAACGCTTCGGCACCGACCGCGTCGCCGTCACCGGCATGCCCGAAACCTACCGAGCCCGGCACGCCCTGCGTGACACCGGACTCGCCCTCGGCCTGCCTCCCCACGTCGTCGACAAGGTCGCCAAGTCGTTCCCGCACATCCGCGCCTGCGACATCCGCGGAGCGCTCAAGGAACTGCCCGAACTGCGCCAGCTCGCTGCCGGGGCCACGTCGTACGGCCGGTTGTGGGAGCTCGCCGAAGGCCTGGACGCACTTCCGCGGGGGATCGCGATGCACCCGTGCGGCGTGATCCTGTCGAACGCGACCCTGCTGGACCGGCTGCCAGTGCAGCCGACACCGGGCGGCCAGTACCCGATGGTCCAGGCCGACAAGGAAGACGTCGAAGACCTCGGCCTGCTCAAACTCGACGTCCTCGGCGTGCGGATGCAGTCCGCGATGGCCCACGCCGTCACCGAGATCCGCCGCACGACCGGCCGGCAGATCGACCTCGACAACCCTGACCACGTGCCCTTGGACGACCAGTTCGCTTTCGCCCTGATCCAGGACTCCGACACCGTCGGCATGTTTCAGCTCGAGTCACCCGGCCAGCAGGACCTCGTCGGCCGCCTCCAGCCCCGCGACCCCCAGGACGTCATCGCCGACATCAGCTTGTTCCGGCCGGGACCGGTGCAAGGCGGCATGCCCGCGCTCTACATCGCCGCCCGCCACGGCGCCGCCCCCGTCTACCCCCATCCCGACCTCGAACCCGTCCTCCGCGACACGTACGGAGTGACGATCTGGCACGAACAGATCATCGACATCCTCGCCGTGATGACCGGCTGCGACCGCGCCCTGGCCGAAGTCGCCCGCCGCGCCCTCGCCGACGAGAAACGCCTGCCGAAGCTGGAGGCGTGGTTCCGGGCGAAGGCCGGCACCCGCGGATACACCGCCCAGGTTCTGGATGACGTCTGGGAGATCGTCGCCAGCTTCGGCGCGTACGGTTTCTGCCGCGCGCACGCCGTCGCCTTCGCCGTTCCCGCCCTCCAGTCGGCATGGCTCAAGGCCCACCATCCGGCAGCCCTGTATGCGGGGCTGCTGGAACACGATCCGGGCATGTGGCCGATGCGCGTGATCGTCGCCGACGCCCGCCGCCACAATGTCCCCGTCCTGCCCGTCGACGTGAACAGATCCGCACCCGCCCACCAGGTCGAACAGACCGACAGTGGCTTCGGCGTCCGGCTCTCCCTGTCCACGGTGAAAGGCATCAGCGAAGACCAGGTCACCCGCATCACGGCCGGGCAGCCCTACAACTCCCTGCAGGACCTCTGGCAACGCGCCCACCCCGCCCTGCCCATCACCGAACGCCTCATCCAGATCGGCGCCCTCGACCATCTCAAGGGCGACCTGACACGACGCGACCTCCTGCTCCAAGCGGCAGAGCTGCACCGCCACACCCGCAGCCGGCCCGGCGCCGGACAGCTCCCGATCGATGACACCCTCATCACCGCCGGGCCTTCTGGCCTGCGCGAGATGAACAGCCGCGAGACCCTCGACGCCGAACTCGGCGTGCTGAAGATCGATGTCTCCCACCACCTGATGGAACACCACCACCGGCTGCTCCGGGAGATCGGAGCCACCGACGCCAAGCACCTCAAGACGATGCACCCCGGTCAGCAGGTTCTGGTCGCCGGCGTACGCGCCTCCACCCAGACCCCACCCATCCCCTCCGGCAAACGCGTCATCTTCGTCACCCTCGAAGACGGCTTCGGACTCGTCGACTGCGCCTTCTTCGAAGACTCCCACGAAGCCTGCGCACACACGATCTTCCACAACGGACTGCTGCTCGTCCGCGGCACCGTCGAGGCCCGAGGCCCGCGCCGGACCGTCGTCGGGCAGAGCGTCTGGAACCTCGAAGAGCTCGCCGCGGCCCGCCGCGACCACGGCCCCCAGGCCGTCCTCGATCTCCTCGGCCACCGCGAACCGGCGCCCACCCCGGCCCAGCCGGCCGACACACCGGCCCGGACGCTCACCAACGGAACCGCGGGGGCGAAGCTCCACCCCTATGCCGATCTTCAGCCCGCCGGTACCCGCTCCGCCGACCTCAACCGCCTCGGCCACACCAGCCAGGGAAGTGCGGGATGACCACCAGCTCACGCACCGTGATGCGCATCTACTTCCACGTCCAGAGCGCAGACCTGTACGAACAGCTCCTCACTGTCCTGGCCGCCATCACACCGCGGGTTCAGCCGCACCCCGCAGACTTGTCCGCCGACGTCGACCTCACCGGCGCCCTGCGGTACTGGGACCGCGACCCCGAAGGCCTCGCAGCTGTCATCCGGCTTCGCGCCCTCGCGCTCTACGGGGTTCAAAGCAGCGCCGGAGTCGGGCCGTCGCGGATGATCGCGGCCATGGCCTCCGCCATCACCCCACTCGGCGCCGCCACCATCATCGGCCGCACCCCCTGCGACGTCGCCGCTTTCCTCCGCCCCCGACGTGCCTCCGCGCTCCCCGGGGTGGGGCCGGCCACCGCGCGCACGCTCACCCGCTACGGGATCAACACCGTCGGCGACATCGCAGACACCCCGCTCGCCACACTCCAGCGGATCCTGGGCATCGCCGCCGGCCGCCAGGCACACGACCGGGCCCACGGCACCGACGACCGCCCCGTCATCCCCGCTGCCGCCCCCCAGAACGATCACCCGCACCTGCCGCTTCGACCGCGACGAACTCGACCCCGAACAGCACCACCGAACCGTCCTCGGCCTCGCCGAGCAGCTCGGCTCCCAGCTCCGCGACACCGACGCGGTATGCCAAGCCCTCACCCTGACGGTCACCTACGCCGACCGCACCAGCACCAGCCGCACCCGGACACTCGCCGAACCCACCGCCCACACCCCGGACCTTGCCGACACAGGACGCGAGCTCCTCACCGGACTCGGTCTCCAACGCGCCCGCGTCCAAGCCATCTCCCTGCGTGCAGAACGCCTCCAGCCCGCCGAACGCGCACCGCGCCAGCTCGCCCTCGACTCCCGCGATGACAACGCCCGCAGCCTCGAAGCGGCCCTCGACCGCGCCCGCACCAGATTCGGCACCGGCATCGCAGGCAGCGCCGCTGCCTACCGACCCCGATAGAGGCAAACCTCGAGACGGACAAGAGGGCAACTCGGCACCGTCCGACAGAACCAGCGGTGCGCGCGCAACGTGAGGTCGGGTATCGAAAGTGGCTGGTAGCGGGGCTGGAGGGGATGTTCGGGACCCGGTCGCCGGTTGCATCGCGAACCTGCCATGGTATCCGTCATGGATTCTGAGCCGCGTACTGATCTCGCTCGTCACCATGACCCGGGGCTTCCGTTGGCTCGGTTCGCGGGTCAGATACTTGTGGTCTGTCCGCGATGCGGAGGCCGTGCCCTCGTGGTTCCCCGGCCAGGCATTTTTGAACTCAAGTACTTCAGCGAGCTCTTGTTCCAGCCGCGTCGTCTGGCTTGTGGAGGGTGCGGTGCCATCGCCGACTGGACCCCTGAGGTGCGGGGAGCTGGGCTGATTGGCGCGGTGCTGGGTGGTAGTGAGGATCCGTTTTTCCAGCGGCCTCTGTGGCTGCAGACCCGTTGCGTCGGTCAGATCTTGTGGGCCTACAACGAGGAGCACATCGCCGAGTTGTCCGCCTACGTCGCTGCGCAATTGCGAGAGCGTGACGGCGTACGGCCGACGAGGGCGATGTTCGCTCGGTTGCCGGCGTGGATGAAGAGGTCGGACAATCGCTCGGAAGTACTGGCCGGCCTGGAGACACTTCGGGAACTGGCCAAACGGACGGCACCTGCCGACCGCTCGGATGTCGCGCACGGGCGCGGTGACCGCCCACGAGCGCACAGGAGCATGTACTTCCGGGGCGGCCCCTATGAGTCCTGAAAGTTCGGTCACAACCATTCGTTGATGGCTGCGATGAAGACGGTTGCCTCGTAACGGACCGCGAGCTCGTCATACCGTGTGGCGAGAGCGCGACCCGCGCCGAGCCGCTGGCCGCATCCCGTCACCGGATTCTCGCCGCCTGACCCCTACGGCAGGGGGGCCTGGAGCGTGCCGGTAGATCTGCGGGACGGCAGGCCCCCACGTCTCCTGGCTGCGCGTGGCTTGTCTATGCTGCCGCCATGGGTCTGGATCTCATGCTCTTCATGGCGGACTGGGAGCAGTTGAGCGCCGTCCCCGTCGACAAACGCATTGACGCACTGGACGACACCACGCGGCCATTGGAACTCGATGGCCAATACCCCGTACAGCGGTACGGGACGACCTGCGGTTGGCTGTGGCTCCCGGATCGGGAGTCTGCGTGGTGCGCCGAGTACGAGTTCCACACCACCACCGGCTCCTACAGCCCGCATTATCGCGCGGGTCACGCGTGGGACGAGATGCGGCCCTTTGCCTCTGCATCAGTGCGTGCGGAGATGGACACCTTTCTCGATGGTCTGATCTGGGATGCGGATCCGGCGAACGACCCTTCGTTGACGGGTGGCGGAGGATTCTTCCCGCCGGCTACCGATCGCGGAGGGCCCCGCGTCCTGCTCGTGTGTCCGCCCGAGGCAGTACCGGGTAAGGCCCGTGCGTGGGAGCGGGCCAAGCCCCACCTCGAAGAGTTGCGCGGGCCGTTCGCCGCCGAGTGCGAGGGCTGGGCAGGCTTCCCGGACACCTTCGAGGACTTCACCGCCCTGTTGGATGAATGGGGTGACGTGACCGCGGAGGCCGCCCGCCGTGGCTGGGGTCTCGTAGGTCTGCCCTAACCGCGCAGCGACGGGCACGCCCCGCCGGCACTGTCCGTGGCCGGTGTCAAAATCCCCGGACCGCTATGCGAGGAGATCACATGGGAACCTGGGACCTCGGCCCCTCGGAGCCGCTACCAGAGTTCCCCGAAGATCTCGTGCCGGCCACGAGGAGCTGCTCCCAACCGCAGACGCGCTCCACTGGCCCGTGCCCAAGCGTTGCGGTCGAACCGTGAGGAGGGCCGCCGGGTACCGGCGGCCCTCTTTCCGCATGCCGGGGTCTCGCCCTGGCTCGACTCGATGTGCACGCCTGCGCGGGGGCGTCAGCGATCCGGCGCCGCAGGTTCTAGAAGTGATCGGGGAGCCAGGGTTCGTGTCCCGTGGTGATCTGGATCAGTTTGCTGAGTGCTTCCTCGGACGTGGCGGTTACTCCTGCGAGGCGTGCTGAGGCTGTCGACGGGTAGCCGCCGGCGTACCAGACGGCCAGCTGCCGCCGGGTGAGGCGCACCTCCCCTGCTGTGTGCGCCCTGTTGATCTGGGCGGTGCCGTCGTGGACGCTGAGCAGGTACTCCTGCCAGCTCCCGGCTTCCTCGCCTTCGACGGTCACGGGCACGGTGGTGCTGAGGCTGGTCGGCCAGCCGCGCAGTCGCACCGCTTCCTGGAGGTCGAGGATGCGGAGCATCCACGGGTGCCAGGCTTCCGCAGGATGCCGGTGAGAGCGGAGGACCTGGCCCGGCGTGCCAGCTTCGTTCTCGTCGCGGATTGGCAACGCATCAACAGCAACCGCCCACGTCTGGTGTGACGCAACGGCGTGCACTTCGACGACGTGAAGTTCTTGGGTGTTTCGACAGGACGCGACGAAGCTCGGCAAATAGGCGGTAAAGCAGTCAGGTATGGCCAGGTCGCGAAGGGTGCTCTCGCGCCAACCGGGCGGGCAGGCGCCGGGCGCGGATGAGCTGGTGGACGACCGTGGTGCTTTCCTCGGGGTGCGGAAGCAGGTCGATGGCCTCGACGCGGAAGCCGTACTCGGTGAGCAGGTCCTTCCACAGCTGCGGTGCCAGGACCCACATCTGCGTGGGCAGGGGCGGGTCGTCGCGCAGCAGGATCATCTGCTCGCGCGGTGCCACCTCAGCGGACGGGCCGTGCCCGTGCAGGTCGGTGTGCAGGAGCGAGAGGATCAAGGGGGCGCCCGGACGCAGGCCGGCGCGCAGCGCCGGCAGCGAGCGATGCGGGTCGATGAAGGCGAGCGTCCCGATCGCGTACGCGGCGTCGAACGGCTCGACTCCGTCCAGGTACTCGGCCGCGTCTGCTTGGACGAATTCCACGCCGTGAACGTCTACGTGGGTGGAGACGGCGCGTTCATGCTGGGTCGGGGACAGCTCGATGCCGGTGACGCGGGCTCCATGTGCTTGGACGAGATGGACGGCGTGGTGGCCGGCTCCGGACCCGATGTCCAGGACCCGGCGGCCGGCGACGTCACCGAGGACTTCTGCGCCCGGGCCGGTCCCTTCCCAGGGCGTCCAGCCGAGCCGGTCGGGGATGGGCGGGGTGTAGGCGCGGGCCAGTTGGCGCTGGCCGTAGATCTGCCAGGCTCGGGTGTTGGTCTCCTCGGCGGGCACGGGTGCCTCCTGGATAGGGGGTTGGGGATCAGGTGGGCGTGATCAGATAGGCGGGGCCCTCGCCGCGCCGGGCTCGTTCGATGGCATCGAGGCGAGCGACGGCGCGCGGCGCCATCAGCTCCTGCCGGGTCGCGAGGTCGTGCCCGCATGTCGTGCTCGGCGTGATCGAGGCAGATACGGCCAAGCCGGTCAGCGGTCAGCTGCCCTCCGTCGAAGATGAGCCCCGCCCTGTTCAGCGGTTGTCGCGGGCCAGCATGCAGGAAGTGCGTCAGAAGGAGCTCCGGCGAGTCCAGGCCGAGTTCGAGACCCGTCCCCTCAACCGCCTCGCGCCAGGCGGTCTGCAGCGAGGCCCTGCGCCCGTCGCGTCCGGGTTGCCCCCCGGGAACTGCCAGAGTCCGAGCCATAGACCGAGCGGAGCTGGACCGGTCGGCCGTGTTTGTCACGGATGTACAGGTAGCCGTACACCGTGTGGTGGGGGACGGTCCGCGCGTACGCCTTGGCCGTCATCGGATTCGGGCGGCCGGGCCGGGCAGGGCGCTGGTCGAACGCGAGGGCGCCGAACGCCGAGAACTTCCTTGGCCGGCAGGTAGATGCTGCGGAGAGTGCGAGCAGTTCGCCGGGCGGCAACCTCGATCGTCTCGCGGCCGGCTTCCACTTGGCGGTAGTACAGCTCGAGCAGGTGCATGTGGTGCTCGTTTGGTTCGTCTCCGGCCGTCGGGCTCGGGACGGCTGGGATCGCCTGCTGGGTGTTGTCAGCACGCGTGCCTCCGTTCGATGAGTTCCGTCCGTCGCGGCCTTGGGTTCGCATTCGGGTCAGGGTGCGGTGGTCGCGCATCTGTGTTCCCGGATCGTCGGCGTGGGTGGCGCGGAAATAGAGGAGGCTTCCGGCGCGCTACGGCAGTTCGATCGGTCCGTAACGCGCGTGCGGCGCCTGCCGTATCAGCACGTTGTACCGGTCCGCTACCGAGAAGTGCCAGAACTTGGTCGCGTAGTTGGTAAAACCTGCGTTCTCCATGGCGTTGAGCAGCAGCGTGCGGTGGTGGCGCGCCCGACCGCTGAGGTTCCGGGCGTGAGTGAAGCAGGCACCGTCGCTCTCCTCGGGGGAGGCATTGACGCGGGTACCGAGGTCGAGTTCGTGGCCATCCTGGTCGACGAGGGTTACGTCCACGGCCGCGCCCGCGGAGTGGGGTGCGATCTCCGGTGGTGACACGTACCGGCTGGCGTCCTGGTGCAGCTGGTCAGCTGCCCAGTCGGGGTGAGCGGTGGCCAGCTCGTCCCGGTACTCGGTGAAGTAGTGCTGCTGGAGGGCCGGCGGCCGGTAGCCCTCGATGAACAGCAGGTCGGTACCAGCGGGCAGGAGCGAGCGGGCGTGCTCCAGCCGGGCCAGGACGCCTTCGCGGACGTGGGCGAACGCGCCCAGCGGATCGTGCTTGCGGGGATCGACGCGGAAGCTGTGGTCCCGCACGTCGACGAGCGGTTCCCCGCACTCGTGCACCGGGATCGCGGCAACCTGCGGATAGGACATCAACACCAGAGGGTTCATCGAGTCTCCCGGCGACGGCTCGCACTGCGGCGGCACGATGGGCGACGCAGAGGCCAGATCGGTTTCGTGCAGAATTTGCGCGATTGTGTCCTGCAGCGCGCTGTCGGCCGGGATCACGGTCTCCAGGCCGTCGGGCAGCAGATCCAGTTCGCGGTACCAGGAGACGAGGTGGCTGTCGGTGACTTGCGCGAGGTACGCGGCATCCGCCTTCGAGGCGTGCCGGGTAAACGTCGTTTCCAGCGGTACGTCCAGGTAGTAGCAGCTGGAGACGCCGCGGTGGTCCCGTACCAGTGTCGTGATCATGTGGCTGTAGCGGTCGGAGTACAGGATTCCTTCGAGCACCACGTGAAAGCCGGCGTTCAGTGCTTCGCGTGCGATCCTGCCCAGTAGGGCGATGTTGGTGCCGCGCGCGGTGTCGTGTTCCCTGAGCACATTCCGGCGGATCATGTCCTGGCCCACGATCGCGATACCGCGGCCGTGGTGATCTCGCAGGCCCTGGGCCACGGTCGTCTTGGGGCCGCAATTGCAGCGGACAGACGACGGTGTGCACCGCGCGGTGTACCGATCATGCGGGCCAGCCCGTCTCGCTGTACAGCTCCCCGTCCTGGATCTTCGCGATTGCCACTCGGGCGTAGGGGACAAGGTTGTCGGGGAGCGCTTCCGGGTCCCAGAATGTCCACTGGGTGCACTTGTCCGGCTCGCGCAGCTCCGGCTCGCCGACCCAGGTGTGGGCGCGGAAGAACAGGCCCACGCGGGGCCGGTCTCCGGCCTGGTCGATGTGGTGGACGACGTGGACGAGTTCGACGTCCCGACGCTCGATGTGCAGGCCGGCTTCCTCCCGTGCCTCCCTGATCAGGCAGGTGATGGCGTTCTCCTGTTCGCAGTGGCCGGCCAAGGCGTGCCAGGTGGACGGCGCGAACTTGGAGTCTGGGTGGCGCAGCCCGAGCAGCACCGTCCCGTCGCGCCGCTCCAGGTAGAGGTGGACGCCGATGACGTTGAGAACCGTGCCGTGCGGCGAAGCTGGGCGGCGCTCCTCGGGCGAGAAGAGCCCGCTCAGCGACGCGGTGCTGGAGGCGAGGGCCGGGTGGCTGGCGGCGTGGCGGCGTACGAGGTCGCTGGTGGTGTCTGCGATTCGGAGGCGGTGGAGGACGTCGGGGGTGAACCAAGCCAGCATCACCCCTTCCGTCAGGCGGAGTTCCCGGGGGTCGCCGTTCCAGCGGCCGGCGTAGATGGCGATGGGCACGCTCGCTCCGGCGTCGTCGGAGGTGTACTCGGTGCCGAACGGGGTCAGGTCGACGATGTCGAGGCCGGCTTCCTCGGCCAGTTCGCGCCGCACGGTGTGTTCCAGGGTGGTGTCCTGGGGTTCTCGGCCGCCGCCGAGGAGTGACCACATGCCCGGTTCCCAGATCTGGCCGGGGAAGTAGTCGCGCAGGTGGAGCAGGTATGCACCGCGGTCGTTGTAGATCAGGGCGGAGGCGTTGGCTGTCTCCGGTTCGACGGCGGGTGTGAGCTTGAGCAGCTTGTCGCGCAGGGAGGGGGAGGCCACCTTGTCCAGGGGACGCCACTCGATGCCGCCGACTTCTTCTTCCTGCAGCACCACGGGCACCTCCTTGGCGGTGCGTAGGCGGAAGAGGAAGCGGAAGTCGAAGTGCTGGTGGCCGGGTTCGCCTTTGCCCGGGTGGGCGTCGATGTCGTGGATGTCGATGTCGAACGGTACGGCCTCGTAACCGGACCACGGTGCCACGGCCTGAAATGGGATCCTGGTCTCTTCATGCAGCTCCCGAAGGGCCGTCTCTGCCAGGGAGTCGTCGACGGGTTCGGCGTGTCCGCCTGGAGCGAGTAGCTTCCCGCTCGCCAGGTGGAGCACGTGCAGGACGCGGCCGAGGGTGTCGACGACGATGGCGCCGCAGGTGACGTGCCCGGCGAAGGCGGAGCGGCTGGCGACGTCGGTGGGCCGGTCGAGTGCTTCCAGGAGGCCGCCGAGCTGCGCTCGCTCGTGAGGGTGACGAGCGAGGTAGGTCTCGACGGTGGTGCGGATGTGGTGGTGCGACAGCGACATGGGTGTTCCTCAGGGGGCGCGATGCGGAACGAGTCAAGGCGGGGCGTTCTCGTCAGCTCAGCTGCATCCTCTCCGCTGGGACTTCCTCGATGGCGGTTGGGCCAGCGGTGGGCAGGTCCCAGAGCTCCCGGGCCGTTTCAGTGGCGAGTGGGCTTGCCGCGCTCTTGGCGGGCTCCATCCGAGCAGGGCGGTGGCATGGGCCGGGGGTGGCGAGCAGGCGCGCGAAGGGGCGGCCCGTAGCGGGGCCGACGGCTGTCCGCCCGTTGCCGGCGACACGGGCGGCTAGGCGGAGCGTGGCGTTGGGCCCCACCCCGTCGTAGACCTCGCCATTTAGCGACCTCAGGTTGTGTGTCCGTCTCACTCGTTCAGGTGCAGTCTTGCCAGATCCCGTGAGTCTTTAACTACCGGTCTGCTTGCGTTCGCCTTCTACGCGACGAACGGGGAGAAGCTCACCTTGAGAAAAAATCTGGTTCTGAAAGATTTGCGCGTCCAGAGGATCCGAGGGGCCGACGGCAGCTGGTCATTCTCGATTCTCAGGCCGGACTGCACGGCAGACGATGAAGCTGAGAGCTATCTGCGCATCTCCGAGGGGTCAGGCCCGCAGGCGACCTACGCCTACTACCTCGTCGATCACCTTCGGTGGCGCATCCGTGAGGGCCTGACCACGGAGACGACGACGCTCCAGGACCTCCAGCGCTACCAAGGAGCAGTGGGTGCACAGGTGCCGATGCCGTACGGGCAACCATGGCGGGTGCCGCCGAACGTCCGTACGGCACGGCGGCCCTGTCGATCTCAGCAACCGTCCTGAAGGGCTTCTATCTGCACCAGTGCGTCAAGCGCGGCATCAACAACGAACTGCGCGAGGCGCTAGACATGTCCCGCCTGCCCACCCAGGCGGACCGCAAGAGGGCCTTCCTGGGGCACGTGATGACCTCGGTTCCGTCGAACCCGCTGACTCCTCCGGACAGCATGCGCCGCCGACACCCGAAGATGCTGCCCGACGGTGCTCGGCCAGAACTGCTGGCCGCGGTGAACACCGCCCGCGACGAGATGGTTGTGACCTGGCTCTCCGACTCGACCTTAAGAATCGGCGGCCTCACCGGCTTGCACCTGGTCGACCTGCACCTGCGGGAGAACGCGGGCTGCGGCGAATGCAAGAGCCCGCACGTCCACGTCTGCCACCGGCAGAACAACCCGAACCGGGCCAGGGCGAAGAAGAAGGAGGACTGGAGCCTGACCAGCGGTGTGATCTGCGGCGGGGAGATCTACCGGGTGAGCCCGGCTATGGTCAGCACCTACTTCAAGTACATGACAACCGAGTACGCGAAGCACGACACTGGGCACGGCATGCTCCTAATCCAACTGGCTGGCCCAACCACCGGCGAGCCGTGGACGGCGGACGCGGCTCGTGGAATGCTGCGGCGGGCAGGGCGACGGGCCCAACTGCCCGGCCGTGTTAAGCCGCACGCGTTTCGACACACGACCACGTCGAAGATCCTGGCCGCCGCGAACGGCGACCCGCTCGTGGCCAAGGCTGCCGGAAACTGGGCATCCGCCGCGATGGTCGATGAGGTCTACGGCCATCCGGATTTGCACTCACCGGAGTTCTCCGCGGCCCTGACCGAGGTCTGGGGGGAATCGGAGTGAGGACCACCACCCACTCAGCACTCTCGCTACTGGTCAACCGCCACGCGGTCTCCCGTACGGTCACCGACCGGCTGGAGATCCTCCAGGCACTCATCAACAGTCCCACCGCCGACCCGATCTTCCGGGGCGACGTGCTCCGCATCCCTGCCGAGCACCCTGTTTACGGATGGCGCTGCAAGGTCGAGGACTGCCAGAGGAGCAAGGAGGGCAACTGGGACCTCTGCCACCGCCACCAAGACCAGTGGACTGCCCTACGCGCTGACGGCGCGCCCTACACCTCGTTCCTAGCCGTCGCGGAACCGCTCCAGACTCGGAGCTGGTCCGAGCCCCGGACCTGCCTGATCTGCCCGGAACTGCCGGCCGTCGGCCACATGGGGCTGTGTATCGTCCACGCGAAGCGGTGGACAGGCTGGGAACGCTGGATGCGCAAGAAAGACCTAGTCCCGCACTTCGATGACTGGCTGCCAAAGCAAGCGGCGCTTCCGGGCCTGGGCAACTGCCTGGTGCTCGCCTGCAGCGAACTTGCCGACCCGCATCCACTCCGCCTGTGTTCCCGCCACCGCACCCTCTACGGCCGCCAGGGCCGGCCGGGCGACGCCCAGGTTCCGGACCGTCGGCAAGGGGCACAGCATGCCGGGCCGGACGGCCACGGGAAGGTCATCTATGGCAACGAGGCCGCGTTCAACCGGTGGTGCCGCACCGCCCCGGCCATTGTGCGGATGACGGGCACCCTCTCCCTGCTCGGCCTGCGGCCGCTGGTGAAGGCTGAACTGCAGTGGATCTTGCTTCACCACTCCGCAACCTTGATCGAAGGCGCTTACTGGCCACTGCGGTTCGTTCAGACCATCGCCCAGCACTGTCGCGACCACGATGCGGGCTCGCTCACCGATCTCGACCTCGACGGCCTCCCGGATCACTGCCAGAAGATCGTCAAAGCCATGCTCTGCGAACTACGGCTCGTCTACTTCAGCCGCCAGGACACCAAGCAGTCCGGGTTCTTCGAAACCGAGCACTATGGCATCCGCTTCCCTAACTGCAGCAGCCACTTCGACCTGACCTGCATCTCCCAGACCTGGCTAAGGGACATTCTCTGGGACTTCTTCGACGACCTGCTGCGAAACAACCCCCCCCTCGTTCCCAGACGACTTTCAAGGCCATCCGTCGAGCCTGCACTGAACTCAGCGCCTACCTGCTCGCCCAGGCACCGGCAGGCGGCAACGACCCACGTCGGCTGACGGAGCAACACATGCTTGACTTCGTCGCCGACCAGCGTCACCGGGGCCGCAACGGGCTGCCGCCCCTCGGCCTGCACAAAGACCCTGGAGGCCGAGGTCGAAAGCAGGCCCGGGCGACCCCGGACGCGGTTGGCCGGACCTTCGGAGGCGTCCGGCGACTGCTCAGGTTCGGCATGGACGAGGGGCTCACCACCGCAGCCGGCGTCGACCGCCGCTTCATCACCGCCGTGCCGACTGGCGGGACCTCACGCGGCGGCCGGCGCCAGCCGTTCACCGACGAGGTTGCCCGTGCACTCGCCGCCGATGAAAACCTTGCACTTCTCGACCAGCACGACGTCGAAGACCGCGGCCTGCGGGATATCTGGGAGGCCCTGGTCTTCACCGGCCGTCGTGCGAACGAGGTGATCAAACTCCGGCTCGAGTGCGTCGGGCGGATTAATAACCTGCCTGTGCTCTGGCACGACCAGACCAAGGTCGGGAATCTCGATGAGGGAATCCGTATCCCCGAACGGCTTGTCGAACGCATCGAGGTCCGTCAGGCCAAGACCATCGACCGGTTTGTCGAGCGACACGGGCGCAAGCCCACGCCGGAAGAACGAACCCTCATTGCGCTCTTCCCCCGTCGCTCGACCAACCGGGCCGCCCTGCAGAGCGTCAGCTACGGCTTCTTCCAGACCGGCTTCTCAACCTGGGTCAACAAACTCGACATCAAAGGCGTCGCCCACCAGGCCCGTCACACCCTGGCCACCAAACTGCTCAAGGCCGGCGCGAACCTCTCCCACGTCAAGCGCTACCTCGGCCAGGTCTCTGACGCTATGGCCGAGCACTACGCCCACATCGCCAACACCGATCCCAGGCTGAACGAGGCCCTCAACACACTCTGGGTGACCGGGCCCGGCGCAGCCGAGCCCGGTGTCCTCCTATCTTCCGGCGACCCCATGTCCCGTGAACAGGCCCAAGCGTTGGCAATCGACCTCACCCGACGATCCACCCCGGCCGAAGGCGGGTTCTGCACCTTCCAGCCCGTCGTCGACGGCAACGCCTGCCCCTGGAAAATGGACTGCCACAACTGCGAAAAGTTCGTCCTCTCCGGAGCCGACCTCGTCTACTGGCACCGCAAACGCGAGCAATGGCGGATGCAGGCCGAGCGGGCGCCCTCCGGCCATCGCGGACTACTTCCACGAGCTCTTCGAGCCCACCGCCCGCGCGATCGACGGCCTGGAGAAGGCCTTGTCCGCCCTCGGGCTTCTCGACGAGGCCCTCGAACTCGACCTCAGACGGCCCCAGGACTACTTCGGCCGAGTCTGGGCCACCGCGTTCCGCGCGCAGGAACTCGCCCGCCACGAAAAAATTGATGAAGACGGAGGAGCGGCAGCATGAGGCCCTCGAACACCGCGGCCGCCATCGCAGCTCGCCGCACGCAGACCAAGGACAAGCTGGACCGCGTCACCGCGTCACCGCGACCATCGGCCAACTCCGCCGCGAACGCAGCCGACTGACCGTCCGCGGCATCGCTCAACGCGCCCATGTGTCCGCCACGTTCCTCTACGAGAACGCAGAGGCTCGCGCCCTCGTCCAAAACGCTGTCACCGACAGCCGCAGCCGCCGTGATGCCGCCGGCGAGGCCGAACACGAACGCATCGAAGCAAACTGGCGCGAGCGGGCTCTGAATGCCGAAGCCGGGCTCACCCGAATCCAGAAGGAGGTCCTGGTTCAGCGGCAGCGGATCGGTGACCTTATGGGGCAGATCCGCGACTTCGACCGGATGGTCCCCGGTGAGAGCGTTCAGCACCTGATCAGCGAGAACACGAGCCTCAAGCACCAAGTCCAGAGCCTGACCCGTGAGCATCGCAAACTCCAGGAACGACTCGTGGGAGCACGTACCAACCTTCGATTCTCGGACAAGCGCATCGCCGCTCTTGAAGCTCAGATCATCGAACTTAACCACCCTTAAACACCAGTATGAGCAGAGCGAGAGTGGCGACGTCATAGAAGCCGAGTTCTCCTCCAGGTAGGTGACGATCACCGACTGACATCCGGGGCCCAGGAGCGGTCATGCGGGGCGTGTGGGTACGCCGACGCTTCCTTGGCCAGGCTTCAGCTCCTACGGAAGTAGATGGGCGGCCCCCTGGCGCTCTCGATCAACGGCCCGGCCAGGCAGGGTGAGGTAATCCACCCTGTCCTACGCACCCAAGTGCTCAAGGTGAGGCTTGGACGGAAGTCCGAGCTTCCGAGGAGCCGCCCCGGGAAGACCTTCTGCGCCAGGTGTGATCAGCGGGAAGGTCTTCCCCGGTGGCGTCCTTGTAAGCAGCCTTAGCTGTTTCGCTGGCCTGACGACCGGCGGCGAGCTTCATTAGATGCTCGGCTACTTCATGCAAGACGGTGGGGCTGCGCGGCTGGCGCCCGACGACAGGGTCAGGTCCGGGCTCGGAGCCTTTGGTGTCCTTAGCTTCCCGTCCCTCGGTGAGACTGGCGACCACGCCAACGACGGCCACTCCCACGGCGCCGGCGGCGATGATCTTCGGTTTGTGCTTCCTGAACAGGTTTTTCGCGGTTTCGGCGAAAGAGGTGGTGTCGCCGTCCTTGGGAGTGGTCTCGCTGGGCGTGGATGCATTCACCCGCATAGATCTACCGGACCCATCCCTCGCCTGTCGGGCAATCACCCGACATTGCCCGATCAGATTCAGCTACCTGAGCTCCTACCTCAACACGCCCGTCAGTGCGGCCGGGCGGAGAGCTAGTCACCCGATTGGGTGCTACCCGTCACGATGGATCGCTCCCGTATCAACAGCCGTGGCAGATGCTGTGGGTCCAGAGGATGGCGCCGACCCTCATGCCTGCCCAGAGCCTCTCACCACGCCCGGCCAAGGAAGCGAAGCCGGTGAGAGCCGCAAGGGGGTACGCCGGACCCCAGCAGCTCTCTGGCGTCTCTGAGGTTGGCGTACAGCTCAACAAGCCGGCTATCAGCCAGCCCCTCATCCTCGCTTTCGCAAGGTCACTCCTGGACCATCCGGAGGCCACACAGCCTTCCGTCACAGCAGATGGGGGCCGTCTGGCGTGTTACGGAGGGCGCCACCGGGAGGAAGAGGAGCAAACTGCGATCACCGCCGGGATGGTGAACGTCCCGGACACCGTAGGTCGACCGGCCGCGTACGGCGCTGACAAGCAGTGGTTCGACGAGACGTGCCCGGTGGAACTCGGCCGCCCGGTTCAGATTTTCGCTGGCACCAGCACAGTCACCGGCATTCCGATCCTGCAGATCTGACCAGTCATTTGCACCAAAATGGTCCTCTTCAGAACAGCTGCGGGGCCTGTTCCTCTCCTAGCGGCGGTCGCCGACCTCGGACCGCACGTAGCCGGTCAGAGAGGCGAAGTCCGCCGGCTCGTGCGCTTCGACATAGGCGCGGCAGGCGTCGCTGGCTATGACGGTGGGATCCAACATGAGACGGTCGGCAATGGCTCTTGCGTAGTTGTGGTGGTCGGCGACACCGGCGAGCGTCTCGGTGATGTCCACGTTGAACGGGGCTCCGGCGAAGTAGTCCTTGACGGCCGAGTGGAAGAAGACCTCCTTCTCGGGTGGGAGGCTGCCCGGCAGGGTCATGACCCCGTCTGTGCCATCGTGCGGCATGTCTCCGTCGCTCAGGCCCACCGTGCGGCGTTTGGCATTACGCAGGAGCTTCACTGCGGCGGGGATCTCCTGACCTCCGCCGATCTCGAGGAATGCACAGCCGGACAGCAGCTCCGGGTCGGTGGTGCGAAAGATCCAGGTGGTCAGGCAGCGGGCGAAGGCGTCCTCTACACAGATGGTGACGCCGTCAGCTACGCGGCCTTCCCTCTGCAGGTGGGAGTCGATCTGGTAGGTGCTTAGGCCATGGGCGGCTGTGACGTCATTCTCGGGAGTACGGCGCAGGTAGACGACGGATTCTCGGCCAAGCTGCCCCAGAATCGCGGCGCTGTGGGTGGTGAGGATGATCTGGTGACCGTGGCGGCCGGCCACGTCGACGAGGTACTGCGCCAGTCGTACTTGGGCATCGCCGTGGAGGGAGGTTTCGGGTTCCTCTAGGAGGATGAGGCTTTTGGGAGGCGCGGTCTCCAGCGTGTTGACCATGTAGACCACGCGCCCCTCTCCGAAGCCCATGTGGTTTTCGGAGTAGGTCCGACCGCCGCGGCTGGCCATGGCCAATTTGGAGGACTTGGTGGTGGTGCGTACGTCGGCGAACGCCAGCTGGTCGTAGGGCAAGCCTAGGATCCGAGCCACATGCTGAGCTGCCTGCGGTTGCAGCTGATGAGTTTCTCCCAGTTCGAGGGTGCGGGCGCCATAGACGGACATGTCCCGGCGTTCTACTTTCGGGATGAACTGGGTGAAGCCTATGTAGTGGGTGGCACGCTGAGGCTGGCGCTTGTAGCCCGACCACTCCTTGGCCGCCCGTTTGACGGTCAGCTGCTGGGGGGCGGAGCCACCTTCGGTGGCGTAGGTGTAGTGGACCTCAGCGTCGCCTGCGAAGGGATGAGGGTCGGCCGCGGACACCGGGAAGAAGTGGGCCACGTAGAAGCGCTGCAAGGTGTAGTCGTCAGGCTGGCGGAAGGCGCATGCTGCAAGCTGGGCAATGGTGCTCTTGCCCGTTCCGTTGAGCCCTGACAACGCTGTGATGGGCGAGGTGAACGACAGCGTCAGGTCCGGCACCCCCCGGAAGCCCTTAACACGCATCGCCAGCAGCATCGGACCGAAGTTGGCGTGACATGCACGGGTGAACTTCTTGCCCAGCTTCCGCACCTGATCATCATGACTCATTGTCATATGTTCCCAGAGTGTGCCCCGGAAACTGAACGCGCTTGCTGGATGACGCCAGTGGGCCCCCTCACCATCATGTCGGCCTTCCCTTGCGGGTGGGCGCTGCCCAAGCCGGATCTCGCGGCGGCGGGCATCGGGCCCTTCTCGCACATCACCATGAAAGGAGCGGCCGCCCGCTGACCAGCCACGAAGTCATCGTGCAGTCGACCACCGCGATCACCACCCGCACCGGACTGCGTGTGAGGGCCGAACTCGACACCAACACCTACCCAACCGGAGTCCGCATCAGAAACGCGGAGATGGCCGCCCTGCCGCTGACCCGGCACGCGTTCCAGGGCGCTTGGAACTACGCACTGCACCCCCACCCATCACCCGTGATCCCGACGGCCCGGGCCCCGCAGACGCCGGATCCGGAGTGGGACCAGGCCTTGCTTTCCGATCCAGCACTGACTGGGATATCCGGCGCGGTCGGCCGCCTCGGCTGGCCTTCGCCGACCAGGTCCTGGCCGCCGTGCTCCACCTGCGGGCCGCCTTGGCCGCGGAACCCCTCGCATTGCTGTTTGGTACCAGCCGCACCGCGATGCACCTCACCCTCCTGAAGTACCGGCGACTGCTCGAGGCACACGGCATCACCATCACACCGGCGACGACCCCACCCACGGCCCTCGCCGCCCTTCAGGACCGGGTTCAGGCCCAGGCCGGCGAGGACAACAAGATCAAAACAACGTGTTAATGATCTGCAATCCCTTAGGGCGGTGCACTTCATTCGAACCATCCGGCCGCAAGACCGCAGACGGGTTCACTCGCTCCGAGCCGCTCTCCAGGCTGTCCGCGATCAGGAGCATCTGTTCTCCCTGACCCGGCGACCGGCGTCGCGAACGTCGGCGATCCTTATAAAACTTGCCCCTCATTTGAGGTACAGTCTTTATAAGCTCACCGTCGACTCTGGAGGTTCCCTTGACCCTGTCCCTTGTGAAGCCTTTTCCTGAACCCGATGAGGTTCGGGTCCAGTTGGGTGGCGTGGGGACCAGGCTCGAGCTCCTGCATGGGGTGTTGCGCGCGGGCGAGGTCGCGCGGCGCACCGCTGTTCGCAACGATCCGACGGGAACGGCGGGCCGGCGGGCCTATGAGGCGCATGTGCGGACCATCCGCGAGCTGCATATCGAGAAGGAGAGGTGGGCGCGGCTCGTCCACGGACGGCTCGAACTTGTCTGCAATCCGGACCGATCGGTTGCGATGGGCGTGATGGCGGGCAATGCCGCTACGGGGCAGGCAAGTCTGTTCCCGAAGATCGCGCGGCGCCGTGGAGCCGCCACCGAAATGGTCACTCGCGCCAACGCCGGCGATGCCACTGCGTCCGTACAGACGGCTCTGTTCGTGGCTGGTGCGGGCCCTCAGGGGGTTGCGCTGAGCGAAGAAGAGGCCTTCGCCCTGAAGACGTGGTTCCTGCTGTCCTGCCGCATCCAGATCGGTGACTCGGTGCGGATCGACTGCGAGCTGTCGCAGCCGAAGGGCTTCCGGGACGGCTTCGTGATCGAATGGGGTAAGCGGATTCCGCTTCCCGCCCTGGTGATGGACGGAATCGAACTTACGAACGATGATGGGCCTGAAGAGATCGACATCACCGTCGATTTCCGCTGAGGCCGTTGGTGGGGCGGCGAAGCCAGTCGTCCCACCGTGCACCACCAATATCTGAGGCAGCCCCCATGGTGACCCCGTCCCGCATCACACTGGCCCGCAAGCGCAGGGGCCTTACCCTTGCTGAGCTGTCGGACCGAGCTGGGGTGTCACTGCAGAGCCTGTCAAACTACGAAACAGGACGCACTGCACCTCGCCCCGACACTATCGCCAAGATCGCCTCAGCACTCGACTTCCCTGCTGCCTTCTTCGAAGGCCCTGCGCTGGACGAGCTTCCTGCCGAGGGCATCTCGTGGCGGGCACGCAGCAAGACATCGGCCAGGGTCCTTGAAGCCGCGCGAGCCGCGGGCACCCTGGGCGCGATGCTGTATGAGTGGATCGACGAAAGGTTCCGCCTACCGGAAGCGAATGTGCCTTCTCTGGGCAAACCTGACCCGGAAACAGCCGCTGGCATGGTTCGCACCCGCTGGGGTCTAGCGGAAGCGCCAGCGCCCAACATGGTGCACCTCCTGGAAGCACACGGAGTTCGTGTGTTCTCACTCGATCCCGACCATGCTGAGGTCGACGCGTTCGCGGTGTGGCGCGATGGCGTTCCGTTCGTATTCCTCAACACGCTCAAGTCCGCCGAGCGAGGGCGCTTCGATGCGGCCCATGAACTGGGTCACCTCGTCATGCACGGTAGCGAGCACGCCTGCTCAGGCCCCGAGGCCGAACGGCAAGCGAACGATTTTGCCTCCGCGTTCTTGATGCCTCGAGCGAGCGTTCTGGGACACATGCCCTCAGGCGCACATGTCGATCAGATTCTTCGCGGCAAGCAGATCTGGAACGTCTCCGCCATGGCTCTGACCTACCGAATGCACGACCTGGGACTGCTCTCCGACTGGCAATACCGTTCTACCTGCGCCGAGCTGAGCCGGTTGGGATACCGGTCTGGCGAGCCCCAGGGCATGGGCCAGCGAGAAACGTCGCAGGTGTTGACGAAGGTCTTTACCGCCTTGCGGTCGAAGCATGTTCGCCCTGGATCTGTCGCGGCTGACCTCGGGCTCACCAGCGAAGAGATGAACCGACTCATGTTCGGACTCACCCTCACGACCTTCGAAGGTGAGGGTCGGCAGGCTACGGCCGCTGCGACGCGCAGCCTATCCATCGTTCCCTGAAGAGCGCATGCCTGCGCCGGCCGCGGCAGAGCGTGCAATGGGAGGGTGTCCTCATGGGTAACGCCTCATAGGGTTGTCGGGGTGCTGATCGATCCAGGCCAGACCTTCGGGGTCGAGGTGGTGACGGGCCCGAGTGACGGCAACGTAGGCCAAGCGGGCTTCGGATTCTTTGACGGGGCCGGGCACTGGGCGGCCTGAGGAGTCGACGGCGTTGGTGTCGGGGGGTGGAGTGAAGTCGGTGGCGATGCGTACGTGGGCCCATTCCCGGCCTTTGGCTTTGTGGGCGGTGGAAACGGTGACTTTGGCATGGTCCTCGGGAACAAGGCGGTCGACGGCGTGGAGAATGGCGTCAGGGCCGTGTTCGTCTACGAGGTTGGCGAAGGGCTGCAGATCGGCCCCAGCGGGGTCTAGCCTCGCGCTTTCATGAAGCTGGCAGCCCGACGGGTGGTCAGGTAAGCGAAAGGCGCCTCTGAACAGCAACAATGAGGAGCGTCGAGGTCCTTGCTCCTGCCGCCGTCGGAGGCACTTCCCGGGTGAAGAAGCGCGCCCGGACGCCAGACGCTGATCCGTTCACGCGGAGATCAGCTTCTTCCTGTGGGAAATCGCATGAGCGGTCCGGAACAGAGCAAGGGCTAGAGCGCTGACGGCGAGGACAGCGAGAAAGACGATCGTGGGGTTCACCCACGCGGGCACGAGACTGATGTGCTCGTTGCATGCGTTGGCCAACGGGAAGAAGGACTTGCCGTCCGCCCCCGTGCGGTCACGCCATGCCTGGTCGTAGTTGGTGTGATGGGTAAGTTCGCAGGTTTCCCGATCGTCCAGCCCTCCTGCGAATCCCACACCACGGCCATGAAGCCGCAGGCGGCCCCGGAGACACCGACGAGCGCAATAGGCTGCGCGTCCCATGGAGCTCTAACGCCGCGACGCAGCTTCAACAGCCCTGCTAGCAGGACTGCCAGGACCAGGACGAGAACTGCGAAAATGAGGTTTAACATGCATTTTCGCGCTTTCATGAAGCAGGCTGTCCGATGGGTGGCCAAGTAAGCGGAAAGTGCCTCTGACCAGCAAGAATGAGGATTGTCGAGGTCCTTGTTCCTGCCATCGCCGGAGGCACTTCCCAGGTGAAGCACTCTATCGGGTCCTATCCCCGTGTCCGCGTCCAGGACGACGGCCGCCGGGTCGTCTCCCAGGCCGGGTCGGTCCTGCTCGTCGAAACGGCCCGCAAGACCGGTCTTGACCAGGTCATATCGGCAGCTCTGGCGCCGTGGCGCAAACCGCGGGCCGTCCACGATCCCGGCAAGGTCCTCCTGGATGTCGCCCTGGCGGTCGCACTGGGCGGGGACTGCCTCGCGGATGTCGCCGTGCTGCGGGCCGAACGGGCCGTCTTCGGTCCGGTCGCCTCCGACCCGACCGTCTCCCGCCTGATCGACACCCTCGCTGCCTCCGGCGGGAAAGCTTTGCAGGCGATCCGGTCCGCACGCTCCGAAGTCCGTGACCGTGTCTGGTCGTTGGCCGGTGAGAATGCCCCGGGCGCTGATGGCCAGGTCGTCGTCGATCTTGACGGCGTCCTCGTGATCGCGCACTCCGACAAGGAGGATGCGGCCGCGACCTGGAAGAAGACCTACGGCCACCATCCGCTGACGGCCTTCGTCGACCACGGCCCGGGCGGAACCGGCGAGCCGGTCGCCGCCCTCCTCAGGCCGGGAAACGCGGGTTCCAACACAGCAGCCGACCACATCACCACAGCCCAGCTCGCACTGGCCCAGCTGCCCAAGCGCTACCGGCGAGGCCGGCAGACGCTGATCCGCACGGACTCCGCGGGCGGCACCCACGACTTCGTGTCCTGGCTCACCAGGCGAGGACGATGGCTGTCCTACTCGGTCGGCATGACGGTCACCGAAGCGATCCACGAACACGTGCTGAAAGTCCCCGCCTCGGCCTGGACGGCGGCCGTCGAGACCGATGGTGAGGTCCGTGACGGGGCCTGGGTCGCCGAGCTCACCGGCAAGCTGCTGGACGGCTGGCCCGCGGGCATGCGACTGGTCGTCCGGAAGGAGCGGCCCCACCCCGGCGCCCAGTTGAGGATCACGGACGCGGACGGCATGCGGATCACGTGCTTCGCGACCAACACCGCTGGCCGGCCGGTCGCCGAACTTGAGCTCCGTCACCGGCTACGGGCCCGGGCGGAGGACCGGATCCGGGTCGCCCGGGCCACCGGCCTGCGCAACCTGCCCCTCCACACCACAGCGCAGAACAAGGTCTGGCTCGAGATCGTCCAGATCGCCCTCGACCTGCTGGCCTGGATGCCTATGCTCGCGCTCACTGGCAAAGCCAGGCTCTGGGAGCCCCGCCGCCTGCGGCTCCGCCTGTTCACCGCGGCCGGACAACTCGTCACCACCGGCCGCCAGCGGATCCTCCGCCTGGCCCGGCACTGGCCCTGGACCGGCCACATCACCGCCGCACTCGAACGGCTCGCACTCCTGCCGAACCCCGGCTGAACAGCGGACACCCATCCCTACGACAGCCCTTCACCACCCGGAGCAGTGGAACCCGGCGCCACTCCGAGACGACACTCGGGCCCTCGGCCTGCCCACCCTCAGCTCACGGCACGAAAACGGGCCACCGACTCCGTCGGCGGCCCGTCACGAAACTTCGAGGCTAAGGCCACTGGTTCATGGGGAGACGTCCCTGTCCCTGCAACGTCAGCTCAACCCGATCAGGCATGCCGGAGCTGGCTCAATGTCGGGCCAGCAAGCGCCTCCGGGAAATCTCGACGGCGGCGAGCCAAACCCGCAGAGAGATGAGCACCCTGAACTATGGACAGACTCACCCGACTAAGAGAGGTCCCTGAATGCCATTCGAAGCCCGCGTACTCCTCGTCATGATTGCCTCTCCCGGCGACACAACCGAGGAGCGGGAGATGATTGAATCCGCGATCAGGCGATGGAATAGTGATCATTCTTACGACAAGAGGTCCGTCCTTCTCCCTCTCCGCTGGGAACTCGACAGCAGGGTGCGAATGTCTGCTGGTGGCGCACAATCAGTAATCAACTCAGACCTGGTAGACCGGGCTGACATTATCGTCTCTGTTTTCCGAAGTAGGCTTGGTCAGCCCACACAAGGAGGAGTCTCAGGAACTGCGGATGAGATCCAACAAGGTATTGACCGAGGAATTCCAACTCACGTGTACTTCTCCAGTATGCCGCATGCCGAAAATGTAGATACTGATCAACTGGAAGCCCTGCGTGACTTCAAAATCAGCTTGCAACAACAGGGCCTCCTAGGACAGTACTCCTCTCTCGAAGATCTCAAGATTCAAGTCATTTCTCACCTAAACAGCGATGTGGGGCAACTGGAGTCGACGTGGGTCGATTCGAATTCTGCGGGAGCGGGAACCGTTCCGGTTATCAGAGTAAATAGAGAGATGCTTAAGGCTGGACAGGACAGGCTTACTGTCGTAAATATCGGCACCGCCACGGCTGATGAAGTCAGCTCTAAGATCATTCCCGGCGGGAAAGGTCGGACTCCAGAAGTCATTGGTACCCTTGAGGCGGAACACCTTGATCCCGGTGATTCAATCAGCGCCGTAATGGTAGTCGCTATGGGTGTCGCGCCAACGGCGGTGGTGGTGACCACCTTTAAGTTCCAAGGCAACTCTTACATGAAGAGAACGCACCTAAACCTCTTCTAGGGTAAATTCGATGCATCGCAGTGCACCGTATTGAATTCAGCCCGGCATCGACATCTCGCCGCCATGGACGGTTTGGGCGGCTACTTGTTCAATCCGGGGACCTGGCTTGCGAGACAGGCCGGTTCGAGGAGGACACCTTCGACAGAGACAACACGGCGCCAAGTACTGCTCCTCGAAGTGCTATCACGAAGCCAAGACTGCTGCACGTGTTGTGTCTCGCTGCTGCCAGCAGTGCGGCGACACGTTCAAGAAGAAGCTGTCCCAGGTCATCCGAGGCAAAGGCCTGTACTGCTCCACTGAGTGCGCCCGTCTGGGGTCGCGAATGGATCGAGCCGAACGTCCATGCGGATACTGTGGAGCCCCTTTGATCGTGGTTCCCGATCAGGTGGCTCACAGGGACAACGGGCGTGGCCAGTATTGCTCCATGACCTGCAAGGGTGCCGCCAGGACGCTTGAGGGCACGATGGTGACCCGGTGCCGGCGGTGTGGTGCTGACGTTCGAGCGCATCGGTCGAAGATCGACGACGGCCGGAAGTTCTATTGCTCGGACGGGTGCAAGGCCGCTGACAAGCTTCGCGAAGAACGGCCCTGCGAGTACTGCGGGACCGTAATGGTTCTCATCCATACCAAGACGATCGAGGGACGCCGATTCTGCAACCGAGAGTGCTACAAACTCTACCAAGCCCAAGATCCAGCTATTTTGGAACGGCTGGCTGTCATTCGAGCCAGACAGATGGAGCAAAAGGAACCCACGCGTTGCGAGCGGGTTCTCTATGAACTGATGGACCGTGCTGCCGGGGCTGAAGGCATGGGAGTCCCAGTACCGTCTCTTCTACTGGACCGTTGACGCGGCAATCCCCGGCCGGCGGCTCGTCGTCCAAGCGGATGGCGACTACTGGCACGGGCTCACCGCGGCCAAGACAGGCGAGGTTCCTCACCCGACCGTCGCCCTGACGATCAGCAAAGACCGGGCTCAGGACAAGTATCTGGAGAAGGCAGGGTGGCGGATCTTGCGCCTGTGGGAATCGGAACTGATCAAGAATCCGGACTGGTGCCTGCGCAGGATCATGGCAGCAATGGAGGAACCGAGCGGAGAATCAGGAATGACTTCAGCGTAGCGATCTTTGACTGGGTGCCGTAGAGATGGAACGGACGTTGCTGAGGTACTGATCGCGTTCGGCGGTGACGCGGTCGAGCTCGACGGAGAGCTCGTTGATGATGTGCGCGTAGAAGTCCGTGAGCTCCTGCCGTTCGGCCGCCGCTGCTCGGAATCTTCGGCTGGCTCATGAACCACCGCCGCCTGGCCCGCGACTACGAAACCCACCCGCACCGCTCCGAAGCCACGATCCGCATCGCGATGATCGACCTCATGAGCCGTCGGCTCACCGGCGAATCCACCTCGGACTGGCGCGACACCTGACCGCCCGCCGGCAGTCACACCTCGAAGGGCCAGACGGTGACGTGGTCCCATGCCGCACGAACTTCAACCCACGATCCGTCGGCATCTTCCGGCAGGGGCGGGTCGGTAAGATCAAACAGGATCTGCGTGCCACCCACGTCCAGGACAGCCCCTCGGTCCTCAAAGAGGCTCAGCTGCCCACGAAAAACGATACGGCCGCCGTCTTCCCGCAACTCAGAGACAATAGCGGCACTTGGCCACGCGTTCACCATCCAGGCGATGTCCTCATCGACGGTCCACTCAACGTGGTGCTCTCGCCCGGCTGCCTCAGGGATTCCCTGCCATAGCACCACCACGATGCCCACCGCCGAGTGGCACCCGGACGGCTACGGGCCCCGGCGGGGCGGGCTGAACTGCCTCTACTTTGACCAACACCCCGCCATCATCCTCGACTGACTCACCAAACACCTTCGCCGGGAC
Organism: Streptomyces sp. NBC_01166; assembly: GCF_045039765.1. NCBI lineage: Bacteria > Bacillati > Actinomycetota > Actinomycetes > Kitasatosporales > Streptomycetaceae > Streptomyces > Streptomyces sp. NBC_01166. The sequence goes on from NZ_CP108614.1 coordinate 316,549, forward strand.
AAATCGCCCTTGAAGGCCTCACTAAGACCTGTCCCGTAACTGCTGGTCAGGGGTGAGATGATCTTGCTGTGTCTGGTGTGATCACGGCGTCGCAGCCCTCCTGGATAGGCCCGTTCAGCGGGTTGAGCCCGCGTAAGTTCGGCAAGCTGATCACTGCGCTCCGGCGGGAAGGTGTGGATCCGGTGCGTAAGGGCCGGCCGTGGAGCCTGCTGCTGGAGGACCGCGTCCTGTTGGTCGCCGCCTACTGGAGGACGAACCTGACCCTGCGGCAGCTGGCGCCGCTCTTTGGGGTGTCGAAGTCCGCGGCCGATCGCATCATCGACCATCTCGGGCCGTCGCTCGCGCTCCAGCAACGCAAGCGGTTCCGCAAGGACACCGTGCTGATCGTGGACGGCACCCTGGTCCCCACCCGCGACCACAGCATCGCCGAGCAGTCCAAGAACTACCGATACTCCACCAACCACCAGGTCGTCATCGACGCGGACACCCGGCTGGTCGTCGCGGTCGGCCGCCCGTTGCCCGGCAACCGCAACGACTGCAAGGCGTGGGAGCTGTCCGGTGCGAAGGCCGCCGTCGGCAGGACCACGGTCATCGCGGACGGCGGCTACCGGGGCACCGGCCTGGTCATTCCGCACCGCCGCGAACCCGGCCAGAGTGAACTGGAGCCATGGAAAGAGGAGCACAACGCCTCGCACCGCAAGGTCCGCGCCCGCGTCGAGCACGCCTTCGCCCGGATGAAGACCTGGAAGATCCTCCGCGATTGCCGCCTCAAAGGTGACGGCGTCCACCACGCGATGCTCGGCATCGCCCGCCTGCACAACCTCACCCTCGCGGGGTGACGAAGAAACAAGCAGGTCAGCGAGCACGCCGTAGATCATTTACGGGACAACGCTTAGGCCGCGAGCGGATCAGCTGCACACTGACGCTTCCACTCTCGCTGACGAGGCGTGACCGAGAACACTTTTTATTACTGGCAAGTTCAAACTTCTACCCTGTGGAGATTGTGCAAAAGTTCAAGTCGGCCCCGAGCTACCAGGGTTGGTTGGTCGCCAGCGCCGCCGGCGCCTATGAGGGGTACCAGACTTCGAACGACGGGGGGCCAGTCGGTGAACCAGAAGCAGGGCCAGACCCACGCTGGGATGTATCTGAGCCAGCTGGGCATCAAGAACTTCCGATCCTGCTACGACCTGAAAGTTGACTTCCAGCCGGGCATCACGCTCCTCGTGGGAGAGAACAACTCCGGAAAGTCCAACGTCATCGAATCTCTGCGCCTGGCGACTGCACCGCTGAACCGCCGCAGCACGCGTTGGTTCGATGAGACCGACCTCTCCCGCGGCCGCGCGTCAGAGGAGGCCAAATTCACGGCCACATATGACGGGCTGACAGACACCCAGCGGGCTCACTACATCACTGCACTCGATGTAGAAACGCAGCAGGCGAGTTACACCACCACCTACAAGCAGGATCCAGTCCGCCAGCAGATGCGGGCCAGCGTAACCGCTGGACCCGTGGGAGGTCCTGATGCCGAGCCGCCCAAGCGGGAGCAGATCGCCCACGTCTACCTGGCTCCGCTGCGTGATGCGCAGCGGGAGCTTGACTCCTCAGACGGAAACAGACTGCTTCGCATCATCAAGTACCTGACCACCGAGGACGTCCAGGAAGCATTCCGCACGACGGCCAACACCTCCCTCAAGCAGCTCACGAACGACCCGGTCCTGACGACTACGACCGACGCGATTCAAACCCATCTGTACAAGCTGACCGACTCAGTTCGAGGACAGAGCGTCCAGATCACCTTTGCCGACTACGAGCTGCACCGGCTGGCACGCAGTCTGCGTGTGAAGATGGCCGAGTCGGGGGTCGAACCCGCCGACCTCGCCGAATCCGGCTTGGGCTACGCCAACCTCCTGTTCATCGCCACCGTCATCCTCGAACTGCGCAAGGCGCAGTCGGCGGAGCTGACGCTGTTCCTCGTCGAGGAACCAGAGGCCCACCTGCACCCGCAGCTGCAGGCCGTACTCCTGGATTACCTGCGTGAACAGGCCGAGGTCTCACCGCGAGATGACCTGAAGGGACCGGCCGGACGGATCCAGGTCATCGCCAGCACGCACTCGCCCAACCTTGCCAGCAGTGTCGGTATCGAGAACGTTGTCGCCCTGCGCACCCACACCGAACACGAAACCGCCAAAGACGACGAGGGCCAAGACGTCGAGGTTCTGCGCCGTAAAACCCAAGCCCTCCCCCTGGCCAAGCTGCCCTTGGCCGACGACGAGCGCCGGAAGATCAATCAGTACCTGGATGCCACGCGCGCCAGCCTCCTCTTCGCCCGCCGAGTCGTTCTCGTTGAGGGCATCGCGGAGGCCGTCCTGTTGCCGGTGATCGCCCGGCACTGCTTGTTCAAGGGGCACGACCAAGCCCAGAAGCGCCGGACCTTCCGTGGGGTCACCATCATCAACGTAGGAAGCGTTGACTTCGCTCCCTACATCACCCTTCTGCTCTCAGAGGTCAACGGCTGCCGACTGCTCGACCAGCTGACGGTGGTCACAGACCGCGACCCGGATCCGGAACTCCCCAAAAAGAAGAAGAAAGACGAGCAGCGACCTTCAGGAATTTCCGCACAAGAACTTCAAGACACCGGAAGCAGTGATGACGAGGCCGAGGACCCCTCCGCCGACGTCACGAAGGTCAGCAACCGGAAGGAGCGCTTGGTCGAGCACGCCGACTCCATCAACGCAGCTGATCACCTGTTCGTGGCGGAGGCGCCGCACACCCTTGAGGCGGACCTGCTCACCCCTGAGACGAACGAGCCGATCCTCCAGGCCGCCTACCTCAAACAGCACCCTCAGTCACAGCACCACTGGAACGACATCCTCGCGCACCCCAAGGGCCGAGCATTCGGCCTCTATCAGAAGCTGGCCAAGCACAAAAAGTTCATCAGCAAGGGGGAATTCGCCCACGATGTGGCCTTGGCCATTGAGGAGGGCGCAGTCTTCCAAGCACCCCGGTACCTGACCGAAGCTGTACGCAGTGCCCTGGCCGACCAGCGGGACGGCACTCAGTGAATGACCTGCGCCTGACCGAAAACCAGCAAGCCTTGGTTGATGCAGAAGAAAGCATGTTCGCGGCCGCCTGTCCGGGCGCCGGCAAGACCCGTGCCATGGTCGCCCGATTCCTCAAACGAACGGCCGAGGAAGAACGCCGGGGGGTCGCCCTGCTGTCCTTCACCAACGCAGCGGTGGACGAAGTGCGCCGAAGATGCGGAGAGCACACCCGAGTGCTTGAGGTGCCCCATTTCGTCGGCACCTTCGATACTTTTATCCACCGCTTCATCGTGACCCCGATGTACACCACGGCATACCGGAAGAAGCCCAACTACGTTCAGCGCTGGCGGGACGTACCCAGTGCGAACTTTCGTCTCAGTCGCATGGGACAAGCAAAGGACCTGCAGCTCGACTGGTTCGACTTCGCCCCAGACGGGCGTGCACGCCTCATCGAGAGCCGCATCCCACGCGACTTCGGTAACGACGCCGTCCGCGCGGATCTCCTCGAAAGAAAGCGCGCCGCAGAGGAGTACGCCTCCCACATCTTCGGCCGTCTCATTGATGCTGGCACCATCAGTTGCGTGGCGGCCCGTTGCTTGGCTGAGTACTGGCTACAGGACGCGCAGGGAGAGCAGATTCTCGCCCCGCTGCTGCGGTCCCGCTTCGCCGAGGTGATCGTCGATGAAGCACAGGACTGCGGGCGCGAGGAACTGCGCATCTTGCAGTTCCTGAAGCAGCAGGGCACTCGCATCATCATGGTGGGCGACACAGACCAATCGATCTACGAGTTCCGCAGCGCTACCCCCGACCGCGTGCGGATGTTCGCTGACAACCTGCCCGGCCGACCCATCGAGCTCAAGGACAACTGGCGCAGCACACCTGCCATCTGTGCGTTCAACAGATCGCTCAGATGCGGACAGCTACCTGAGACGGCCCGCGGCGACAACTCGCTAAACCTCACCCCAGTGCACTTGATCGAGTACAGGTCACCCGACCAGATCGTGCCCGCTGCCCTCGACATCGCCGAGCACAACAAGCTCACCGCCGATGACCTCATCCTGCTGTCTCACGCCGAGAAGCACGGCATGAAAGCCGCAGGCGTGCACGGCGTCGACAGTGGCAAGCAGAACCGCATTGCGCGCATTGCTTCCGCAGGGCACGTACTCAGATCCCGGACGACCGACCCCCGGGCCCGCCGCAAGGCAGTCGACCACGTGCAGCACTCGGTGCTCGCTGCCCTCACGATCGACGAGAAGCCGGGAATGGAACACCTCGGATTCGACGCCCTGTGCGAACGGGTGGGTGTCGATCCGCGTTGGCTGGAAACCTTCGCCGTGCGCATGGCGATCAGCCTCGACACACACGGCAAGACCAGAGACGTCTTTGCAGCGGAGGTTCGAGCCTTTCTGCGAACGGCGGAGTGGGGGAACGCCAAGGCCCCCAGTTCCGGTAGTTTGGGCAGACTCTTCAGGGCCCCTAACGAATCAGTGTGGGACGGCGTTGTCTCCACTAGCACCGGGCCCGCCATAGCCTTCTCCACCGTGCACGGTGTCAAAGGCAAGGAGTACCCAGGAGTGGTGCTTGTCCTCCCGGAGCGCCTGCGTGTTGATGACGTGACGACGCGGACGGTTGTCGACGACTGGGAAGGTGGCCACCACACTGAAGCCCGGCGAGTTCTCTACGTCGCAGCGTCTCGAGCACAGCAGCTCCTGATCTGCGCAATCCACAAGAAATACATCAGCCGGATTGAGGCCGTGCTCGACAACACCGGCGTTCCCTACACGAGGGTGTAGCCCAACCGAACACCAGCCTCGGAACGTCGCAACGAGTGGCGAGTACCCGGATGGGAGGTCCTTGCAGGCGGTGACATATCCCTGGCTGGTTGGAGCACGAACTCCCGGATGAGCCAGCCTCGACCATCCGTCCCTGCGCTGGTTCTTGCTCCGACGAGCACGCAAACTCGTCATGGTGTCATCACGCGGCAGAGGCCGCTCCAATGTCATCCGCATTCAAGCGCGCAGCCGGGCCAAATGCATCAACTTCTCAGGCTGGCTGACACCTCGGCGACGGGCTTGTCAGGCGTCTAGAATCCGGTCGTCGGGAGTGGGGCGGGGCGAGCGGCCGGGGGCGCAGTGAGTAGGGGCAGTTCTCCGGCTGGAACGGGCGGCGCTGGAACCTTCTACGAGTGCCACGTCGCCGCCTTGGACTTGGCTGCGATGCTGTGCCATGCGCCTGTAGAAGGGCTCCAGGGGGCGCCGTCGGAGATTCGGCTGCAGCAAGGCGACATCGGCTACCCACTCGACGACGTCATCGTCGTGGACCGGTCAGGACCGGTCGCGTTCGTGGTGGAGAAACAGGTCAAGCGCACTCTTGAGATCGTGCCGAGCCATGGTCCGTGGCGCAAGACGATCAGTCAGTGCCTGCAGAGTCTTCACACATATGGGGCAGAGATCGACGCGCGCCAACGGTGGCTCGGGGTGGTTGCCACAGGCAACTTAGATGGCCTTTCGGAACTGGCGAAACTGGCGCACGCCGCGGACCGGCCCACTCTTGCCGACTTCAAGCTGGAACTTTCTGTCCAGGGGCGGCGGGGCAGACCATTTCACCAGACGTGGGACAACCTGACGACCACCGTGTCTCAGGTGATGACCACCCCGGACGGCAATGGCCCGGCATGGGCGGTTGTTGAGGAGACCGCCTTCCGCATCGCGCGACGCTTGGTCGTCCAGGTCGAGCCGGAAAAGGGCGGCGCGACGTACCGGTCGATGCTAGGCCTGATGAATGCCACCATCGTCGATACCCAGCGCGGCCCAGATGCTGCTGACGTCTTCCAGAAGCTGGCAGACATCGCCAAGGAGTACGGCCCGCAGGGCGGCGTGATCGACGTACCGATGCTGCGTGATCTCCTGCACGAGCGGAAGGCAGTTCTTCGCGGGGACCCTCCGGCGCTGCCCGAGCTCGAAGCTATCGGGCAGTGGACCGAGCGGTTCCTGACAGCCGGACGTGTGAGCCATCGACTCGGCGGACGACTGCACTTGGAGCGGGAACAGCAGACTCAGGTACTGCGTGAGGCGGTACGCGCGCATGAGCGGGTGCTGCTGACCGGGCCGGCGGGTGTCGGAAAGAGTGCTCTGGCCCGGGCCTGCGCTGACACCTTGCGTACCTCGGGTGGCACGGTCTTCGCGCTGTCTCTAACCGAAGGCGCATGGCACACGGTGGCCGACATCGGGAACGAGGTCGGGGCACGGCTGGAGTGGACACTGGCCGCGGCCCCGGGCGGGGAGCGGCTGCTGCTGGTGGACGGTGCCGAACAGGTTCTCACTGATAATGGTGCCCTGCTGTGGTCCCTGCTGGAGGTGCTCCCTCGCACAGTGGGCAGCCGGTGGCGGGTCTTGGCCGTAGCCCGAGAGCAGGCGGCCGACGCGGTGAGCAGGCATCTGACCGCGTGGGGCGGCCAGGTAGAAACGGTGTCGGCCGGCTACCTCACGGATGAGGAGGAGCGGAAGGTTGTAGCAGCCTTTCCCGGGCTGGCGCCCCTGGCGCTCTCACCCCGTGCTGCCCGACTGTTGCGCACCCTCTATACGGTGGATCTGCTGGTACGGCTGTTGACGGCAAAAACCGACCTGGGTCAGCTGATCGGCGAGGAGGATGTCGTCGACTTCGTCTACGACCATCTGGTGCGCCGAGGGGAGAGCCAGCGTTTGGCGCTGGGGCACCCTGAGGCCCGCAGTGACCTCTACCTGGAGCTGGCGGAGGCGGTGATGGGCGGTGCGCCATTGGCGAGGCTGCAGTCGGGCGCCGAGGAGGCCAAGCACGGGCTGGTGAGCGATGGCGTTGCCGTGCGTGTGCGCTCGAGCTTCAGTTTCGCGCACGACGTGATGCAGGACTACGCCATCGCATTCCTGCTGTGCGAGCCATCAGCACCAGACGTGACCGCAGCGCCCCATCCTCGGCGCCTGCTGCGCAGTATCCGGATCGCGGCGCAGGTGCGCCTGATGCGCGCCGCGCGGGAATCCCCCAGCCAGACTGTGGCTGCGTGGGGGTGGATCACCGATACCGTGCGGAGTCTGTCCGAGTGCGACGGCGACTCCCGATGGCGGGATTTGCCCTTTGAGGCTCTGTTCGAGCTTGCCCGGCCGGACGCGGTGTTGACGGCACTGACGGGTGTGCTGCTGGCCGATGGAGGCCGCGCCCTCGTGGAGACAGCCTCGCTCAGGCTGCGTACTGCCGTACCGGCTCTGCCACTGCTCAGGTTCCTGACGCAGCACGCTGCCATGCTGGATGAGGTGGCGGCTGCCGGCGCGCTGCGTCTGCTGAGCCGGTGGCTCCCGTCGCACAAGTACCTGGACGAGGAACTGGCGGCCACTGTGCCCTCTGCGGTGGTCTCATGGTTCAGAGAGGGCATCGGTGATGGCGAGCCTGCCGCGATTGCTCTCGCGGGCACAGCCCAGCACCTGAACGACAGCAGTCTGCAGGTATTCGAGCACATCTGCGAGACCGAGCCTCTAGCCGTGCGGCCGGTCTTGGAGAATCCGCTCCGCTCAGATCACATGGCCCGCCATGCTCCGCAGCTGTTGATGCTCGCGGCCCACCGCTTATACCTAGGCCCCCCCGCAGGCCGTAGGCCAGCGTTGTTCCGGGAAGGCGTGTGGGATACGGGGTGGCCGTCGGTCTACCGACCATCGGTGATCGATCAGTTGCCGATGCCTTCGCCGCCTCCGTGGGTACCCCCTACTGCCCCGGATCCGTCGTTTCTCGGACCGTTTGGGGCCCTACTTGAGCATGCGCCAGACTTGGGTGTGGCCCTTGCCGGGCAGATTCTGGATGCCGCCACCGAGGCGGTCACACGGATCGAAACGCGACGTGGGCGCCGGGTGTTCACGCTGAACTGGCCCCTCGACTCCGACGAAAGGGCATTTACGGGTACCGCGCGCTCGTGGCAATGGCCGTGGGCAGGGTCCATCGGTCCGGGGCCGGCACTGGCGGCAGCTTCCAGCCTGCGCCGGTGGGCTCACGACCAAGCGGCCGCTGGCACCGACCTGAACGAACTGGCGAAACGCATACTGGGCAGCGGGCGCAGTATCTCTCTGGCGGCCATCACCATCGGCGTGCTGGCACTGAACGTCCGCCGCATTGGCGGCGAGCTCAATTCGGTACTTGGTCAACTCGACCTGTGGGAACTTCCAGCTTCAGATGCTGTGCAACTGGCCTACGCTGTCCCGCGGATCGTGCTGCGGGCCCCCGCCGGGCAGCAGGAGGTTTTCCGGGATGCGGCTGGCCGCTTGATGGCCGAGCACGAGCGGCGCTGCCGGGCTAACCAGGAAGACACGACGCAGGTCGATGGTCTCGTAACCGCGGCGCTGCTGCTGGACAGCGGCAACTATCGCCTTGTGGACCGTCCCGATGGCTCAGGCCGGGACCTGGTGAACGAAGCACTCGACCGTCGGCGCCACGAAGGACAGCTCGCAGGTGTGCTTGAAGAATTCCTCGACCGTTTCGCGCTACTGAACGACGCCGCGATGGCCTGCGCATGGGACGCCACATTTGATGATGTGCTTCCGGAAACAACCGCCGCTACGGTGTTGTTCGAGCGCTGGGCGGCTCTTGTGACGGCCCAGCAGTGTCTGCCCGGCGGTCCGCCGGAGGAGATGAGCGTGATCGCCCCTATGGTTGCCGTGGTCGTAGTCCGGGCTGCGGGTCGGCACGCGGAGATGGTGGACCCGGCGGCGGTGCGGTGGGCAACCGGTGAGTTGCTCGCCGCCGCTGCGAGTACAACGTGCGCAATCAGTGCTGACTGGGAGACAGAGAACAGGGCCGTCGACCCGCGGGCCCCGGACCGCCCGGCAGCGATGGGCCTGCTGTTCCTCCTGGCCACTCCCGCTCTTCTTGTTCAAGGGCAGACGACTGAGGCGACGGTACGCAATGGCGTGCTCCGTCTCGCTGGCAGCGCGTACATCGAGGTGCGATCGCAGCTGTGTGAGGCGATCACCCGGCTATGGGATACGAAGGTCTGCACCGGCCCTGAGGACACGTTGCACACGGCGGCCGTCGAGGCGTTGACCGAGATGGTGGCCACCTGCGGTCTAAGCGTCGAGGCGGACGTCGATGTCCCTCGACGTCCGTTCCGTCTCCCGGACCCCGTCAGCGAGGTTGCCGAGGGGACACCTTGCGTGGATCTCCGACTTGCCGCATCTGCTGTCCCTGTCGCTCACCTGGCCGCCACTTCCAAGTGCGCACACGGCGCGGCTGCGCGACGGCTAGCCGACGCGCTGACGCGACACGACCTGCTCGCATGGACCCGCCAGCCGGTGGCCATGGTTCCCCATTGCAAGGAGTGGCGCCACGCCCACAGCGCAGTGACCGCAGAGCTGGCTCTGGACGGAGACCGAGAACGGCTCGATACCTACCTCACCACTTTCAATGAGGATCCACGAGCACTCGAGGGGCTCTTGCAAGCGCTGGCGGACCATGCCACCACCGAAACACGCGTCCACGAGCTCGTCGCTCTGTGGCCCGGCATACTGGACCGATTCGCCTCCCGGGCTGCCGGGCAACTGGGGCAGGCACTCCTGCCCCGGCCGGCATGTGGAGCGTCTTGGACGCCGACACAGGCGCGCGGGCTCCTGCGAGCCTGGACTTCCCGGCATATGGCACGACCGCAGTTTGCCGACCACCTCATGGAGGTGCTCGACTCCCACGAGCTGTTCACCGACCAAGAGGTGTGCCTCGTGCTCGACGTTCTTGGTGAAGGAACAAAAGACGTGGATGCTTTGTCACGCAGTGCTGTGCCGTTCCTCGCACGGGTCCTGTTTGACGACGCTCATCGAACGAGACCCAGTGCTGAGCGTGCCCGCCGCCTTCTCGACAGGCTCGCTGCTTGCGGCCATGGAGAGGCACTGCGCCTGCAGCACCGCCTTGAAGAATCGTCCGGGCCGAAGTGAACTAGAGCCGATACGCCGCTGGCGATCACGTTCGGTCACCAATGGGCAAGTACCGAGGCTGACTACCAAGGAGAGCTAGCCAACAAGCCGCACGCCAAGATCACATCAAGGAGGTCCTCCGAGCGGCAGAAGCCGACGAGGAACCCCTTGGTCCCGACTGGGACCCAATTCGACGCCTCGCTGAGAGGTTCGTGGATCTGGCAGAGCCTGACCTCGAATGACCTTCCGAGGCGGTGAGCGGGCACGGGTGGCTGGGACTGGGGGACGCAGGCCACAGTCACTCCATCTCCGACAAGGCGAGCGCTAATCTGGGAAATCACAGGACGGAACGGTGGTAGGTCACCGAGGATGTCTCGCTGTGATGCAGACCCTCTCGAGTCCTACTCTGGCCGTCCTCGTCAAGATCGCGATCACGCGAACGGCGAAGGAGATCCACACCAGCTTGCTCGCCGCCAATCTGGACCGGTTCGTCACCGAGGCATCCTCCAAGGAGAGGCTCGTCCAGATGGTCTTGATGGACGCCCGGCGGGCGGCGCAGAAGGGCGACAAGGACGCCCATCGCGGCCTGCTCGCGTTCGCGAAGGAGCAGACGAGCGGCTTCCGGCACCCCGACGAGCTGGGCCCCGAGACTTGGCTGTTCCAACTCAAAGACGCCCTTCTTGCAGATGGCTACGACCTCCAGTGGGACGACCCGACCATCCGGCGAGAGAGCGGCCTCGACAGTTGGATCGAGATCGAGAGGGGGCCCGTCGTCTATCACATCCGTCCGACTGAAGCGCCAGGCGCTGAGATGGCTAAAGAGATCAGCGCCTTGGAGGCGCAGCTCGACGCCGCAGGTTTCCAGGTCGCTCTAAATCACTACAAGCAGGCTTTCGACAACCTCAACCACCACAACTATGAGGCCAGCAACGGCGCCCTACGTCCGATGCTCGAAGACGTGACCTTTCGAGTCGCGCAGAAGTACGGCTACACCGGCGCCTCGGGCGGCAACGCCATCAATTTCATGGTCGACCAGAAGAAGGTTGTCCCCGAAAAATGGGGCCGACTCATGCAGGGCGCCTGGGACATCTCGCACCCCGATGGCCCTCACCCTGGTCGATCCAACGCGGACGAGGCGCGCTTCAGGATGGTGATCATCACCAGCATCGTACGAAGGCTGCTTCAGCACGCTGGACTTTAATTCGACTGTCGACCTGTTGAAGCAGCCCCAGCCGACTGCGTCGTCGGGGGCTGCGGCGTGGTGCAAAGCTCTGGCCAGTGTCGCGCTTTGCCTGGAAACGGTTCCAAGCTGTGTCCACAAACTATGCGGGCACGATTGACGCCGCAGCTGCCGACGTTGAGATCGCGACCTCACGGACCTGTCCGCCACGCGTTCCCGCATCTCGGATTCCACCCTGACACGTCGACGGTCGCTAAAGACGATGTCTCATCGAGCACCCAGCCCAGTCGCACCGGGTCGGTCATGGTGAGTTGGGCTTCCTCGGTGGCTTCGCGGTGGAGGGTTGCCTCGGGCGTCGTGTCGGTCTTCTCCACGGCGCCGCCGGGCAGCATGGGCAGGGTGCCCTGGGGGCCGGGGTCGGCAACGAGGACGACTCTGCCGTCGGGAACGAAGCACCAGGCTGCCCAGACTTGCTGTAGCCACTCGGGCACAGGGCCACGGTTGAGAGGGCTGTCCCACACGGGCCGGTAGCGGACGTCGACGTCATGGCGGTCCAGCGCCGGGACGTCGAGGATGTGCCAGCCGGCGGCGAGGTGGGCGGTTGCGGTGTTCCCGAGCAGGGCACGGTAGGCGGCGAGCATGATTTGCCCGCCCACGGGGCGCAGCCGCTGCACCGCGTCCCGCGTTTCGCCGTTACACCAGTTGATCATGTCCTCTCCGCTGTGGTGAGGGCCTTGGGCGGTGGGGTGGGACGGGGCATCTGGGCATCACGGCCAGGCCAGCGAAAGACCATTCGTGCGGACGGCTTGTCGAACACGTCGCCGCGAGGCAGTTCGCCGTCGGGGGTTCCGGCGGGGTGGACGGTCATCGGCGGGTAGCCGCTTTCGCGCACCTCCTGGTCCCAGGTGTGCACGCAGTCGACGAAGCGCCGTGCGAGCGTGTCGGCGGCCGGCCCGTAGGCGTGGATGAAGAACTCGGTGAGCCGGCCGTCCGGATGCGAGGCGTCCTTGACCTTGCGGTGGGTCAGGTAGGCAAGGGAGCCGTCAGCCATCAACGCGGCCGCATCCTGCTGCGCCACCAGCGTGGAGCCCTCCGGTGCGGTCAGGCGGCAGAATCTCGGCAGCGTTGTCGCGGCGTAGACCTGCAGGGTTTCGAAATTGAAGGCACCTTGAACGACGAGGCCGGTGGTGAGTTCGTGCCGGGGTCCGAGCAGGGCTTCCTCGAGGCCGGCGGTGTCGCCGGGCCCGGGCCCTCCGTCTTCCCAGCGGATGACGACCTTGCCGTCGGCCAGCTGTACGGATGGGATGGTGCGGGCGGCGGCGCCGCGGTCCTGCACGAAACCGCAGTACGTCCAGTGCTCCGCTACCAGGGTGTCGCGGCACCGGACCAGGGTGAGGGAGCGTGTGTAGCCGCCGATTGCGAGGGGCACTACTAGCCGGGCGCCCTCGGCGAGTTGTTCTCGCCAGGCCGGCGCGATATCCGCCGCGTTGTGCGTGATCATCACCCCGGCGAACCCGCCGGGTGGGACGTGGCCGGGCGCACCCAATCCACCGTCGCCCAGGACGGCAGTGACCTGCCCGCTGCCCGCTTCCGCACACAGCCGGCGGGTGCGGTGCACCACGTATGGATCTACATCGACAGTCACCACACGTCCACGAGGCCCGAGGACGTGAGCCAGGAGCTCTGCGTTGTACCCGCCCGCTCCGACTTCCAGTACGGTCATGCCTGGCTTCAGCCGGAGCTGTTCGATCATGTCGGCCTGCAGCCAGGCTGCCGAGACGGAGCTGACCGCCGTGCCAGGGCCCTCTCGGAGCGTGACCACGGCAAGGTCGTCGTCGTAGGCCGTTTCCAACGGAGCCTCCGGGATGAACCGGTGCCGGGGCACTTGACGCAGTGCGGTCTGAACTCGCGTGGAGGGAGCCCAGCCCTTGTCGATCAGGATGTCCGCCATCCGCGCGCGCAGCCGGACCGCCTCGGCGGGTTCACCGGGCATGGGCGGAACGGTGTCGGAGCAGGCGTAGGAGTGGATCGGGGGCAGCCCCGGTAGCACTCCAGGCCACACAGCGTCCAGGGCCTGCGCGGAAGGCATGAAGATCGTTCCCAGAGTGGCCAGGGTATGCAGGGGGTGCCATTCCCAGCGGGAGAACTTGTCGGGTTCCCGCAGGTCGAGCTCGCTTTCCCATTTGGTGACGCGCACGACCGGGGTGATACGGCGTACGTCCAGCCGGTCATCGTGCAAAACCGTGATGACGTGGGCGTCTTCCTCGCGGGCCGCCAGCCCCGTCTCCTCCGCGAGCTCCCGCACAGCTGCAGCCTGGGCGGACTCCGCTGTCTCCACACGTCCGCCCGGAAGCTCCCACATGCCCCGGGCGGAGCGGCCCAGGAGTACACGCCCGGAAGTGTCAGTGACCACCGCGGCAGCACCAACCACTGCCTGCGGTTCGGGTCGGCCCTTCTCTGCAGCGGTGAACGATCCACCGGGCTTTCGCAGCATCAGCACGGCCATGCCCGCCGCGTCGAAGCGACGGGCCTCCTCAAAGCCCTCCATAAGAAGGGCGAGCTCATCTTCATCCAGGGCGATGTGCCGCCGTTCCTCAGGAGTGTGCTCGACGACGGGGGTGATGACGACGAGCGTGCCGCCTTCACGAAGCCGCCCTCCCAGACCGCGCAGGACACGCGAGCGATCTCGGACGAAGGCGACCGCCATGCGCAAGGTCACCAGGTCGTAACCCTCCTCGTTCAGGTTCGTCAGATCGTCTTTATCGACGTCCAGACACAGCCAGCGCACCCCCTCCGACTCAGCCTGCTCTACGCGGGCCCGCTCGAGCGCGCCCTCAGCGAAGTCCACTGCGTCGACCGTGTACCCGAGCGAGGCGAGGTACGCGGCCAGCTCACCGGTGCCACAGCCGATGTCAAGGGCGCGGCCGCCCTCGGGCGCCAACGCGTGCTCGACCAGCAGATCTCTTTCCTCGTCCTCGAGCCGGCGGAAACCTCGCCCGTCGTTGTAGTGCGCGGACCAGTCAGTCCGGGTGTATCCCACAAAATGCTCCTTGCGTGAAAGGCGGGGGCGATGCCCGCAGTCCGACGAGGCGCATCCGGTGTCTACGAGTCCTTCCTGAAGGGGAGTGCTACACCTGGCGCGCTCGACGCTGGGTCTAACGACGGGACGGGTAGTTCGAACGTGCTCGATTCCAGCCGGACTGGAAGCCTTGGGAGAGCGCGACCTCGGTCACGGAGCCCTTGCTCTGGGGGCACCGGTCGAGCACTCGACTTGGCCGAAACGAACTAGACAGGTCAGAGCCCAAGGCTGGGCCGGCCGCGTGTGAGGTTGTCGGTTGCCACGCCGGAGGAAGCCTTCTCACGACGGCACTGGGCGGACGTCGCAACGAACCGGGCCAGGGCCCTCGCCCACACGTCTACCGTTCCGCTGTCGACGCTCTGCCCGCCGCGCACCCGAGGTTGGCTCGCTCCCCGATCGCCGCACTGGTGTAACAGGCTGCCCCCGCTGCTGGATGCGCGCTGCGGCCGCAGTCGGCGGTTCACCTCCGCCCGAGCGGAGGTGAACCGATCAGGGCCGGGATCAATGAACCTGCGTGGAAGTGCTCTCCGTGCGAGCGGAGGTGAACCGAGCTGCACCCGCAGGAGCGGGAACAGCGGGCGGCAGCAGTGGTACGGGTGCGCATCAGCAGCTCTCCTCGAACTTCACTGCGGTGAACTCGACAGGCTGCCCGTTCATCGCAGTCCCGGGCGAGGGCGACTGGGTGCACACCTGCCAGTTGCTCTCAAGCAGAACCATGCGCCCTTCCGCGGCATCGGTCGTCGTGATCGACGTACCCGGGTCCAGGGCGCCACGGGCCGCCTTGACTGACTTCCCGACGAGGTTCGGCATGGACGCTCCCGCCTTCTCGGGGGCCTTGGCGTCGCTCGAGGGGCAGACCTCCTCAAGCTTGACTGTGCCGAAGTCCAGCTCGGTATCGGTCGGTACCGTCTTGCCTGCCTTGACGCTCTGGGAGCAGACCTTCCAGTTCCGGTCCAGGGCCTGAAGCCTGTCTCGGCCAGCACTGTCGTGGGACGTGAGCAGGTAGAAACCTTCCGCCTGCGCCTTGTCCTGTGCGGACTGCAGTCCCATGCCAACGAAGTTGAGAACGGCCTTCGACTCGACGGGCTCGGCCTTCTCTTCCTTCTCGGACGGCGTCGCGGAAGGGCTGGGAGTGCTCGGCTCGGTGGTCGCCGGCGTGGCAGGCTTCGGGTCGGTGGTCGTCGCTGGGTCGCAGCCAAGGAGAGTGACTGCGGCAAGGCAGGCGAGAGCGGCAGCCAGAGTGCGGGTATTCAAGATGTCCCCCAAGAGCGTTTCGTGAGGGCATGACCGTAGCTGGGCGCTATGCCGTGGGGGAGCGGGATGTTCCGGTGGTGACGGATTTGTGACCATGCCGTGGGGAGTTAGAGGGAAGGGTTCTCAAGCTCCCGCGCCAGAACCCAAGACTCGTCACTGCGCCTACAGGTCACCCGCACGCGAATCGGCAGGCCGACGTACCGGTTCTGCCATCTCGTCGCCACGGGGCCCTCCATCCAATGCCCGGGCTGCTTGCGCTCAACAGCGAACGGACGCCCCCTTCCCACAGCCAGAGGCATCTTCCCAGTCCGGCGCCCATTCTCATCCGCTCCGTCGATACCGGGAACGAATCGGAAGGGCCTCCACACGTGAGCATCGGAATCCTCCTGGGTGAACTCTGGTGTGGGGTTGAGAACCCGGTGATCCATGTCGTCGTTCACCATCTCCAGCTCCACTGAGGTCAGGTCCCCAAGACTGTCGGGGCCGGCCAGATGAACAGTGATGCTGCCGTTGTTACCGAACCGCCCCGTGAGCGACAGCCGTATCTCGGGGGTGAGGTCCTCATGCCTACGGTCACGTTCAAGGCTTGCCAGAGTTTCCGCTGTCGCCGCTGACCGCCGGGCCGCCCACCAGGCCCCGCCAGCGGCGATAGCGCTGAGTGCGGCAGCTGCCGCACTGATCGTGTCGGTCCACTCGATGCTCATGCGCCGGGACTTTAGCGGCGAACACCGACAGTGGCCCCGGAAGGCGACTGTGCCCCGCTCTCATCCGAGGGCGGGGCACAGCGCTGTTCAACTCAGCCTCGGGAGCGAAAAGCCTGGCCCAGTTCCCGGAGAGCCGCTCCTGTCGCTAGCGTGGCCTTGATCTGGGCTGCAGCCGTCAGCCTTGTTGCGGCCATGTCCACGAACCGCGAGTAGTGCAACTGGTTCGCGATGGTGATCGCGCAGGTCGGACCGTTGCGGTGCTTGTCGATGATGAGGTCGACCTCACCGGCCCGGGAGGACTGCGGCTCATAGGCATCGTCTCGGTAGAGCAGGGCCACGATGTCCGCGTCCTGCTCCAGGGAGCCGGACTCCCTCAGGTCGGACTTGTTGGGGCGCTTGTCAGCGCGCATCTCAGGGCCGCGGTTGAGCTGGGCCAGGGCGACGATGGGCACTTGGAGCTCCTTCGCGAGCAGCTTAATGCTGCGGCTGATGTCGGAGACCTCCCTCTCCCGGGACTCCACACGCCCCCCGACGGTAACGAGCTGCAGGTAGTCGATGACCACCAGGCCGAGGTCGGGCACGCGGGACTTCAGGCGCCGCACCTTGGCCTGGATGGCGCCGAGCGTCGTGGCGGACTCGTTGATGTAGAGGGGGGCTTCGGTGATGCGTGGCAGGACGCAGGCCATGCGCGTCCAGTCGTCATCGGTGGTCTGGCCGGAGCGCAGGTGGTGCAGCGCGACCTTGGCCTCGGCGGACAACAGCCGCATGTTGAGCTCGTCGATGCCCATCTCCAGGGAGATGAACGCCGCCGGGACGTTCTGCTTGATGGCGCAGGCGCGGGCCATGTCCATCGCGAACGTCGTCTTGCCCATGCCTGGGCGTCCGGCGACGACGATCATCTGACCGGGCTGGAGTCCGCTGGTGAGCGAGTCGAGGTCGGCGAACCCGGTGGCCAATCCGGTGAGGCCCTCCCGGTTCTTCGCGTCATCGATCCGGTCCAGGGTGCCCTCCATTGTCGCCCTCGGCAGGATGAAATCGTCGTCCTTCCCCGTGCCTTCGACGACGGCGGCGATCTCGGCGGCTGCGGAGGCCACCAGGTCGTCGACCTCGCCCTGCCCGGCGTATCCGGACTGGGTGATGCGGATGCCCGCCTCGGCCAGGCGCCGCAGGACAGCCTTCTCCTTGACGATCTCGGCGTGATACGAGCCGTTCGCCGGGGTGTCCATGGACTGGACCAGGGTGTGCAGGTATGTGGCCCCGCCGATCCGGGAGAGGTCGCCGCGCTTGTTGAGTTCCGCGGCGAGCGTGATCGGGTCGCAGGGTTCGCCCTTGGCCCGCAGATCCAGGATTGTGCGGTGGATGAGTCCGTGGTTGGGCCGGTAGTAGTCCTCAGGTTCCAGGACGTTCTGGCAGTCGATTGCGGCCTGGTCCGACGACATCATGCTGGCCAGGACCGACTGTTCGGCTTCGACGGCCTGAGGCGGAAGACGCTCGAAATCCGACTCCTGTGCGTCCGGGGGACCGTCGTCGGTGGCGGCGTACGGGTGCGGTACTACAGTCATGAGTGATCTCCAGTGAGGTCAGGCGGCGCCTGGGCCGGCCAAGGTTTTCCGGGCGCCGCTTTTGCGTGAGGTCAGACGGCGGGCTGACGCATCGAGGCGAGCATCTCCGCGAGACTGCACCCGGACAGCTCCTCCTGAGCCTGGGGCTCGCCGGAGGAAGCAGGCAGAGCGCCCGCAGGCTCCCGCTGAGCAGGCGGCCTGAGAGCGGCAGTGGCTGACGCCTCGTCGTGCTTGCACATCACTGCGGCGTCCCCCACCTCGAACTGGCCATAGTCGTCGCAGGTCGCACACGACGCGATCGCCTTCTGCCGGGCGTCCTGCCCGCGGCGCTGCTCACCCACGCTGCTGCTGCGTACCGGCAGTCTGCCGATCCGGTGCGTCTCCAGAATCAGCTCGTAGTTGTTGACGCCATTGGGATTCGACATCAACTGAGCCAACAGCCTGCTGTCAAACTCCCAGCCCCGCTCGGCCGTCTTCGAGGCCAGCAGCGGCGCCAGGCGGACCGCGCTCTCCGGACCCAGCGCCCACGGGCCGCTCAACGTCAAGAGGAACGCCCGGGCCTCCTCAACCCGCTCCGGCGATACGCCCTCGGGCAAGACCGGCGCGGCACCGCCGCCAGGCTTGCCCTCTTCCAGCACAAGCTGCTGGCCGGGAACCCGGCCACCGGTTGATCGCTCCCGCTCCAGGACCTTGCGGACTGCGAGGTAACGGGGCAGGTCCTCGATCCGCTCACGCAGGACCGCAACGACACTCCGCCGCGCCTGGAAGCGCCTGGTCAGCTGCTGGGCCAGGTCTGACCCCAGCTCCCAGCCTTGCACCTGGACTACCTCAGCCAGCAGCGGCGCGAGCTCGGCAGTCGTCTTCCTGCCGCATGCCCACCGACCAGGAAGCTCCGCGAGGAACTCTGCAGCTGCCGTGAGCGCTGCTGCGTCTGTTGCCTGAGCGGCAGCAGTGACGGCGGTTGTGGAGGAGGACATACGGGAGGAGGAATCCTCCTCCTCCCTATAGGGGGGAGTGGGGGGGACGCAGTCACCACTTCCCGGAACCGGGGATGCGGTCTGACCTGCAGGAACGGCACTCGAACCACTTCCCGGAACACCAGATCCCGGAACGCCAGATCCCGGGTGTCGGGAAGTGGTCTGACCTGCGGCAACGTAATTGGAGTCCACCACTTCCCCAGTCCCGGGAAGTGGTGCGGCGGAAGCGTCAACGTGGTCCGGATTGTCGGTGACGAACTCGAAGACCTGATACACGACCGCTCCCTTGCGTCCCCCGCCGTCGGGATGCGGGAGCCGATCACGACGGATGAAGCCGGCCGCGATGATCCGGTTGAAGGATTCGTAGACGGTGTTCTTCCCGATGAGCTCACGGTGGTCCTTCGCCGACCGGATCCCGAGAGATTGCAGGCGCTTCCAGATGCCCGGAACCGTGATCTTCTCGTTCGCCGCGATGGCGAACAGGACGTGTGTCAGAACCACGTAGTCGAGGCTGTGCACCAGCTGGCCGCCGAAGGCCATCTCGCGGTAGAGGGTCACAGAGCGCGGACCGGCGCCGCGCACGAGGAGGCCGTCCTCATCGAGCGCACGGGCATTCGTGGGAAGACTTGGCACGGTCACGCCTGCCCCCCCATCGGGTTGCGCACGTCGCTTAAGGCCGACTGCCGCATGCGGCAACGGTTGATCTTGGGCAGGGGAGTCTGCGTCGGTACGCAGTGCACGGCACACCTCCTAATGGATGTTGTGCCGTGAACACTCCTCACCACCGCTTCCCCGATGGCTTGCCCAGAGCACAGACGGGCCAAGCTGGCGGCTTGCCCATCTTTGGGAATGCTGGGCAAGCCTTTCGAGGGCAGGCCCCGGACGGTGCATCGAGGGTGCTCGGAGATGTGCGAGCGCGGGATTGTCTCTACAGCGCTGTAGTGCAGGTTTGACACGGTTGGTCCCTAATTGAGGGAGCCGTGAGGTCAGCTGATCAAGGTGACGCGGACCACCAGCGCGGGCCCGTGCTGGGCATCACGCGATCACGCGTCTATCCTGATGGGTAGGTGACCATACGGGCTTCATGTCCGAGGCACCCAGTGCGGTCACCGCGCTGACCACGACTCCGTTTGCTTGCCGGCGGGGAGTCGGGCATTGATGGTCGTCCCTGTTCGCGCAGGGGCGGCCATCGTCATTTATGGGGGTGGTGCATTACACGCCATGAGGAATCCCTTTGCTGTGGGGCTTGGTAGGGCTGAGGCGGCACGTCACGCGTCGAAGCCGTACTCGAGGACATAGGCCAATGAGTCGAGCGTCATTTGGTTCACCTCGACCGCCCGGCCGTCATGCGTGTAAGCGGTTCGGCTGATCTTGACTACTGGGGTGGCCCCGGAGAGGTTCAAGCCTTCAGCCTCCTCGCTGGATGGGGCACGTACCCGTACCTCTTCGCGGAAGTGCGCAGGGGCAGACCCCAGTTCGGCCAGGCGCGCATAGATGCCGCCTGGCCCGGTGTCCTCCCAGGTGATAGGGGAGCCAGCTACCAGATCGTGGGGCAGGTAGGACGTCGACAAGAGGACTGGGCGGCCATCCACCAAGTGCCTGCGCGACCGGGCAAAGGCGTTGCCGCCATCGAGGCCCAGGACGCGAGCGACTGCCTTCGGCGGGGTCACCGCACCAAGCACGTCGACTTCCGCCGTGAGCTCGCGGCTGTCATCTGCAGCGAAGATCGAAGCACCGGATCCCCACTGTTCCCGCGACAACCGGGCGATACTTCGTCGGCGGATGGGCGTGAATGAACGAACGAAGAATCCGGCCCCGCGTCGTGATTCGACCAGGCCTTCGCTTTTCAAGGCGTTGAGCGCCTGGCGTGCCGTCATAACGGCTACATCGTGTTCGGCTGCCAGTGGGTTCTCCCCGGGGAGGCGATCGCCCGGCCGGTAGCGACCTGCGTCGATTGCGGCACGCAGGTCGTCGGCAATCTGTCGGTACTTCGGCTGCCGTCTTTTTTCGCCAGTCATCCCCTCTCCCTACCTCGCTAGCGATCGTACTTCCTGGGGCGCCGGTGATCACGTTGGGGCGCCGCGACACGAGCATACATCGCTAGCGAAGTGTTGACATCGCTAGCGATGGCGTGTTTTCTAATGAGCGTCGCTAGCGAGGCAATCCTCCGGAGAGCCGCGTAAGCACACCGCATTGGTCGTCCGCCTCTACGGGTGGCCGGGGTCGATGGCACCAACAAATCCCCCGGGTCTTCTCGACTGACTGCGTGCATGTTTGCAGCGCCGATGCGCTGTCCGTCCGTCAGGACGCCGGGCCTCCGCGCGGCCTGACGGGCGGAGAGAGCACCGCGACGCAGCCCCTCCCCTTCGCACATGAGGAGATCCCGCATGTCCATCACCGCCGCGATGCCCACCGCCAAAGAACGTCCCCGCCGGACCCGCACGAAGCGGGTCAGCCACCTCCCCGACATCAAGCTCTCCAGCCTCCTGCCCTCGCACATCGACCTTCACGACCCGCTCAAGCCGTCGCTGGTCTGCGGCGATTGCGGCACCTGGGTGCCCGTCACCGGCATGCAGAGCAAGCTGCAGAAGTTGGTCCCGCATCACACCGGACGGGCGGAGGTCGCCGCGGCGATCCGCTGCCGCAGCAGCAACCGTCGCATCGAGTGGGACATGACGATCCCCGAGTGGCACAAGGCGCTGACCGATGCCGTGAAGAAGGCCGCCAGTCGCCAGGCCACCACCGTGCTACCCAAAGCGTTCAGCCCGGCCACCGATCAGACCTTGGGGGCCCGTGCGCAGCGCACACCGGCCGGACGCGTGGCTGACTGGAACGCTGTCTTACCCCGAGTGGCAGCCACGGACGCACATCGCCAGGTGGTGCCTGCGGGCGACGCCCCGACACAGAGCCCTACCGTCCCGCTGGACAAGCTCAAGATCAACCACTGACGCACGAGCCCCCACGGCCTCGGCCGCCCCGCAGTAGAGGGGCGGCCGAGGCCGTGGGCTGTTCGTACAGCAGCCCGGGGCCACCGGCCCTGAACACGACGAACCCCCGGGGGCGCAACCCCGGGGGTTCGTCTTCGCCATCACCCTCTCTCGAAGGGCAACAGCGCAATGAACAGTTTGGCATCGGCCCTGGACACCCCCCGCGCCGGGCTCGCCGACGACATGACCGAGGACGACAACGACCGCGGATTCGAGCGCGACGAGACGGACAAGGCTTTCCGGCGGCTCGTCGACCACATGGTCGTCGACGGCGACGACCGCGCCCGATCCGCCGGCCGCCAGGCACGGCGCACCCTCGCCGAGATGGACCCCGGCTACGAACGGCAGCCGGTACTCCTCCTCACCCGCCCGCTCACCTTCCGGTCGGCGAACAGCGCCTGCCCCATGTGCGACCGGTTCAACTGCCCCGGGCACGACTGCCCGCCCAGCGCCACCCCGGCCCCCGCCGAGAACAGCGGCCAGTTGCAGTGCGACCGGTGCAGCCAGTGGTTCGGTTTCACCGGCTGGACGTGTTCCGCGTGCCAGGCACTCGGGCTGACGGCTCTGCCGATGAGGCCGACCCCGCACGAGCGGGACGGCCGCACCGAGCCGCCCCCGGCACCCGCCCGGCCGCACTCCACCGTGTCCGAGCGGCACCAGCCCTGACCCTCATACCTGCCGCCCGCGCCGCGCAGCACCTCGCGGCGCGGGCGCTCACCGTATGCGGCCTGGCCCACCCCTTCACCCTCGCCCTGCTCGCGGCCGCCGCAACGGCGGCCGCCAGGGCGTGGGACGCGGGCCACCCCGTCGCCGACACCCACCCCCGCACCACCGAGAGGCACCACCCCCGATGGCCGACGACCTGCACGCCCGCTACATGGCCGCCACCGACACCTGGCGCGCCCACCGCGAGGCCTGCACCACCTGCCAGCACGGCACCCCCTGCCCGGCCGGTGCCCCGCTCTTCGAGCGGTTCGCCCGCCTCCAGGACGCCTACCTCAACCGCCGCTCCTGACCCGGAGGACCTCATGCCCGACAGCCACTACACCCGGCCGGGCGTCTCGGCCGAAGACGACCCGCTCTTCGACGCGGACCACGCGCACAGCCCCTCGACCGCCGAGCGTCGCGCCTCACTCACGGTCGCCGACATCGAGGGCCACCGCACGGCATGGGTGGCCATCGCCGCCGAGCGCCTCGCTAACGGCACACACCCGTACCGCACCACCTGACCTCAGGGAGACCCCATGACCGGCACCATCGCCCTGTCCCGCCACCTCGACTCCTCCGGCCTGCCGACACAGGCACCCCCCACGCAGGCCTACAACCATCCGCGTTTCCTGCGGGCCGAACCGGTCCCCTACCGGGGCGCGATCGCCTACCACTTCACCGCCTTCACCGGCGGCGAGCCCGAACCGCAGACACCCCTTGCCGTGTACGACGACAAGGGCCTGACGCACGACCAGCGGGCAGGCATCCGGCAGCAGTACGAGTCGGCGCGCATCCTGTGGTCCCACGCACGGCTGCGCCGCGACGCCGTCCCCGCCCTGCGCCGCGCCGCGCCCTTGTGGATGGCATGGCGCGCCGCTGAACGTCACCTCAGCGACGTGTTTGCCGCGTTCTGGGAGACGGACGACAACCGGTGGCGCGCCCAGCTTCTGCGCCTGGTCGACGCGGAGCGTGCGGCGCAGGCCGCCGCCGACGCGTGGGACGACATCGCCCACCAGCTCGCGCAGCTCGCAGACGAACAGGTCACCGTCGCCGGGTATGACGAGGAGCTGCCCCTGGAGACCGTGGCCACAGAGATCGGGCTGGACATCTCCGAGTGGCACATCGACCTGATCACCTCCTACACCGATCGGATGTGGGGCGTCTTCACCCCGGTACGAGGCAGGGCCGAACAGCAGATCAAGGCGCAGCGCGAGCGGCTCGCGCAGGTCGACCAGATGCACAGCACGTCCCGGCGACGTTCCGACACCACCTCGAACTGCGACTGAGAGGCCGACATGCGTTTCGTCTATCTGCTCGGCATGGGCAGCCCGTTCATCGTCCTAACCGCCGTACTGCTGGCGCGCTGAACCCGCACGAAGGAAGGAAAGACATGGGAATGCCTGATATCCCGGAGCGCCTGCGCCAGCCGCGCGGGGCAGTGCTCGCCGGTCTGAGTGTGATCACTCTGGCCGTGGCCATCCTGTCGGTGGCCGTCACCTACGACATCCTGGAATCGAAATTCGGCGGATGGGCCGTGCCGACCGTCGCCGCGCTGGACGCCCTGTGGGTGATTTTCCAGGCGACGGAGATTCTGGCCGGCAACAACAAGCGCCGCGCTCAGCGGGTCCAGTGGGCCGGGCTGGCACTCACCCTCATCAACGCCGCGATCCCCACCGCGCACCTGATCATTGCCGCCCGGGGCGGCGCGGCGCTCGACCTGGCTGTGGTCATCACCCCGGTCGCGATCATCGCGACCAAGGGCGCCTGGTGGTGGGCGTTGCCCTCGCTCGGGCGGCCGGTATCGGAGGCGACGCGGGGCAAGCTCGCCGTCAAGCGCCAGGCTGTCTCCGACCGCCTGGAGGAGATGGAGGCGGAGGCCGCGCACCGGATCGAGATGCTGGGGCTCGCGACCACGTTGCAGACGCAGGTCGCGGAGGCGGAGACGGCCTACCGCGTGTCCGTGCTCAAGGCGCAGCAGACCATGAGCGAGAAGCTGCACACGCAGGCCGTGGCCACGGAGAAGGTCATCGCGGAGCAGCCGCTGCCCGCGTCGGTCGCGGCGATCCGGCTGCCGGTGCTGGAGGAGTGGACGCCGACCGCGCCCGCCCTGCCCGGCACACCCGGCGACACACTCGCCCTGACCGGAGGCACGCAGGTCAGCGACCCTGCGGCCGCAACCGGCACACCCGGCGACACACCCCAGGACGCGGGCGTCACACCCGGCGGCACACCGGAGGAGCAGGCGGCACGTGCCGCCGCGCTCGCCGAGCTCGCGGCCGTGGCCGGTGTGCCCGTGCCGGAGCCCGGTGAGCCGCTGAGTGACGGTCAGCTCGATGTCGCGCTGCGGCACCTGCGCTACGTCGATGACCCGCCCCAGTCCTACCGCCAGGCCCGCGACGAATTCCGCGACCTGGGCTTCGTCGGGTCGGAAAGGCGGGTTCGCCGCGCCTGGGCCGAGCTGATGGAGAAGGAGGAGGAAGCGAACGGCCCCCAGGTGGACCGCGACGGGGGCGAGGAGCACGCCCAGGAGGAAGAGCCCGAGGACGCGGGCGCCTGAGCCACAGCACCACCCGGACCACCGTCCGGCACCACCGATGATGTCCGGCCCGCACCGAGCGGGCCGGACATCATCGCGACTGCCGGAAAACGCACAGCAGTCGAGACGGCGCAGACCCGGTGAGTGACCTGGTGAGCGGACTACGCGTTCGCAGAGCCCAGGGCCGCAGACCCGGCGAGCAGCCGCCATGCCACCCGCCCACGCACAAGATGAAAGAGGGGCAGTGACCAAGAAGAGCAGCAAGGCCGAAGCAGAGGAAGACCTGTACGGCCAACTCGCGGGCGCCATCGGCGGTCTGTGCATCGCGGCCGGCATCCTCGCCGCCATCAAGGACAAGCTCGGCCTTTCCTGGCCGGCCACCGCGGCCGTCGTGGTCGGGGCGCTCGTCGCACTCGGCTACCTGGCCTGGCAGATCCGCACCCGCGTCCAGCGCTTCCTTGCGGGTAAGCAGCCCGCTGCGGCCCACCACCAGGAAGGGCCCGCCCAGGGCCTGGGGGAGGAGCAGGAGGGCCCGCAGGCTGCGGTCCACGCGGGGCTCACCACCGCGCTGTCCCGGGCCGGAGCCATCGGGAGAGAGGAGGTGGTCCTGGACGAGGATGTCACCGTCAAGCAACTCGATGTCGGCACCCTCTACAAATTCCTCCTCCCCCCGGGGCGCACCTCCGAGGACGTGGGCAAGCACATCGGCGCCATCGCCTCGATGTTCGGCGTCACCCGGCTCCACCTGAAATTGGAGACCAGCCGGAAAAGCGAACGGCACGTGCGCCTCCTGGTGCTGAAAGAGCCGCCGTTCAGTCGTGCTTTCCCCGCGCCGACCCGGCAGGAGATCGCCGCGTTCTCCGGCGTTCCGATGGGGCACGACGTGACCGGAAAGCTGGTCGGCGTTCCCACCTTTGACAAAGCGTCACTGCTTGTCGGAGGAATGACGCAGACCGGAAAGACCACACTGGTCAACGGAATCATCACGTGCCTGCTCATCGCATACGGCGATTTCGATCTGTATCTCCTCGACGGGAAACTCTGCGGACTCACAGAGTTCCAGAAAGTCGCCGTCCGGTACGAGGCATCCGATGACCCGGCCGTCCTGGGCAGCATGCTCGACGAATTGAATGCCCGAGTGGACGACCGATACACGAAAATGCAGGAAGCCAAGCGAAACAGGCAGCCCGCACCTGTGTTCAAGCCGGTTTTCTTCATCATCGATGAAGCCGCCGACTTCTACGTCGACGACGGCAGCAAGGAATCGCAGGAAACCGTCCGGCAGAATGAGGACAAGTCGCGGAAGCTGGTCTCCAAATCCTTGGAGTCCGGAATCTCCACCATCATGATGACCCAGCGTCCATCCAACGACGCAATCCCGGTCAAGGTGCGTGACCAGTTCCTCTACCGCCTGTGCCTCTACGTGGCAGCGAAAGGCACCGCAAAGGTGGCCCTCGGTGACTCGTACTTCGAAACAGTCGCCCCGATCCACCCCGCACTCCTCGACCCGAAAATCCCGGGACAGGCCGTGCTCTTCGCGGGCGGATCATCCGCCCTCATTCGCGGATTTCGGTTCGCAGATAACTTCATCTGGGGCATCGTCGATGAAGTTCTCGACAGGCAGCACCAGGCGATCAGCGCGGTTCCTGAAACCCCGCTCACGCGCACCCTTGACTACATGCGGAAGGAGGGCCTGGAATTCATCCCCACGGCCGACCTGGCACCCCTCCTCGGCGTCACGGAAACGGCGCCCAGCACGCAGGGAAGGCGGCTATCAAAAATGCTCGGCGTTCCCCCCGGCAAAGACGAGAAGGGCGTCGTGCGCGGCTACTCGGTCAACGACCTCATGGCAGCCGCCAAGGCTGGCTCCTGACCGTCACGGGAACCGCTGGGGATCCGCTGAGCATCCGCTGACGATCCGCTGACGATCCGCTGGGATCCGTCCAGCCTCTGCTGGCTGGACGGATCCCAGACGGATGCCAGCGGACCGCCAGCGGATCCCCAGCGGATACCAAAACAAGCGCTGACCTGCGTAAACACGCATAAGAGCCCAGCAAGGAAGGAGAGTCCCGTTGAGAGCCACTTCAGCCGTCACGATCGGCGTGGGAGCAGCCGCGGCCGTCGTCGTCGGCGCACTCGTGCAAGCCACCGGCGCCGGATCGGCCGGCGGTGGACTCGGGGCGGCGCTCGGTATGTCCGTCCCCGCCGAATACCGGTCGCTGATCGAGGAGGCCGGAAATACCTGTCCCGAGGTCAGCCCCAATTTGCTGGCCGCGCTCATCACGCAGGAATCCGGATTCAATCCGAAAGCGCGATCCGGCGCCGGTGCGCAGGGGATCGCGCAGTTCATGCCGTCCACGTGGGAATCCGAAGGGATCGACGCCAATAAGGACGGCAAGCGTGACGTGTGGGATCCCGAGGACGCCATCCCCTCAGCGGGAAAGCACCTCTGCACGCTCGCCGGGGAAGTGAAGGACGTTCCCGGCGACAAACAGTCGAACATCCTCGCCGCGTACAACGCGGGAAGTCCCAGGGTGATCGCAGCCGGTGGAGTTCCCCCGATCGAGGAGACACAGAACTACGTCAAATCGATCAACGCGTTATCCAGGCAGCCTGGCGGTGGGAAAACCGCCACCGGCACGCAGGGCACCATCGCCGTCAACGCGGCGAAAGGCGAAATCGGCACCCCGTATTCGTGGGGTGGCGGAAACGCCAACGGTGCATCAACTGGGAGCTGCTGCTCGCCGAATGGGAGTTCCGGGGCGAGCATCGCCGGTTTCGACTGCTCCGGACTCGCGCTCTACGCCTACGCGAAAGCGGGAATCAGTCTGCCTCGCACGGCAGCCGCACAATATGCGGCATCCGAGCCCGTAAGGCCCGGACAGATGCGCCCCGGCGATCTCGTTTTCTACGGATCGAGCGCCGCCAGCATTCACCATGTCGGAATCTACGCCGGGGGCGGCTGGATCATCAACGCTCCCAAGCCCGGCACCAGCGTCCGGTATGACCCGATGGACATGATGTCCGACCTGTATTCCGTCGCACGCCCCGTACCCTCCAAGGAGATCTGAAATGCGCAAGCTCAACATTGCCGCCGGTAAGGACCTGTCCACGGGCTTCTCCGACTTCTTCGACACCATCGGAATCACCGGCGGCGGTCTCGTCACCAAGGGAATTGCCGCAGTGATCGCCATCATCGCGGTCCGCATGCTCCTCCAGCTCAGCAATGACCCCAAGGGTGCGTTGAGGAAGGGCGGCCTGGCGATCGGCACGCTGTTCGTCGCGGTCGTCCTGGCGATGTACGGAGACAGCCTGTTCTCCACCGTGACCACGGCCAAGGGCTGATTCGGATGCCGGACACCAACCCGTGCGATCAGATCAAGGGTGATGCCCGCGAGTTCTGCGATCGCAGCCTCGACGACGGCACCACCGCCCCGGACGACAACCTCATCCCACCAGACGGCGGGGTCACCGACACCGCATCCCAACTGGTCAAAAATCTCGCCAAGGGGCTCTGCGACACCGTCAGCGAGCTGGTCGCCCCTAAGAAGCTGTCAGCACCTGTGGCGCCCAAAGACTGGTCTTACGATCCGTTCGTCTGGTTGGGGGAGCACATCGCCGTCATGATCTTCATCTGTGTCGTCGTGATGTGCGCCCTGACTGCATGGCAGGGCCTGCCGCGTCTCCGGCAGATGGGCGCGTCGACAGGATGGACGCTCGTTGCTATCGCTGGGATGGCAGCGGTTCCGGCGGTTGTCGTGAAATTGAACGAGGCTGTGAGCAGCGCGTTCACGGCCGCGTTCAACGCCAACGAGAGCACCCTGTTCGGTTCGATCCAGGCTCACTTGGAGGAGGGGGGCGACGCGGGGAATCCATTGGCGCAACTGCTGATCATCTCGGCGCTGGTCGTGCTCCTGGCGTTTGCTGGCCTCGTGTTCGTCGCCCGGCAGCTCGGCACCCTGGCGTTTGTGTGCGCGGCGCCGCTGGTGCTGGCCTCGCTCGCGCGTGGTGGTGACACCACTGCCGTCCGGGCCTGGCTCAACCGGCTGCTCGGGCTGCTCTTCACTCCGATGGTGCTCCTGCTGGTCACCCCGTTCATCCCCCTCACTAAAGAGTCACTCGTCCTGGACACGGTGCTGCTGCTCGCCGTCTGTGCCCTGATGCTCCGCATGATCTTCCACGGCGTCCCGTACGTCGGCCCGAGGATCGCGGGCGCGGCCCGGAGCATGGTGGAGAGCCGCACGACCAACCCGCTGGCGCGGGCGGTCGTGCGGGCGGGTGTCCCGGACGTCTACGAGCAGGAGAACGGACCGCGCGGAGTACGCACGGTCCCGAACCCGGGCCGCGCGGTGCACCAGGACCGCGGAGTGCTCTACGCCGCGTACGGCGTCCCGCACCGGCCCCGGCCGGGACGGCTGACCACCGCCTCCACCATCAAACAGGTGCAGGAGGGTGCGGAGCGCACCGCGCGGCTGACCGAAGCGCGCCGCCAGGCGCGCACGGCCAATCAGCCGGGGCCGGTGAATCCGCAGCCCCGTCAGCCCCGGCAGCCGGGGCCAGTGGTCCCGCCTCCGGCGGGTCGTCCACCGGCCGCCACCCCGCAGCCGGCGCCCGCACCCACCCGGCCGCCCACCCCGTAGGACCGGCTGACGATCCGGGCCGCGACGCTCGCCCCGGCGAGCGTCGCGGCCCGCCCCATTCGCGAGAGGACTCCCCGTGTACTCCCTGACACCCGGCTACCGCATTCCCGCTCTCCAGCGCGGTCTCAGCCCAATGGAAACGATGCTGACCAAGGCGAACGTCGGGGTCGGCAGCGCGGCCCTGCTGTCGGGCATGGTCACGACGGCACTGCCGGTATGGGCGTTCGGCGCGGTTGGCGCGGCCGGCGCACTGCTCAACGTGGCGCCTGGCCCCCGCTCGATCGCCCGCTGGGCCGCTGTCGGATACCGGCGAGTCCGCGAGCGCACCGCGCCCGACGCCATGACCACACCGCCCGGGACCACCCGGACATGGGCGCTGTATCCGCAGCACGGCACCATGCAGGACGCCTACCGCCGGGCGCAGTTCCACGACGCGTTCTCGCGGGCCCTGGTTTTCGCTGGGAGCCAGGCGCGTACTGCGGGGATTCAGGTCCACGTCACGCATCACGCCGACGTGGGCGCAACCACCGAGCACACGCAGACGATCTCCGTCCACGTTCCCAGGGGCCTGGCCCCGGCCCGCGTCGTCGACACCCTGGAAGCGGAGCTCGCGGCCCTCGGTGACCTGACGCCCCTCGACCCCGAACCGGTGCTCGACGTGGTCGGACGGGGCTCCGGCTGGATCGAGCTGGAGGACGGCCGCTACGCGGCAACCGCGCGCATCACCTCGTGGCCGGCCGAGACGGACGGCGATCTCATGCCCAAACTGCTCCTCGGGCAGACACAGGACCGCTCCATCGCGGTGCTCTACCGGCCGCTGCCACTGGGCCAGTCCCGCCGGTCGGCGAAATACCAGAAGGCGATCGGTGAGGCCGTCCTCACCGACCAGATTCAGGCCGAGTCGCACGACCTCGCCAGCGGCAGCACACAGGGCGCGCTGGTGCAGGGCGCGACGCTCGTGGACATCGACGCCTACCTGACGGTGTGGGGCGACAGCCCGGAGAGCGTCACCGATGCCCGCTGGGAGGTCGGTCTCACGGCCGACCGGCGCCGCATCCGACTGGACTGGCTACCCGGCCAGCAGCACCGCGCCCACGTCATGACCACCCCGCACGGAGCCTCCACACGGAAAGGGGCGATCCTCTAATGATCCGTCTGCCCTCCACCCACGCCGCGATCACTGCCCCTTTGGTCGCCTCCGGCGCCGAGTTCCCCGGCATTCTGCTCGGGCGGTCCCTGCTGGACAGCAGGCCCTTCCACCTCTCTCCGGTCCTCACCGAGGAGAGGGCGCTCCCCTCGACGAACAGCGTTGCGCTGGGCGGTCTTGGCTCCGGCAAGTCCACGACGGCGAAGATCCGGATCGGCCGCGAGGTCCCCAACGGGCACCAGGCCGTCGTCATCGACACCTGGGGAGAGAGGAATCAGACCGGCGGTGAACACGTCGGTGAGTGGGCGGCGATCACCCGGCATCTGGGCGGCCTCGTCATCGACGCCAGCAAGTTCACCCTTAACCCGTGCTCACCGCTCTTTCCGTACCCGGTACGCGAGCAGCTGATCCGGCAACTGATCGTCGCTGTGGAGCCGGACGCCCTGGCAACCGAGGCCGCGTACGCTCTCCAGCACGCGATGAACAGCCCCAAGTCCACCTCGCTGGGCGGTCTCGTGGACGCCCTGACCCATCCGGAAGACGGCCAGTGGCCGACGGCCGAACTCGCCGTCTGGGGACGAAAGGCCGCGATCGCCCTGTCCCGCTACACCCAAGGGTCCCTCCGCGGGCTCTTCGACGGCCAGGACGCCGACCTGCCCCCCACCGACCTGCCGATCCTCAGCTTTGACTTCACGCGTCTGGACCGCAACTCCCCGGCGATTCCGTCGCTGATGGCTGCGGTGACGTGCTGGGTGGAGCACGTGTGGCTGCCCCAGTCGACCGCCGTGCACCGGCACATCGTCCTCGAGGAGGCATGGCAGATCCTGCTGTCCCCCGCGACCAGCGAACTGATCCAGCGCCTCCTGAAGAACTCCCGCAAGGACGCCCTGTCCGTTGACGCCGTGATGCACACGCTCTCCGACCTCGGAGACGGCAAGGCAAAGGACCTGGCCAAGCTGGTTGAGGTCTTTCACGTCGGCCGCCTGGGACCGAAGGAAGCCGAAGAGGTCGGCGCGCTGCTGGGCCTGCCGCGTTGGGCCATCGACCACATTCCGACGCTCGGGCCGGGGCAGGCCGTGTGGAAGGTCGGCCCTGACTACGTCGACATCATCGAGACCGTGATCAGCGAGGAGGAAGCGCGACTGACGGACACCTCCGGTCGCCGCCGCATGGCGCGGCAAGGCGCGGCAGTCGAGCAGGAGACCCTCCTCATTGACGACCTCGACGAGGACCAGGACCACGAGGACCAGGAGGAGAGCGACACCACACCGACATCCGCTGCGCCCGCCCCTGATGGCGAGGAGGACGAGAGCGAATGGTTCTGGGAGATGCCGCCGAATGTCGTGGACGGCTGGCACGACAGGGCCCTGCAGGCCGCAAGGGAGGGACGCTGCGCCGAGGCTGCGGACCTCGCGGCCCTCGGGGAGCGGGAGGACATTGCCGCTCACGGCATCAACTCGGATGAGGCCGTGGCCTGGCTGTCCACACGTGCCCAGGTGGCTGATCTGTGCGGAAGTCCCGAAC
The DNA here is from genome assembly GCF_045039765.1 of Streptomyces sp. NBC_01166. Classification (NCBI taxonomy): domain Bacteria; kingdom Bacillati; phylum Actinomycetota; class Actinomycetes; order Kitasatosporales; family Streptomycetaceae; genus Streptomyces; species Streptomyces sp. NBC_01166. The sequence goes on from NZ_CP108614.1 coordinate 348,808, forward strand.
GGGCGGTGCAGCTGCGCGCTACCGTCGCCCGCATGGGCAAAGACGACATGTGGGCAGGGTCAGCCCACGACATCACCCCCACCGCGCACCCCGACCCCCAGCAGTCCACGTCGATGGCTGACGACAACCCGACCCCGGCCACATTGCGGCGGTTGTGGCCGGCCGCTGCGGTCATCGTGGCGCTGTCCCTCGGCATCGCGTTCGTCTGGGACAACCCTGGAGGTGAGGCGAAACAGCGAGAGGTGAACGAGCAGCGCGCGGAGAAAGCCGCCGCAGCCGCTGCCGCCCCTCCGTACGAGGGTGAGGCGCGCGCACCAGTTCTCATCGACGGTGCTCTTGCCGACTTGAGGGCAGATTGGACCGATGACAAGAAGCGCGTCGTCGTGAGTCTGCAAGCACCGGCTGAGGTGGTCGCCCAGTACCTGCGCATCGACGTCGCTCAGAAAAGCGCTTTCAGTGAGCGCGTTGAAGGCCGACTCGATGTCGAAGCGCCCGAAATCGTTCTGCCGGTCAAGGATCCTCGTGCCGATGTGACGGTCCGGGTGGCGATCGGCGGCGAGACATGGAAGAAGGGCGCCCGGGCCGAATCTCGTGAGATCCGCCTTTCCCCGGTCACCGGCACCGCGTACGACGCCAAGACCGGCAAGGAGTTCAGGTTCGGCGACTGACCTGTTGGCCTGCCTGGTTCTCGACAGCTGACTCAGCTGTCGAGGACCGGCCTGGCTGCCTGGCCACCTGACACACCCCGCGCCCCGTCACGGACACCGTGACGGGGCGCAGCACTGCCCCCACCACCCCTGTTGGAGGACACCTGTGCTTTCGTCATGCCCGCGTCGCCGGATTGGCCGGCCCCGCCCGCAGTGTCCCGGCCCCCGTTACCCGCACCCGCCCGCCCGGCTCCCCGCCCCGTGGAGCGGGTGATGCGGCAGCGCCCACCCCGCCCCCGGAGCACTCAACCGCGGATTCCGCGTGGAGCCTGTGGCCTGCCCGAGTACGACCGTGGCGACTGCCCTGACCATCTCCTCACCCGCCGCCAACTCCGCGCCGCGAACGTCAGCCCTGGAGGACACGGCCCGGTAGGGATCCTGCGCTGCGCGCGCTGCCGTACCCGGCCCCAGTACTCCTGTACTCACCGCAGCCGCGCCTACCTCTACGACGTCCGCCTGGCCCGCCCGAAGCGCATACCGACGCTCGCTCAGGAGTGGGCGCTGGACCGTGCCATGGCTGCTCGTGAGACATGCCCCGTCCCTACGTGCAGGCGCCGTTACAGGTACTGCCTGCCCTTGCGGACTCTGGGCTGCTGTCTGGAGTGCTGGGACGGCACCCCGGCCGACCCGGCCGACTACACCGCGCCCGCGCCTCTGGCCAGTCACCGCCTGGCCGCCTGACCCACCCCGCGCAAAGGCGCCCGGGAGCGCCGCTGTCACGGCGGTCCCGGGCTGTTCCATCCCGTGTCAGAGCCGAGAAGGAGATCCCAGTATGCCCGCACTCGCCCGCGCCTACCCGGAGCCGCCGGCCTCGCCGCTCTGGCACCGCACCGGCCCCCGCCCCCGCCCCCGCCCCCTCACACCCGCCCAGCAGCGCCGCAACCGCGAGCTCCTGCTGCGCGCCCAGCACACCTCACGGCCCCACCCCCGTACCAACACCCGAGACCAGGAGACTCGATGATCCGCAACCTGTTCCGCCGCTGCGCCCCGACGCCCAGCCCCCTCACCGTCGAGGACCAGGCCGCCGTCGACGCGTACCGCGCGATGCTCGCCGCCCTGCGCCACCCCGAACCCTGGAAGCCCGGCTGCGCCCACGACATCGCCCTCAGGGTCGGCCCGTTCATCGAGCGCGCCCACACCCGGCCCGGCGACGACCACGGCGACATCATCGCCGTCGCCCTCCAGCACCCCGGCCGCCAGTACACCCCCTACAGTGCCCACTCCCGCAAGCTCGGCTGGCTGCGCTGCGAGACAGCCAAGATCCTCGGACTGTGGCACCCGTCCTACGCGCTGCTCACCCACGCTGCGGCCGGCCTGGACCTCCCCGACGACGTCGGCATGGAGCCCGCGCACTACGCCGTGTACGTCGAAGCCCGGCGACTCGACCCCCGCCAGGGCTACACCCTGCTCAGGCTCGGCCCGTACACCCAGGCCCAGGACGCCTCCTGGGACGCGGACCGGATCGACGCCGCGCTGGTGGGGCGGGCGACCACAGTTCGCCCCGGGTTCAAGGTCGCAGCGAGGCCTGGACCGTTCGCCGTCAGCGACCACCAGTTGTTCACCGAACGTCCTGACTCAAACGGTCCAGGGCATCTCCGGTTGAGCGCGGCGCCGCCGGGCGCCGCGTCAGTCGGTGTTACGGATGCGAGTGGTCAGGGTACGTCGCCTTCCCAGACCCACGGGCCGTCAGGACGGCTGAACATCGGTCCGTAGGAGGCTCGCCCGCCGGGTCCGTATGCGCTGTGCGGGGTGATCAGGTAACCGCCGACGGTGCGTTCGTCGGCGGTGAGGCCGGTGACGTCCAGGAGCTGCCCGTCCAGCGGGCCGCCGTCGAGTTGGACGTACTCATGGTCGGGGCGGGTGGCGTAGGGGTCGGTGCTGTCGTGGTCGGCCCCATAGACCCGCGGCCGTGTGTGCTCGGTCATCAGCTCAGGCTGCCAGCCGCCCACCGGGGCGCGGCCCCGGTTCAGGCATCCGCTGGTGGTGACCTGCGGGGGAGCGCCCCGCCCCCAGGCGCGGTCTGCTGCTGGGGACGGGGCTCAGCCGTATCGACACCTGCAGCCGGCTCGAAGCCGAACGGGGGTTACGCGGCGGGCTCGTAGGTGACGGTGGTGCCGGAGCAGTCCTCAGCGGTGCCAAGCAGGGCCTGGCGCTCGGCGTCGTCCACGGCGAGGTCCCAACGGAGTTTCGTTGCGACCCAGGTCGCGGCGTAGGTGCAGTGGTATTCCCCGTCGGTGGGCATCCACTGCGCGGGGTCCTTGTCGCTCTTGGACCGGTTGGAGGCGGCGGAGACCGCGATGAGCGTGTCCGGGCTGTCCTGGTCGTTGGCGTAGGCCTCGCGCCGTTCGGCGCTCCACGGTGTCTGCTCGGAGTCGTACACCTCGGCCAGCGGGACGAAGTGGTCGACGTCGAGCTCCCCGGCGTCGCTCACCACGAAGTTGTCGTACGCGCTGCGCCAGGAGCCTCCGGTGAGTTTGCAGCCGGCCGCGACCGAGGGTGCCTCGACGGCCTCGGAGAGGATGACTTCCTTGCAGGTGTTGCAGCCGTCCGAGGCGCTGAGCCCGCGGTTCCAGTGCTTGTACAGGGTCCGCTGGTAGCCCGCCCTGTGCTCTTCGGCGACCGGGAGCCGGTCGATCGCCTCGAACAGTGCCAGCGACCGCCGGGCACCGGGGACACCGTCGGGGGTCTGCGCCGGGGCGTAGGAGGTGAAGGGCTGTTCTTCTGTCGGCAGGGGAGTGCCGGCGGAGGCGGCGGGTGTGGCGAGCAGGGGCAGGGCGGCGAGGGCGAGCGCGGCAGGCCGCGCCGCACACGTCACTCGATCGCGGCACCGGTTCACCTGAAGAAATGGATCACCCGCTGAGACCGCCTGCGAGGACCTCCGTCGGGGGCGACGAGTTCGGGTGAATCGTTCCCTTTGCCCGTGACGGCGGGGGTGGCCAGGCGTGTTGTGCCGCCCATGCAACGAATGATCATCTCTGCTGCCCTGGCCGCTGTCCTCGTCCCTCTGGCTGCCGCTCCTGCGGTGTCCGTTCCCACGACGGCTCGGGCCTACGTCGACAAGCGGGTCAACGCGTGCGCGGGCAGCGGCGGCGGCTGTCGACCGGGGGCTGTGGCCCACTACTGGTACAAGCGTGGCTCCTCGGCCCGTGGGGTGGGCTGGGTGTATGCCTCGCGGGAGGGCGTGCGCTCCGGTACCGCCCGGTGGCTGGTCAAGAAGCCCGGTGGCACCTGGAAGACCGGCGGCGGCTGGAAGCGCGCGGGGCGGGTGGGTGGCACGTTTGTGGAGACGTCCTGGGGCAGGGACGGGCACACGGGCCCGGTGTACCCGCGCGGTACCCGGATCTGCGTGCAGTTCAAGGGCTTGTCCACGAAGGCGTGCGTCTCGCTGAAGTGACCGGGGTGTCTGACTGGCACCCGAAATCGAGCGTGCGATCAAATTTGTGGATGGAGCGCTTCCCCTTCCCCGACGAACTCGTACGAGCCCAGCAGGAAGGGCACGACACCTACCGTGCGCTCGCCCTCCCGCGCCCACGCCGTGCCACCGAGCTCCGCCGCCGCCTGCTCGCCCTGTCCATCCGGATCCACTGGCACCCCTTCTGGTCCACCCCGCCGGCCGCACCCCCGCGGCCCGGGCGGAGCTGCGGCGGCGGGCCGGTGGCGGCCTGCGGACGGAGGGCGTGGCGTGATGCGGCTGCCGGATCCATGCGGCCCCGAGGCGCATAGTTATGCCAGCCGGAACCCGCATCCCAGGCACCATCAGCAAAAGCTCGACAAGAACTTCCTGCAGCGCTCGCACCGGGCTCCGCCCCCATGAGCTCGGTAACCTCACCTGCCAACCCGTCCACTATTGCCGTCGGCACGGCTCATTCACTCCTCCCGCTCGCCGGCTTCCCGGCGGCTCTCCCCGTCGCCGTCCAGCAGCTCGAAGTCCTCATAGGCGAAGCCGGGCGCCACCACACAGGAAACCAGCACCGGCTCGTCGCCCAGCGGCTCGTCGCCCAGCGGCTCGGCGGACTGCCAGTGGCCGGCCGGGACCAGGATCTGCGGGCGCTCGCCGTCCTCCACCAACGCCCCGAGCACCAACTGCTCGGGTGTCTGTCCGGGGCGCTCGCCCGGCCCGCCCAGACAGAGCCGTAGCGACCCGCCCCGGTGCCAGAGCCACAGCTCCTCGGAGCGCACCCGGTGCCAGGCCGAGCTCTCGCCGGGGTGCAGCAGGAAGAAGATGCCGGTGGCGTAGGCCCGGCCCCCCGGATAACCGTCAGGGGTGGCGGCGCCCTCGGTGGCCCAGGTCTCCCGGTACCAGCCGCCCTCCACATGGGGTTGCAGCCCGAGCAGGTCGACGAGGGGGGAGCGGGCCGTAAACGATCGGTTCGGCGCGTCGGTCATTCCTGCATTCTGCGGCGTAGGCCGTCGGCGCCGCCCGCACGGCCGCTCCAGCTTCCACGAGCAGTGCCCACGGTGCGCGGAAACCGGGTCCCGGCTCTGCCTGGCCGGGCTACGCTCTTGCATAGTCCGTGCTGGTAGGGAGTGTGCGGGACAGGTCCCGGTCCCCCGTGACGGAAACCCGCAACCGGCGGTCGCCGTTGTCCGGCGGGTCACGATGGATATGTGGGTTCGCGCTAGGCGCTCTCGCCGCGACCATTGTCAGCCGTCATCCCGCAATGCGGCCCCTTCTTCGAGGTCGCGCAGGTCATGTGCGCGGAAGGACACCCGGAGTATGTCTGCGAGCGTCGCTAGTTCGCTGTGCCCGAGCCGCTGGCCGGCGGTGTGCAGGACCAAGCGGGCGTCGGGGTCGCGGTTCTCAGCGCGCAGGGAGCCGGCCAGGTCGGCAATGCCCTCGGGACGACGGCCCACGGTCGCCTCCTGCAGATAGGGCGCGTCCAGTCCGCGCAGTGCGGCTGAAACCCTGAGCACATCGTGAACCGGGCCTTGCGCGCCGCCTGCGAGGATTTCCCTGGCGAGGCCATGCTGGTCATCGGCATCCAGTAGATGGGCAAGAGCAGCGAAATTCCCCGGTTCCAGCTGTTTGTGGACCATGCCGTGAAGCAGGGAACGGACTTCGGCTATCGGCCAGCTCACGTCGAGGTCTTCTTCATCTGGCGCCAACCTGTCCGAGGCTGCCGCCACGAGCACGGCGGCCAGGTTTCGCACGGGCATCGTTAATAGTGACGCCACCATGACTGGCATCACAGTCTCGACGCCGCCCCTTCGGAGCAGCTCCGCGAAGAACATCAGGAGCTGTACGGGCAGGACCAATTCAGGGACCAGACGTCTGGCCATCGCGATACGCCCGGGCTCGTCAGGGATTGCCGCCAGCACTTGGGCGGCACGCAACGGGTCATCAGCCAGGACGCGCATGCTGGTTTGGTCGCCTGCATCGCGGTGAGGTCGTTCGAGACGAGCCAACTTCTCCTCCAGAGCGATGAGAGCGGCCACCGCCTCGGCGAGTGCTTGCTCTAGTTCCCGTACGCGTGTTTCGAGAGGAACCAGCTTGGCTTCCTCTTCCGCAGCGCGCTCCTCGTCCCCTCCCCGAAGGATTCGCTCACTCCTGGTACGCAGCTCAGCGAGACGCCTGCGGTCTGAGTTGAGCAGGTCCTCTCGCTCGATTGCCCGTCTGACTGCCTGCTCACGCTCCGCACGAAGCCCACGGATACGAAAGGCCGTGCTGTCGGCCTCGCGTTCGGCTCGCACGTACAGCCCGCGCAGAGAGACGATCTCCTGCATCGTGGGCGGCGTCTCCCTTGAGGTCCGGACGGCGGCGATCAGCCGGTCAAGATCCTCCTCGGCGATGCGCTGATTCTTGTTGACAAGGCGAGAAAGGGTGCTGGGATCCATGTGCATGCGGCCCGCGAGCCGCTTGCGGTGCACTCCGTTGAGGAACTCATACAGGCACACCTTGAAGACATGCATAGCGTCCGCGCCCGGGAAATCCGCCGGGTCGGGAGGACGTGGCACCCGGCCGGGCCCCCGCGGCCCACTGAGGCTTGACCCCGCAGGATCATCGGGCCCCCCGGGTCTGCCTGAACCGTCAAAACCTGACATCGGCGTGAGCTTCGGCAGCTCTGGGCCGTCGCACGGCCTGCCCATAGACGAAGACACTCAGCCCCCCGGACCTGGTTTGTTGAATCTTTCACGCCAACAATTCCCTTTATTTATTGACTCATTGAGCAACATCCGGCGGTCTGCTGCCATGTAAATGCCGAACTAGACAGCACACTGCATGACGACCGGAGGCATCATGACCGCTGCACACCCTTCCCGCCGGAGCTTGATTCGAGCTCGCCAGCTTCCGCGTCGCCTCGGCCGGGCCGCATTGTTCGGACTAATCCGCGGCGTGGCCTACGGTTGCGGCACCGCATTGGCTGGGCTGGTTGCATGGTGGATCCAGAACCACGGCTGACAAACAGACCTGAGCGCGCTGACGATAGCTCTTCACAGCTCGCAAAGCGGGCGTGTCGAGGACCGATCCTCAACGTCGCCCGCCCACTCCAGCCCGAGTGCGGCGAGCTGGGCAAGTTTGTCGGCGGTGAGCTTGGCCCTGCGGGTCTTGGAATTCGTGAAAATACCCCCAGCTTGACGGGGTGTTCCTCGCCGTCGACGGCCACGGTTTCGATGTGGGCTCGTGGCACGGTCACGGTGCCGGTGCGGTTCTTGTACTGCTCCAGCGCGAGGACGCCTCGCTCGAACGCCCCGGGCCCGGGCGCTGCTGTCTTCTTGGCCGGTGCTGGGGGCAGGGGTGTCAGCCCGAGGCCTTCCAGCCGCTGCTGCTGCTCGGGGAGCAGGTTTTCCCACACGGTTTGCTCGCGTTGCCGGTTGATCCATGCGCCGCCGTCGCAGCCGTGGACGACGTGCGTGTTGACTGTTGCCTCTGACATCGAGGTGCTGGCCAGGTTCGGCCGCGCGCTCGCCGACCCGATCCGCTGCCGCATCCTGCTCGCCCTGCGCGACGCCCCCGCCTACCCCGCGGACCTCGCCGACGCCCTGGGTATCTCCCGGACCCGGCATGGTGCGTGGCAAACTCACCCTGCTTCAAGCCACTGCCATCACCGACCGATGGGGCGCAGCCCAGTACGGCCGCCTCTCCGGACTCCTCGCAGCACCAGCAACCACAGCGGCAGCACTCGCGCCGTTCGCCGGCGCCGCCCTAGCTGTGCCGCTCAACGGCTACGGACCACTCTTCTTCATCCTCGCTACCGTCTCCGCGGCCGCCGCGCTCATCGCACCGTGGACAGCCACCGACGCCGTACGCCGCCGCCCCGGACCGCGGTAGCCGTGTGCCCTGGGGGTCTTTCTGGTCCTCGGGAGTATGGGGCGCTGCCGTCCGGTCAGCCCTCCAGTAGACAGCGCCGAGCAACCCCTGCCGCCCGACGGCGAGCGATCTGGTCGAGAACTCGTGTACCAGGAGCTTCGCCGTTCCGCAGACCCGGCCCTGGCGGGATTTCCCTCGCCGGTCAGTCCTGATGGGTGTTCCGGAGGATTGGGTCGAGGACCTGCGTGGCGTGTTCCGACTGCTCTTCGAGCCAGTTGCCGAGGTGTTCTCGTACAGCCTGTCTGACGCAGCCGCGTACGTCGGTGTTGCCCAGCAGTTCGTGCGTGGCGCCGAGGTATTCGGGGCGGTCGAGTTTCACCGATACGACTGCCGTGAGGCCTTTGGTGATCCGGTCGGCGCAGGGATCGTCGTCCGCCGCCAGCAGCCCTCGTTCACGCGCGTACGCGGTAACCGCCGCCCTCACCCCGTCCCGGAAGCCGTCCACGTGCGTGCCGCCCTGGCGAGTGGCCCGGCTGTTGGCGAAGCTGCGGATCTGCTCCTGGCCCGAACCGCTCCACAGCATGGCCACCTCCATGGTCCCCGCCATCCGTGGATCCTCGCGCTCGAAGCCGATGATGTCCGGATGGAGGACAGCCCCCGTCTCGGCGTCGAGGGCGGCCACGAAGTCCCGCACTCCGTCCGGAAACCGGAAGCTCACCGCCCGGGCCCCGCCCGCCGGGCGTTCATCGGTCAACGAGATCCCCAGGCCCCGGTTGAGGAAGGCCACTTGCCGGAAACGCTCCGCCAGCATGGCGAATGAGCACCGCGTCGTCTCGAAGATCTCGGTGTCGGGCCAGAAGGCAATGATTGTCTTGCCTCCGGTCATCGACTCCGTGGCGGCGGGCAGGGTGGCCGCGACACCCCGCGCGTACTCCTGGACCCGGCAGGTCCCCCCGCGATGCTCCTCAGCCGTCAGCCTGCTCGACAGGGCGTTGGCTACGAAGAGACCCGCATGGCCGCCATGGCTCACGTGCGCGATGTGCCGACCACCACGCTCATCGGCGGACATGCGGGTCAGCAGGGCCTCAAGACCGCGGCCGCTGGTGTCCCCGTCGGCCGCGAAGGGATCACCAGGCCCATTGTCGACGACCCGCACGCCGCCGTCGTGGGTCAGCGTGACATCGACGGAGCCCTCTCCGCGGCCGGCCAGGACACGGTTCACGGACCAGCCCACGACCTGAAGCACCACTTCGTGCAGCCCGCGTTCGCCGGTCGATCCGACCCACATACCGGGCCGTTTCCGAACGGCTTCCCGCCCCTCCAGCTCCTCGGTCCTGACAGCGTCGTACCCCATTCTTTTCCCACTCATGAAGACCCCTCCCATAGTGCCCGGCAGACCCCCGCAGCCTATGCGAGATCAAGGAAAACACCAGGTCAGAGCTATTCTGACGGAGCTGCAGGCGGGTGCGTGAGAACGTGCCGGGAAGCAACTGGCCCAGGTGCCGCACATCACGCCCAGAACATGTCCGCGGGCCCGGCGAAGCCGCGCACGACTCCCTCCCGGGCGCCCCTGAGGCCCCCAATTCCATCAAGCGACGGGTAGACGAGCGCGTGCAGCGCCTGGGCGAGAACTCGTCCGCCAGGAACTTCGTCGTTCCGTATGCGTGTCCACTCGTGGTCAGTGCCGCGAGATGGGCAAGAGCTCCTTCATGAGGGTTGCCGCGTCGGGAATCTGGGATCCCTCGACCCGATGGTTGCGGGTCAGGCCGCCCAGTCCAGTCCGAGGGTGGCGAGCTGGGCGAGCAGGAATCAGCGAGTGCCTACCATGGTTGACACTAACTGATCGAGTGTCTACCTTGGTACGCACAGGTCGGCGAAGTCGACCATCAACGCGCCGTGGAGGCACCGTGCAGACCGTCACCGCAGAAGAGGTCACCGGCATCACGCGGGAGGACGTCGTCATCGCTGAGGAGCGAACCTGGATCGACGAGTCCTACAGCCGTGGGACCACCGGCGCCGGCCAGGAAATCGTCATCATCGAGTCGGTCAACGGCGGCACCGAGTTCTTCACTGTCGACACCGAGACGGATGCCCAGCGCTGGATGCTGCACCAGATGGCAGAGAGCATGCGTGGCACGGAAGAGCCCACGACCGACATCACGTTCTCCTGGCCGGCCAACCGCCTGGACGTGGACTTCGCAGCAACACGGGCCGACTCGCGGACCGGCGCCTACTACAGCGTTGTTCGCGTCGGTGACCGCATCGAGATCGAGGAGCACGACGATGCGGAGAGCGCCCTCGTCTCTGCCACCCAGGGCGCCATCGATCTGGCCCACGCGCTCAACGAGGGCGGCGACGACGTGAAGCAGCTCGGAGCCCCGCACATCCTGGCCCGCGCCTACGAAGCGCGGGCCAGGATGTGGCGCACGATCGCAGGTGGTCGCATGCGAGCTGCCAAGCACGAAGGCATCATCGGGCGCGCCGGGCAGATCACGGCAACTGATCTCGCGGTGAACCTCGGGGGATCCCGCGCCCTCGTGAACAAGATTCTCGCCGGTGAAGACTGGATGTGAGATCACCGCAGGAAACCGGAATTGCCGGGGCGGAACGGTCCGCAGCCCGCCCCGCTGGCCGCGCGGTCGTGGGCAGCGCGGGGCACCGCCGGGACGTAAAAGGCCGGCACCCTCAGTCCGCCCACGGGGGTGAGACGGGTGGCACGGGTACCGGCCGCAAGGCAACCACCCCGAAAGGGGGCCCACCCGCAGCGTACCGCCCACCGGCCCAGGTTCAGGGCCGCTACCGTCGTTCGACACAGAGTTCTGGAGGAGCACCCCCGTGATCAGAGCAGGCCGTCACCACCTCGTGCGCACCCTGGCGGACCTCGCCGCGCAACAAGGGGTCGGCATCGACCACTACACCCGCCTCAAGCCCTACGCGGCCGGGGGTTTCCCGAAGCCGATCAGCTCGAAGGGCTCCCGTACGCGGCTGTACGACGGCGAGCAGGTCGACGCCTACCTCCTCGGCAAGCCGGTCCCCCCGCTCCCGGAGGAAGACGACGACAACGACCTCCTGGACCGCCGCGAGTGCGCGGCCCTGATCGGGGTGGCCCCGGACTCCTGGAAGACGTACAAGAACGACCCCGCCCTCACCAAGGCCCGGGTCGAGGCAGGCGGGGTCGAGCACTGGCCCCGCCGCGCGGTCCGCGCCTTCCAGGAAAGCCGCCCCGGCGACGCCGCGCCCCGGACCGGCCGGCCCCGGCACACCGGGGACCAGGTCCCGCGCGACCAGGTCCCCGCACGCGTCGCCGAGCTGCTCGACGCCGACCCCACCATCAGCGCCGCCACCGTCACCGCCCGCCTCGGTGTCCACCGCAACACCGGGCAGGACGCCCTGACCCGGCTGCGCGCCGACCGCATCGCCGACCGCATCGAGGCCGACCCGGACCTGACGCCCGCCGCGGCCGCCGCCCAACTCGGCTACCCCGCCGGACAGGCCCGCCGCGCCACCGCACGCGCCGGAACCGTCCTGCGCGCCCGCCGCGCCGCCCCGTACCTGGCCGACGTCGCCGCCGCCCTGCACCGCGCCGGCTGGACCACCACCGAGGCCGCGCCCGATGTCCAGCACCCTGGCGACGATCACGTGGTGGCCGTGCTCGTGCTCGACGCCGACCAGGCCCCGGCGGTCGCGCTCGTGTGGGACGAGCGGCACGGGTGGCGCACCGCGATCTCCCGCCGGCACCCGCTCGCCCGGGGCGCGACCGTACCGTCGGAGGGCGACGGCGTGCGCTACCTCGCCACGGGCACCACACCCTCACCCGACGCCCTGGTCGCTGCTCTCAGCGCCTCGTAACCCCGCCACACCCCGAAGGGCCCCGCCGAGCGCTCCGCGCTCACACCCGAGGGGGCCGGGCCGCCGGTCCGTCATCTGGCTCTGTTCACGCGTTTCGGTTCTGGCTCAACTTCTGTGAAACCACCCCGGCCGGGCTCGTGCCCACTCCTCAGCAAGCCTCCGGCCTGCCGGTTCCTTTCGGTCGCCGATCTCGGACGCCGAGGACCGGCTCGACTTCACAGAAGTTGTGCCAGAACCCGAGTATGGACAGCGAATGTTCACCACTGTGGGAGGCACCCGACATTCGAACAGCCTGTGACCTGGGACCCGTCAGCACGGGCGTTCAGTCCCACCAGTCGTGGCCGCTGTGCCAGCGCTGCACCCATTCCTCGAAGCCCCATGCCTGGTCGCCGGGCACCGGGATGGCGCCCACGTCCGCGATCATCCACACCTCGCCGCGGCGGGGGCCTGTGGTCAGCAGGAGCCAGAACGACGGTCCGTCCTCGGCCCCGAGAACGATGGACCCCTTGATGAATGCGGCGTTGATCCGGGGGTCCTCGGGGTCGACACCCTCGTCGTCCTCCCAGGGCCAGGCCGCTTCCAGAGGGAACGGTTCGCCCGGCTGCCGCGGGCCGAGGCCGGGCCACGTGTCGGGCAGCCAGCCGAGCGGCTGGAGACCGCCATCGCCGGCGGGACCAAGGCTGGAGCCGTTGCTGATCTCCGCGATGAACGTCCTGTACGGCTCCGGGAGAACCACCTGGTTCTCCTGCTCCCACTCCGCGACGGCTTCATGCCCGAGCGCCGGCTCACGCCACTCCGGCGGAAACGCGGAGCGCAGGAAGTCGAGAGTGGCTTCGGCGGGACGCTGATCACGTGTGTCTGTCACGACAGCATGCTGGCACAAGGGGCTGACAGCCCATCGCGGCTGCCCCACTCGCTGTGCTGCCCAGGCCATGAAAATCGAACAGAGCTGAAAGGAGGTGGCTCCCGAAGTGGTGAACATTCGCTGTCCGTACTTGGGTTCTGGCACAACTTCTGTGAAGTCGAGCCGATCCTCGGCGTCCGAGATCGGCGACTGAAAGGAACCGGCAGGCCGGAGGCTTGCTGAGGAGTGGGCACGAGCCCGGCCGGGGTGGTTTCACAGAAGTTGAGCCAGAACCCGCGTTTCGACAGCGGTTGTTCACCATCTCGGGAGGCAGCCAGATCAGCTCTGGCGCGATGTTCACGAGAACGGGAGGCACTCTCATGAACCTTCCCGTCGGCATGGTCGTGATAGGCGCCCGCTGGCCGCGCGCGCGAGTCAGCGCGGGCCCCCTAGGCTGGTCTGATGTTCGATCGCTTGGAGATCAGGGTGTTGCCGCCGGGACCTCGGTTCCCTGCCCAGTTGCGGTTCTGGGTCAACGGCGAGGACGTGGTTGAAGAGACGGTCGGTGAAGGTGGCCGCGGACCGTACGCGGCTGATGCACTGCCAGCCGGCCACCCCAGCCCTCTCCGGGCGACCGGCGAGGCTCGTCTCCTGGAACTGGGGGGACCGGACTGCACGGGTGGCTGCTGCGGCTTCCTGACCGTGGTCGTGCAGCGGTGCGGGGAGATCGTGCAGTGGTCGGACTGGGAGGTTCCGTGGGGGGCGCACACCGAGATGCCCTATCCCCCGCCGGAACTCCACTTCGATGCGAGTCAGTACGACGCCGAAGTGACTCGTGCTGAGGCCGACCGTTGGTGGCAGGCGTACTCGTAGCTCAGCACAGCGCGACCCCGCCCGGCTGGGGCTCTACCGGCCTCGCTTCCTTGGTCAACGGGTAACGCCCCAGCAGGCTCAGGTGCTGTCGAGACTTCGTGGACAGAGCCAGCCAGCCATCGAACTCGACGCCAGCCTCCCAGCGGTCTACGCCGCCGCGTATTGGTGCGCACGTCCGCCCCGCCACTCCACCCACTCCGGCTGGTCCAGCAACTGCTCCGCGTCCGGGAGCCCGGCCCGGCGCAGGAACTCGACGACGTCCTGGTCGTCGTAGGCGAGCCCGGCGATCTGTCCTCGGATGGTGACCCGCCGGCCACCAGTGGGGGAGAGGCGGTGGATGACTATCGGCGTGCTCATCTCTCCAGGGTGCGACTCGTCGTCAGCCGCGGCATGCCGGGCGCGGCACGCAGGCGTCCGGATGCTCCTCAGAACACTCCTGCGCCCACTCCGGAGGAACGGGGCGCAGCAGGGTACGGAGGGCGCGGCGACACCGTGGCTGAGCGGGCGCAGCAAGGCACGAAGGGCGGTGGGAGCCTGACGGCTCGGGCGCACCGGGCCTAACGGCACGTTCACTCTTTGAGTGGGGCGGGGGCGGGGGGTTGACGCGCCGCCGCGCGCAGGGGTGATCCGCTGCGCTCCTCACCCCTGCGCGGCGTGCCCGGTCCGCTCCGCTCCCCGGACCGAGCGCTCCGCGCTCTCACGCCCGAGGATGCCGGGGCCGCCGGTCCGCTCCGCTCCCCGGCCGCGCGCTCCGCGCGCTCGACCCCACCACCCTCCCCGCCGGGTCCGCTCCGCTCCCCACGGCGGGACCGTCCGGCCGAGCGGGGTGGCGCTCCGCGCCACCCCGAGCGCTCCGCGCTGCCGGACGGTACCCATGCCGCTACGCGGCACGGGCGCGGCACCCCGACAACCCCCCGCCCCCGCCCCACTCGTATGGGTTGACCTGCGGAAACGCCCCGAAAAACACCCCGGATGTCGGCATAGCGGGATACACTTTTCTTGTTGGTCGGCAGTGGCAGCCGACCACGCAAGGCAACCCCCTACCCACACCCAAGGGAGACCCATGTCCGAGCAGCCCACCCCCACCGCGACCGCGCACGTCACCGCGCCCTACGGCCCGCTCGCCGACGCCCTCACGATCGCCGAGTTCGGCACCGTGTGCGCCCCGACCCCGGCCCAGTCCTGCGTGCTCATCGAGGCCGACGACACCGGCCTGACCCTGCGCACCCACGACTGGGAGACCGCCGTCTCCGTCACCGTGCCCGACGCGACCGTCACCCGGGCCGGGGCCTCACTGCTCCCGCTCGCCCAGCTCAAGAAGACGCTGACCGCGATGGTCGCCGGAGAGACCAAGGCGACCGCAGCCCGCACCACGGTCACCCTGACCGGAGACCTCCTGACCACCGACCACCTCACCGTCCCGGTCACCGCGCCCCCCGTGGGCGAGTTCGCCCCAGCGAAGAAGCCCGCGCCCACCGCCGCCCACCTCGACGCCCAGGAGCTCTACCGCCAGCTCCAGCGCGTCCTCCCGGCCGCCGGAAAAGACGACACCCTCCCCATGCTGACGGGCGTACAGATGACCCTGACGGGCCAGACGCTCAACCTCTCGGCCACCGACCGCTACCGCTTCGCCGTCGCCGACGTCCCCGCCACCCCGCACCCCGACCACCCGGCGACCGCCGCCGACCACACCCTGACAACGCTCATTCCCGCCAGCGTCCTGACCCGCCTCTCCAAGTACCTCAAGACCTGCACCGGCCCCGTCGCCATCGCGTTCGGAACCCCCGAACTCACCCTGACCGTGGGCGACACCACCCTCACCATCCAGCCACTCCACGGGAACCTGCCCCGCTACGGTGCCCTGTTCCCCACCACGGTGGACACCTCCCTCACCCTGGACCGGGCCACCGCTCAGCGGGCCCTGAAGAAGTGCGCCGCCCTGATCGCTGCGTCGGGCGAGCGGGGCAGCCCGGTCACCCTCCGGTGGAACGACGACGGCATCCTCACCCTGGCCCCGCGCATCGGGGAGCCGGACGACCTGGCCCGCATCAAGGGCATGACCCTGGCGTTCACCACGCTCGCCGGAACCACCCCCAAGGCGCGCGAGGTCCACTCCAACCCCGCACTCCTCAAGGACGCCCTGGAGGCGTTCGCCGGAACAGACACCGTCACGCTCCACCTCCGCGACCTGAAGGAAGGCAGCACCAACGTCCCGCCGCTCCTGCTCACCACGGGCACCCACCCCACCGGCGAGGACTACCGCCACCTCCTGATGCCCGTACGCGTCTCCTGACGCCCCCCACACGGCCCTAGCAGCCGACCCGGGCGGCGCAGCCCGACCACCACGGCCGCGCCGCCCCCACAACCCCTCACCGGGCCGGACAGCCACGGCCCGCCCACAACCCGAGGAATCCTGATGCCCGAGCACAACGACCACCAGACCGTCGCCATCACCGAGCCGCCCCAGAACCCGCCCGCGCTCCGCATGGGCTTCCCCGCGCCCGGCGTCGAATACCCCTTCAGCGTCGGGGACATCGCCTACGCCACCGCCCGACGTCTCGGCCCCGGCTGGAATGCCGACGCGGGCTACTGGGGCACCACCGGCTCCCTCTGGGGCCCCTACACCGCGTGCTTCACGCTCCTGATCGACGTCGAAGGCGATCTGTGCATGGCCTACGACGTCGCCGCATCAGACGAGTGGCCCGACACCCCTCAGCTCCCGCGCGGCGTCCAGGAGTTCCCCGCCGGCCTTTTCCTCCCCGAGGCATGCGTCACCGACGGACTCGACCGCATCGCCGACCAGCTCGCCGCCGCCGTACGCGCCATTACCGGCACCTGACCACCGGGCGCAGCGCCGCACAAAGGGCGCAGCGGGGTCGTGGTGGCTGAGCGGGGCGCAGCAAAGCACGACGGGCCCGGCGGACCAGGGCGCAGCAAGGCGCGGCCGAGCCGGAAGACCTGACGCACACCCATATGCGCGATCCCCGGCGGCGGGCGCTCGACGCGCCGCCGCGTGCGGGGTGATCCGCTGCGCTCCTCACCCCGCAGGGCGTGCCCGGCCGCTCCGCGCCCGGACCGAGCGCTCCGCGCTCTCACGCCCGAGAAACCCGGCCCGCCGGACCGCTCCGCGCTCCGGCCGCGCGCTCCGCGCACTCGAACCGGCCCCCTCGACGTTCGGCAGCGCTCCGCACTCCCGAACGTTCCCCAGCCGCTGCGCGGCAGGGGAGCGGCGACCCGCCAAGCGCCCGCCGCCGGGCACCACCCATATGGGTTGACCTGCGGAAACGCCCCGAAAACAACCCTGTGTATCGGCATAGCGCGATACACTTTTCTTGTTGGTCGGCAGTGGCAGCCGACCGCGCAAGGCAACCCACCCATCCCGCGAAAGGGACCCAATGATCACCGAACAGAAGAACAATCATGCCCTCATTCTCCGTACCACCGGAGAATTCGAAATCATCGACTGGCCCGCAACCGGCGCACGCGGACACCTCGAAACCCTTTACCGCGCGATTGACTGCCACGCCGTTGATGCCGTCGACATCTCGCCGACGCTCACCATGTGGCTCAACGACGAGGGACTGATTACCGGAGCCCCGGTCAACCGCTCCGCAACAATTCTCTACGCCCTCCACAACGAGCCTATCCAGCACTACGTAGGAAACGTCGTCATCACCGGAGGAACCGACCGGCACGGCGAAACTCTCGGACTCAACAAAGACGAAATCGCGGCACTCGTCGAACTCCACCTGACGTTTATCCCCGTCACGGTCCCCGGAATGCGCGACCGGCGCAGCAGCTAGGTACCCAGCCGGGCGGCGGGAAATTCCCGCCGCCCCACCCGCCCAAAGCCAACAGACAGAAAAGGGGAAACAACAATGGGTACTCTGCTTCAGGTTCCGAGCGACCGCGACCGCAACCGGGCACTGGACATCTTCGACCGAGTAACCGACAAGGCAGGAATCGGCAGCCACGCCCTTACACTTGGCGTAACCGGCATTGGCGGAACCGCCATTGCGCTGTTTCCCTTCGTGCAGGACGACGAAGGAATGGCAGCCAATGGCAGCGACCTGTACGTGTTCTGTGACCTGCTCGCCATCGCCCTATCAGGCGCACACCCCAGCGGCCTCCTCCTCCGCACCATGGGACAGCCCCAGACCGTATGCGGCTGGCGCTTCACCGACGGCGACCCGCTGCCCCTCACCCGCGCCGAGGCATTCGACGCCTACACCATCCACCCGGACACTGACGGGCCCCTCATCCCTCTCCCGGGCACGGAATACGCCGACGCCCCCGTAATCCACATCTAACCCCCACAGGGGCGGGGGAAAGCCCCCTGCCCCCTCCTGTGGTGTTCTTGCTTGACGTGCCTGCGCAGGTTGGTTGAGTACTGCGCAGGTTCACTGATTCACGACAGGAATCCCCGGTGGGGATGGCGCAGAAACCCAGACCCTACCCAGGTACCCAAGTGATGCAGCGTGGGCGTAGCCTGAGTCCAGTTCTTAGCTACCACCGAAAATGATGCACGCGCATCCCGCCCGACCCGGGCACCCTCCCCTCTTGCTGCCGTCTTTGTCTGTGACAGCCATCAGTGGACCTAAGGGGTGAGGCAGGTGGAGCCCCCGAAACTCCTCCACGCGCCATGGACACATGGCCGGAGCCTGACCGTAGGTCAGGTGACGGATCACCACCCGGGCGGCACCCGCTGATCCGGCGTCAGCCGCAAGGCAAGACGGGGCGTGAATTCCGGAGGAATTCATAAACAATTCCGGAGGAATTGTTTAAAAGCCCGTAGGGCTTTATCATCTTTACGACCCGTAGGGTCGTGCGT
>NZ_CP108615.1:0-4411 GCF_045039765.1 Streptomyces sp. NBC_01166
CGTACGGGTCGGTCATCAGCTCGCCTTCCGGGTGCGACGGGTCTTCTTCTGGAGCGGGACGGAAGTGCCGGCGGACTTGTCCGCCCGCACGGACTCGGCGGAGACGTCGACCATCGTCGGGGCAGCCGCGGGGATGATGTCGCGGCGAAGGTGGGCGGTCGAGGCGATGAAGGCGGGCAGCTGGTCTTCGTCCAGGTCGCCGACGCGGATTCGGTCGTAGCGGCCACCCAGGCCGGGGACGTTGGTCACGACGCAGACCCCGACGTTGGTCTCCTTGTCGACCAGGGCCATGGGCTGGTTGGGCTCGTCGTTCCGGATGCCTGAGCCGAGGGCCGCTTCTGCGGCGTCGATGGTGAAGACGGGGAAGCAGATTCCGACTTCCAGGTTGTCGCGGACGGCGGTCGGGATGGCGTCCGAGGTCTGCTTCTGCGTACCGAAGATGCCGAGGACGCCGAGCCCGCGACCTTCCTTGGAGATGGTCTGCATCATCCGCTGGTTCGACTCGATGAGCTGCTTGTCCTTGCCGGTCAGCCCCTTGACGTCGGAGTAGTTGTGGCACTCGTCCATGATCACGACGACGAGCGGGTTGGCATCGGTCGGCCCGTGCTTCCAGAACTTGTGGGTGCCCCGTTCCTCGACCAGCGCGGCCGGGCGGTCCTTGAGCATCCGGACGATCTCTGTGAGTCGCTGATTCGCGGTTTCGGGGTTGTCGCCGACGACGAACATCGCTCGTTCTCCAGCCTGGCCCCAGTCGCCGTAACGGGGATCGGACGTCTTGCCGTCGAAGATCGCGAATTGGACGGCGGACCGGGTGGCGAGCACGGCCATCCAGGCGAGCATCAACATCGTTTTGCCGTAGCCGGGGAGTCCCGCGATCTTGATTCCGCTCAACTGCCGTAGCGGGATGGCGACTTGGCGCATCCAGGGGTTGTGGCCCATGGGAAGAAGCCACTCGGCCACGTCCGGCCAGGCGTAGGGCTGGTGGTCGTCGAGGGGATTGCCGACGATGCCCCGGACCTCGACGAGCCCGGCCTTGAGCCGCCGGACTTCGACGCTCTCGCAGTCCCATGCGTCGGCGAGCCATCCGCCGGCCTTTTCGACTTCCTCGACCCCGACCTTGGGGATCGTCTTGATGACGGCCCGGATGCCCCACGGCTCGGGGAACACCTTGATCTTGGGGACGACCGTCACGGGCTTCGCGGTCTTGCCCTGGAGATCCTTGCGGCCCTTGGTGTTCTCATCGACCCGGGCGAGACCGACGTTCGGAGCGAGACGACGCCAGCGGCGGGCGATCGACCAGGCATGACGCATCCGGCGGCGCTGGAACGGAGTGGCCCGGATGTACCGGTAGGTGGCGATGAAGAGGCGAGCCGCCCCCCAGGCCGCCAGCCCCACGAGAGTGAGGATGGCGACGAGGGGAGCGAGGCTCAGGGTGTCGGTGGCGGACACGTTCAGCCTTCCTGCGAGGCGGACTTGCGGGAGGTGGGAACGGCGTTGATCGCGCGGAGTTCGTCGGCCTGGTACCAGGCGGTTCCGCCCATGATCTTCTCGTTGCCGTTGCGGTCGGTCCGCTTCTCGGCCGGGGTGACGCCGACGCGGAAACCGACGAGCTCGACGGGCTGGGGCATGCCCTGGAGAGGGGCGGCCGGGTCGGTGTGCGAGAGGACGCCGACCTTGAGGATCTCGTTTTCGGTCCGGCCGAACTGGGTGAAGGAGGCGACGACCTGGACCTCCCACTTGGGGGTTCCATCCTTGGCGGTGTCCTGCTGCTGGGTGCCGAACTGCATCTTCGGGGAGGAGCTGAGGAACATGACCATGGAGAAGGTGCGGGCCTGGTCGACGTGGAAGATCGCGGGCATTGGAGTGCCTTTCGTTTGGTGATCACTGGTGTAACAGGAGGTTCGGACACCGCCCTTGTGGACAGTGGCCGGGGACTGTCTGACAGCTCGTCATGTCGGTACTGCTGACTACGGGCTGTGCTGGGCTCTACGATGGACCTAGAACACGTAACCTGTCAACCAAGTATCCACATCGTTCCCCCTGAGAGGCCGCATCATGACCCGTAGCAAGGCAGCCATTTTCCGTTCTGACCTGCAACGACAGTTCCAGTCGATCTCTGAATTGGTGGCCTACTTGGGACACGCAGATGCGGCGATGGCGACTGATCCGGCCGAGTGGCACCGGAACCTGATCCGGGCCTTGGCGGACATCTCGGAGGCAGCCCAGAAGGCGGAGACGTCGTTGAGCGTGAACGCGGTCAAGACGAAGGCATTGACGCCAACCGAGGTTTCCCGAGCTGCAAGGATCACGCGGAATGCGGTCTACAAGAGGATTGCTGCCGAGGACAAATGACGACGCGTTAAAGGCCCCTGCCGGTATCGGGCGGGGGCCTTTTTGTGTTCCGGGCCGAAGAAGTCTTTACCTAAAGCTGATCAGCGGGGACCCCTCCGGGAGCAAGAAAAGGGGCCGAGTGACCACTAAGGGCGGTGAGGGATTCCATCCCTCTCCTTTGGTACAAGTGTAAAGGCCCCTTTTCATGCTCCCGCCCCGCAGATCACCTTTAGGTAAACACTTCTCCAACCCTAAGCGGCATTGCTTTCTGACGGAGCGTCAGGGGTTTCTGACGTGTCATCAGGTCCGAGTTTCTTGACTGCCCAGATTTGATGTGCCGTAAGGAGCTTGACGAGTGCCGGGAATCCTCCGCGTTCGACAGCTTCGAGGACTCGGGTTTCCAGGCCGTGACGGATGACCATCTTCCACGCGGCCTCTGCCAGCTCGGCCACCTCCCCGCCGGCCACTTCCTCGGCGGCCAACTCTTCCTCTGTCTTCTCCTCGACTCCGAGCATGGCCTTGAGCTTGGGTGACCAGCGCAACCAGGACTTTCCCTTGGTTGCCATCTCGTACTCGGTCCAGAGATCCACGACAGCAGCGTCCCCGGTCGCCATCAGGTATTCGATCATCTCGAAGGGCGTCAGACTGCCGAGCTTGCCTTTCTTGAGATCACCGCGAGCTACCTCGTTCCCGATATGCCGTCCGGAGTCCTGAGCCTTGGCGATGTACTCTCCGGCACCTTCGGCCGTCATGACCTTGTCCCACTTCACACCGTGAGCCTTGTCCGCCGGGAATCCGTGCTTCTTCGTCCAGGCCATCCAAAGCCGCTGCCAGCGGCCCATCATGATCGCGAGTTCCCGAACGTCGGGCACTTCCTTGAAGCACACGATGACGTGAAGGTGCGGATGCCAGCCGTTCTTTCCGTAGGTGATCTCCCGCGAATTGATGGTGCCGATCTTCCCGGTTGCCTTCTTTTCGCGGACCGCGATCTTGCCATTTCCGAGGCGACGGAATGCGTCGTTGAGTGCGTCGAGGAGTTCCGCGAGAGCGTGGCCTTTCGCGTGCCGGACGGTGAAGGTGACCATCCAGGCTTCCCCACCGCCCATGATCAGCGAGGCGACTCCCACGGCGATCTCGTTGGCCCGCTTGGCGCGGATCTTGGCCGAGCAGACCGGGCAGAGCCAGCCGTTCGCGCAGATGCAGAGCCCGGACGTGTAGGCGACCCCGTCACGCATGTGGATCTTGACCCGGTCCACCTTGCCGTTCTGGCCCTGAGCCATGACCCGTCCGCAGGCCCCGAGCCGCTTGACCGTCGTGAAGCTGACGATGGTCCGCTGGACGTCGTACCGGCGACGACGTCGGCAACACGGATCGGTGCCCTTCCCGCATTCGTGCTGGTCAGACCCGGTTTTCCCCGCCAGGGGTGAAACAAAGTCCGTAGTAGTACCAAGCGGGGCGTCCGCCAGGCCGCCAGAGGCGGCCCGGCGCCCCTCAAGGGCTTCGCCAACGGGGCGCCGGGAGACCTGGCGGCCACCATGGGCCCGAAGGTGTTGTGCGGCCTGTGCTCCATCCAGCGAGAGGACCGGGGGCACGTCGTCATGCGGAGGGGCTACCTGTGGTGCCGGAGCCTTGCCGTGCTCTACCGTGGTCATCGATCAACTTCTCCGTTCGCGTTCCAGGTGGCGGAGGAAGAGGCCCGGACCGTCGCTAGCGGTTCCGGGCCTCCGTCGTTCCGTGTGATCCTGTCGTCCGTGGCCGACCGGCGTGATACGAACACGCCGGGCGGTCACTTCTCGTTCTGCGAGCCCATCAGCGACTTGATGACCAGCCAGCCGATCGCGCACGAGATCGCTCCGATGCCGACCGCGACCGCGACGACGGCGACGGCCAGGAGGACGGCGACGACCAGGACCCCGGCCCCTCCGGCAGCGACGATCTGTCCGGCGTGCTGGCGGGTCCAGGAGGGCGCGGGGGCCGCCTGCTGGACGATGACGTACGGCATGGGCTGTCCGAGGCTCTGAGGGACGCTCAGGGCCTGCCCAGGGCCTACGTGGATGGGTGTGGGTGTGTAGACCTGCTG